>DATFAZ010000167.1:0-41714 GCA_035254105.1 Noviherbaspirillum sp. | reverse complement strand
AACGGGACAAGCGCATATGGTCGATGTAGGTGCAAAAAATGAAACCCATCGCATCGCTGTCGCCACCGGCACGATTCGCATGAAACCGGAAACGCTCGTCATCATTCAGGCTGGCACGGCGAAAAAAGGCGACGTTCTCGGAATCGCGAGAATTGCCGCAATCATGGGAGCAAAACGCACCAGCGACTTGGTCCCGCTGTGTCATCCGTTGGCGCTAACACGAGTTGCCGTTGATTTCAGTATCGATTCGCTTCAATCGAGCGTGACATGCACGGCTCAGGTGGAAACACACGGCAAAACCGGCGTGGAAATGGAAGCGCTTACAGCAGTGCAGGTTGGGCTGCTGACGATTTACGATATGTGCAAGGCGGTGGATCGGGGGATGGTAATAACTGATGTGCGCTTGCTTGAAAAGCATGGCGGGAAAAGTGGCAGCTATTCCGCCGAATTCAAACCTGTATAAGCCCTATTTTTCCCTCTCTGACTTCCGCTCGGGAGCGGGCAACTGTTCAAACACATATTTGTATGGCCATGGATCTACTGTGGCCATATTCCTCCAAGCCTCATATGCTTCCGCGTATTGCCATAAGTGAAGCCCCTTGATGGTCAACATAGCATTCCGTGCTTTATCCGGATGCCCATTCAATGCATAGACAAGCGACATTCTCATCAACACCGGCGCATATCCAAAACGCTGCATGACTCGTTCGGCATTCTCTATTTCCTGCGGTGACATGCCTTCGTGAGCCTTCTTCCCTGCGAATGCGAAATAATCATAAAAATGCGGAAACATCGTCAAAGCTGGCTTTTCCGTTGTTCCTTCATCGGCTTTCAGACCTAGTGACTGCCACCCAAGCGCTCGGAAGCCGACAACCACTCTCCGATAATCCACCGCCACCATTACCAGCGCCAAGGAGGCAATCAGACACATTATTCCTAAAGCACCTCGCGAAACGCGCAATGCCCTGCTTCCGAATTGTTCCTGATGCACCAGGCCCACAAGAAGTGAGGTCGGAATCAATACATACGCATACCACAAGGGAAACTCGACCATGCTATGAATAAGCACGGCCACAAGAAAAAGAGTTGCAAAACCAACTTCCCTGCTGATTTGGTGCCTGAAGCAACTCCGGATGAGCCAATAGGCGAGAGCTCCAAGCATCAAGAGAGTCAACGGCCACCCGATCTCAGCCGCGAAATTCAGAACAATATTATGTGCATGCTGTGAATAAGGAGCCCCCGGAAAGCGGGCCCCAAGCGCCACCTGTTCCGGGCCAAACTCATACCATCCGGCGCCGAGCAGCGGATGATCCAAGCTTATTTGCAGCGCCTGCTTGAAGAGTGCAAGGCGATCCGAGGTAATTCGCTCATTAGGTGGAACCGTGTCCGCCCCGAGTGCGTTGACAATATAAGGCAGCATCCATACCGCCCCCGTATAAAAGGCCGCGCATGCAAACACCGCCCATCCCGGTACTATTTTGAATTTCTCCTTGGCCTTCCAATGCAATACCAGTAACGTAAATGCGGGAATGATTACCCAGCCTATCCGCGATTGCGTGAAGGCGATTCCCCATAACAGGAGAATTGTCGAGACAAGTGCTATCGCCCCTCTGATTAAACCGGCTTGATAGAGCCACCAAACCGAGGCAAGGGACATGCAGAATAAAAGCGCAAGTTGATTTGGCTGCCCGACATTGGCAAACGGCCGGATCGCCCCCCTAGATTGATGAAGGAGCTGCATCACCAATGATCCGTAGCCGGACTCAAGTGCCATGAATTGAAGCGTTCCGATACCAACAGAAACCAGACCGGCTGCAAGGTGCCCGATCGCGAGTGCGTAACAGAGCCGGTATGCTCCCGACCTTGAATTACCTATGCTCGCACCAAAGCATATGGCGACGCAACAGGCAAAGAAATAAACAAGCGGAAGAATGGCATCCCAACTAACGGTAAATCTGTCAAAAGACAACTGAAGCAGGATGATAGCAATGAGAACTGCTGGTACTGCTACCACCCATGGAAGTTGGGTAACAGGAGTATCTTTTTCTACTTGAAAGGAAATGAGAATTAACAGTCCAAGAAAAATGACCCATTCATTATAGAAAGCCCTAAAAGGATGAACATGATAGGGCAGGAGGTATGAAAGCCCTAACGTGATTATCAAGATATTTACTGAGCGCCTATTAAGATTCAACTGCACACCCTTTCGGTAAAGGCCCATAAAAAAACGCGGCATACGCCGCGTTTTTAAACCGTTATCAGAATTACTTACAGGATGCAGGCAAGAATTTTGGCGGAATTGCGTTGCCCGATTTCCCTTGGCATTTCCATCCTGCCACTGCATCTCCGGCCGCCGATGCAGCTGTAGTCAATGCCGCATCTTTATAGGGGGTCAGCGTTATCGCTTTGGTGTCAATTGAAGCATCAGAGAAACCTTGTGCAACAACAGTGATAACACCAGCCGCATCTGTTGAAACCGATGCAACATATTTAGATTGAGCAGTACCGCTTGCACTTTCACATCCCCACGCTCCAGCAGCCGGCAACGAGCCCGAAACAGACTGATAAGCTTCAGAAATCGCAGTGCGACAACCGGATGCCGCCAAAATCACTTCAGACATCTTTGCGCGTTTCGTATAGTCCTGATACGCAGGCAGCGCAACCGCAGCCAGAATACCGATGATCGCCACCACGATCATCAGTTCGATTAGGGTAAAACCGCGTTGAGCACGCTGAACCATTTTCATCGATTTCATTTCGCTTCTCCTTTGGAAATTAGACGGAACCTCCGCCTCGCGATCTTTCCTGCAATCATTGTGCCAGCAGGAAAATCGGCTTATTGCCACCTTTTTCGTTCTTCGGCCACCTTATCTCCTCGAAGGAGTGACGTTTTTTGTCGGTATGGAAAATTATTTCGAGGTATTGATGAGTTTTTATGGCAAAAATCGTCACTCTTTAAAGGTTTCGATAAAGAAAGGCCGATCAGCCAGCCAAGAATTCGATGCGCACCCCAGCCAGATCAATCAGATCCCCGGGTATCAGACGCTGACCCTGCGCTGAAATTGAGCTTCCATTGACAAAAGGGAGATCCCGGCCCTGGACGTGATTAAGGTAAAAGCCGTCAGCGCGGCAGGCAATCACGGCGGTCTGCATGCCGGGCTGACCTATCGTGGTAAGCGGCATAGTCAGGGGCGTTTTAGTTCCGGCGTTAGCGCCGTTCAATACCCTGATCATTGGCCCCTTGGCACTGCCGGATCTTCGCGACTCCGGCTCGACCTGAAAATCGACCAGATATCTGATCCGATACCGTGCAAGCTCGATCACATCATCGTCCTGTAAGAAGTGCTTGCGCACCGGCTGGCCGTTGACCTGCGTGCCGTTGGTGCTGTTCAGGTCTTCCAGATACGAGTCGTTGTCCGCAGTGACAATCGCCGCGTGCTGGCCGCTGATCGCGAGGTCGTCTAGGACTATGTTGTTCTGTGGATGCCGTCCGATCGTGGTGCGCCCCTTGAGCAGTATCATTTTCCGAACCACTGCTCCGTTCATCGTAAGAATAATCTTCGCCATTTATTCCTGCCCTGAACTGATTTTGTTGATTATGATATCCAATCGAGAATCCGCCTGAACAAGCTACCTTGTTCGGATACGATGGCTTCGACGTCGGAGCATCCCGCTTTTATTAAGACCACTGAGATATTATCGTGCCCACCATTATCGTTCGCACGCCTAACCATTGCCTCACAGACCTCTTCGAGTGAAGCTGGTTGTCCGTTCAATACGTCTTGTATCTCTTCGAGTTGCAGCATATCGGAAAGGCCATCCGAGCATAGCAGATAGACATCTCCCGGCTCCATGCGATGCTCATGCACTTCCACCTCAATTTCCTGAGCAACGCCAACCGCACGTGTCACCAGATTACTGTTCGGAGCGTAACGCGCCTGTTCAGTGCTAATCAGGCCTGCGTCGATCTGTTCCTGCAATAGCGAATGGTCGCGTGTGATCTGCACAAGCGCATCTTGCCGAAGGCGGTAAGCGCGCGAATCACCGACATGCGCAATCGTAATCGTGGAGTGATGAAGCACGGCGGCCACGATGGTCGTACCCATGCCGTTGTATTCGGACTTACTGGCTGCCGCTTCCAGGACCGCGGCATTGGCGCGATGGATCGATTCGTCGAGTAATTGCTGAAGCTGCGCTCCCCAATTTGCGCCTGATGTCGCTTGCTGCTCCTGCAGCCTATCTATTCCCTCTTCCAGCACTTGCCTTGTTATCTCGACTGCAATCCTGCTGGCCACCTCGCCAGCGTTGTATCCCCCCATGCCATCGGCAAGAATGGCAATACCGTACGACGGGCTGATTGCGATGGCGTCTTCATTCTGCGATCGCACCAGTCCGGTATCGGTTCTTGCAGCGAATTCGAGTTCGGGAGCGTGGGACATGAAATTATTATACGTTCGGATTTCTACCGACCTCGAGACGTTGCAGAAACAAAAAGGGGAGCCGAAGCTCCCCGTTCATCATGCCTGATTAGCAAGAAACATAACTATTACAGCACCGACTTCAGCAAGCGTCCCATCTCAGACGGGTTCTTGGTGACTTTGATGCCGCAGGCTTCCATGATGGCCAGCTTGGCTTGCGCGGTGTCGTCGCCACCCGAGATCAGCGCGCCAGCATGGCCCATGCGTTTGCCCGGAGGCGCGGTCACGCCGGCGATGAAGCCGATGACCGGTTTCTTCATGTTGTCCTTGATCCAGCGTGCCGCATTGGCTTCGTCCGGGCCGCCGATCTCGCCGATCATGATGACGGCATCGGTATCAGGATCGTCGTTGAACATCTTCATGACGTCGATGTGCTTCAGACCATTGATCGGGTCGCCGCCGATGCCGACTGCGGACGACTGGCCCAAGCCCAGCGCGGTCAGCTGACCGACTGCTTCATAGGTCAGCGTGCCGGAGCGCGAAACCACGCCGATGCGGCCCTTCTTGTGGATATGGCCCGGCATAATGCCGATCTTGATTTCTTCCGGCGTGATCAGGCCCGGGCAGTTCGGTCCGAGCAGCAGCGTCTTGCTGCCGGCCTTGGCCATGCGGTCCTTCAGCGCCAGCATGTCACGCACGGGAATGCCTTCGGTAATGCAGATTGCCAGATCCAGTTCGGCTTCGACTGCTTCCCAGATCGCATCGGCAGCCCCTGCAGGCGGCACGTAAATGACGGAGACGGTGGCGCCGGTTTGTGCCTTGGCTTCCTTGACGTTGGCAAAAATCGGAATGCCTTCGAAATCTTCGCCTGCTTTTTTCGGGTTCACGCCGGCGACGAAACAGTTCTTGCCATTGGCGTAGTCGCGGCAGCCGCGAGTATGGAACTGGCCGGTCTTGCCGGTGATGCCCTGGGTGATGACTTTGGTGTCTTTGTTGATCAGAATCGACATGTTTCTTCCCTCAATTATTTTCCGTTAGCCGCAGCGACGACCTTCTGGGCTGCTTCTTCCATCGTGTCGGCAGCAATGATCGGCAGGCCGGATTCGGCCAGCATCTTCTTGCCGAGGTCTTCGTTGGTGCCTTTCATGCGCACGACCAGCGGCACGGAGAGCGATACTGCCTTGGATGCGGCGATTACGCCTTCTGCGATAACGTCGCAACGCATGATGCCGCCGAAGATATTGACCAGGATGGCTTTCAGGCCCGGGTTGCGCAACATCAGCTTGAACGCTTCGGTGACTTTCTCGGTGGTGGCGCCGCCGCCGACATCCAGGAAGTTGGCCGGCTCGCCGCCGAACAGCTTGATGGTGTCCATGGTAGCCATGGCAAGACCGGCACCATTGACCAGGCAGCCGATGTTACCGTCGAGGGAGATGTAGGCGAGGTCAAACTTGGACGCCTCGACTTCAGCCGGGTCTTCTTCATCCAGGTCGCGCATCGCGACGATTTCCGGATGGCGGAACAGTGCGTTCGCATCGAAGTTGAACTTGGCGTCAAGCGCGATCACCTTGCCGTCGCCGGTCAGGATCAGCGGGTTGATTTCTGCCAGCGAGGCATCGGTTTCCCAGTATGCCTTGTACAGGCCTTGCAGCTGCTTGCGTGCATCGGCGATAGAGCCGGCCGGCACGCCGATCTTGGCGGCGATGGCATCGGCATCGGCATCGGTCAGGCCGGTTGCCGGATCAATGGCCACTTTGTGAATGAGTTCAGGATGCTTTTCTGCGACTTCTTCGATGTCCATGCCGCCTTCGCTGGAAGCCATCAGCACAACGCGCTGACTGATGCGGTCGGTCACCATGGAAACATACAGCTCCTTCTTGATGTCCGCGCCTTCTTCAATCAGCAGGCGGCGCACTTTCTGGCCTTCCGGGCCGGTCTGATGCGTGATCAGCTGCATGCCCATGATGGCATTCGCATATTCCTTGACCTGGTCGAGCGATTTGGCAACTTTCACGCCACCGCCCTTGCCGCGGCCGCCGGCATGGATCTGAGCCTTGACGACCCAGACCGGGCCTCCAAGAGTCTCGGCCGCTTTGACCGCCTCTTCAACGGATAGGCACGGGATACCGCGCGGAACCGTCACTCCGAATTTACGGAGGATTTCTTTGCCCTGATACTCATGGATTTTCATGCGAGCTTCCCTTCAGACGCTTATTGAAAAAAACAAACTTGGTTAAACTAACTGGATTCGGATTCGGCCAGCGACTTCACCGCCCAACGCGGATAATATTGCGCGACTGCTGCCCCGTCGGAGCGCAATGCATGGCAGCGGTCGAGTTGAAATGGTTTTTGGCTCTGGTCACTTGCACTCTCACCATCGCGTGTATCGATCACATCGCCGGCAAATGCCTGGATTGCTGCTGTCGGAAGGACCTGACACAGTTCAGTCAAATGCGTGCACCCGCGGATTCCGGCCAGTCGGTGCCTGACACTTTCGCGAAATCCCTTCAGCAGGTTCAGCCCGACAAGTTGTTTATACGCCGGGCCGATTGTGTCGCAGAAACCGGGGTATGGAACGGCGTCGGATACTGCTTCGGCGTCAACAATGTTGAGTTGCGTATCGATAGTGAGGCGCAGCAGGAGATCGTGCAAAGGACTGCCTGCCGGTCTCACGCCGGAAGCAAGTCTGGTATCACGAGTCTTGATATCTGATATACGCGCGTCGATATCCCACAAGCCATCGTCGCGCGCGAACGCTTCGACCTGGATTGTTCGCGTGTGCTTTAACACTCTGCGGGATGTCGGCGGTGATAGGGGCATAAAAACCGATGCCGGTGAGGCGGCCAAAAGTAAAGCCGCATTTGCGTGTCATTGCCGCAGTTTCTACGACAATAGCCGCTCCTGCGGCACTGCAAAAACCTCGAGAGTTTAGCACAGGTCAGAACGCGAAAACCATGCTGACATTTATGCCACGAACGGCATAACGGAAAGGAGCAGGCATTTGTGTTCCCGGACGCAGCACCGATCGCGTATTTCAGTCGTCGGCATGATCGGCGGCACGGATGGCTGCCTGTATGGCACTGTGGGAAAAACCGCGCTGTTGCAAAAAACGCATTTGTTTTGCCCGCTCGGCAGCATCCGCTGGGGGATGATCAAACTTCCTGCTCCACACAGCATGTGCGCGAGCAGCCTCATCTTGAGACAGGCTTGCCTTAATGTCATTCAATGCTTCGCCCTCAATCCCGTGGGTTTGCAGCTCGGACAGAATCCGATTATTACCGAACCGTGCAGCCCGGCGATGCACCAGAGATTCCGAAAATCGGGATTCGGACAAAAATTTGGCTGCTTCGAGTGCA
Organism: Noviherbaspirillum sp.; assembly: GCA_035254105.1. GTDB lineage: Bacteria > Pseudomonadota > Gammaproteobacteria > Burkholderiales > Burkholderiaceae_D > Noviherbaspirillum. The sequence goes on along the minus strand of DATFAZ010000167.1, from coordinate 33,940 downwards.
TCGAGCAATGCCTCGATGTCGTCACCTTCCTGAGCATAGCGCGATAGCTTGCGCGTCAGCTCCAGGCGACTATGTTCACGAGCAGATAAATACTTCAGAGCCCGCGCCTTTAGACTCATTTGCAGTTTTGCCATGGTGTTCCGGCAGCGCGGGCTCCCTCACGTGAAGTATTTAGATTGACGGGATGACGACCTATTACTCCGCTTCTGCGACAGCAGGCGGCAACACGGGGACGCCGAGTGAAGCGCGAACCTTGTTTTCGATTTCGCGCGCGAGCTCCGGGTGTTCTTTCAGATAATTGCGGGCATTGTCCTTGCCTTGGCCGATGCGCTCGCCGTTGTAGCTGTACCAGGCTCCGGATTTTTCGACGATTTTCGCTTCCGAACCCAGATCGAGGATTTCGCCTTCACGCGAAGTGCCTTCGCCATACAAAATATCGAAATGCGCTTCCCTGAACGGAGGAGCAACCTTGTTCTTTACGACCTTGACCTTGGTTTCGTTACCGATTACCTCGTCGCCCGACTTGATTGAGCCGGTACGACGAATATCCAGACGCACCGAAGCATAAAACTTCAGCGCATTACCGCCCGTCGTGGTTTCGGGATTGCCGAACATGACACCAATTTTCATGCGGATCTGGTTAATGAAAACCACCAGCGTATTGGTACGGTTAATGCTGCCGGTCAGCTTGCGCAGGGCTTGCGACATCAGACGCGCCTGCAAACCCGGCAGGGAATCGCCCATATCGCCTTCGATTTCTGCACGTGGCGTCAGCGCCGCGACCGAGTCGATGACCACCATATCGACGCTGCCGGAACGTACCAGCGCATCCGTAATTTCTAACGCCTGCTCGCCCGTATCGGGTTGCGAAATCAGCAAATCAGCAAGATTGACGCCCAGTTTTTGCGCATACACTGTGTCCAGCGCATGCTCGGCGTCGATAAATGCACAAGTACCACCCAATTTTTGCATTTCTGCAATTGCTTGGAGGGTTAGCGTGGTTTTACCCGAGGATTCCGGTCCGTAGATTTCAACGACGCGGCCGCGCGGCAGGCCGCCTACGCCGAGTGCAATATCCAGCCCCAGCGAACCGGTGGAAACCACTTGTACTTCTTCAGCCACGGCACCATCGGCCATGCGCATGACGGAGCCCTTGCCGAATTGTTTTTCAATCTGCGCCAGCGCTGCAGCAAGTGCCTTTGCTTTTTCAGGATTTTGCGCGGATTTCTTGTCGTCCATAACTATGTTCTCTCGACGGTTAGATAGAAAGTAGTCCGCGAATTTCATTTCTGCGAACTGCATTTGACGTCACAACGCATACTGTATAAAAAAACAGTGCTCGATGCAAGCACCAATTTCTGTTCTTGAAAAAATATATCAGGATGAGTATGAATAAACTAATGTGATATGCCTGTGCCTTGCTGCTATCGTTGAAACACAATAGACTACGCCAACCCCCAGATTGCCCGACATCAACAATGCGCATTTTGCTTGCCGAAGACGATAGTGTACTAGCCGACGGACTGACGCGCTCCCTGCGGCAATCCGGCTATGCGACTGATTGCGTAAAGAACGGGCTGGAGGCGGATTCGGCATTGTCGACGCAGGATTTCGACTTGCTTATTCTGGACCTGGGTCTACCGAAAATGAGTGGTCTGGAGGTGTTGCGGCGTCTACGCGCACGCAACTCGCGCCTGCCGGTGCTGATTCTTACCGCCAGCGATTCGGTGGAGCAGCGCGTCAAAGGCCTGGATCTGGGCGCCGATGACTACATGGCAAAACCGTTTGCGCTGTCTGAACTGGAAGCACGTGTACGGGCGCTGACCCGGCGCGGCACGGGTGGCGGGCCGACTGTCATCAAGCATGGCCCGCTGTCCTACGATCAGGTCGGGCGCATCGCCTATATGAATGATCAGATGCTGGACCTGTCGGCACGCGAACTCGGCTTGCTGGAGGTTTTGTTGCAGCGTACTGGTCGCCTGGTATCGAAAGAGCAACTGGTCGATCACCTGTGCGAATGGGGCGAGGAAGTCAGCAATAACGCCATCGAGGTTTATGTACATCGCCTGCGCAAAAAGATCGAAGTGGGCGGCGTACGCATTGCCACCGTCCGCGGGCTGGGCTATTGCCTGGAAAAATTCTCCGATTCGAGCGCGCAAAGCAATCCTTCGGTAGCCTGATAGCACTCCATGAGCGACGCCCACCGTCCGAAGGCTTCCGGCGCGCCCGATTTGCCCCCTCCCCATCCTTCAATTCTGAAACAGCCCGAAGAACACATCCAGCGTTCGTTGTTCGGGGAGATTCTTGACTGGATGCTGGTGCCGCTGCTGCTGCTCTGGCCAATGAGCATCGCAATCACTTATTTAGTGGCGAAATCAATTGCAAACTATCCGTTCGACCGGGCGCTGGATGATCGCGCGATCGTGCTGGCGCAGCAGGTGAAGGAAGTCAACGGCAAGGTCATCTCCCAACTTTCTCCGTCAGCCCGTGACGTCCTGCGCGCAGATGATGTCGATTACGTTTATTTTCAGGTTCTCGGACCGCGCGGTGAATTGATTGATGGTGACCGTGACCTGCCCACGCCTCCGGCTGAAGATGAACGCCTGCCGGTCGGGTCGGCGCAGTTCCGAAACGACACGATGCGGGGCAGCGAAGTGCGCATCGCATACATGCATGTCGATCTGCGCCGCAGCCGCCCGGGCCATGCCACACCAAAGGAGCCTGTCGTGGCGCTGGTACAGGTAGCGGAGACGCTCGACAAACGCGCTCATCTTGTCAATGAGATCATCAAGGGCGTTATCCTGCCGCAATTTATCATTCTGCCGATCGCACTGGCGCTGGTATGGTTTGCGCTGTCACGCGGCCTGTCGCCTTTGGCAGAATTGCAGCGTCGCATAGGCGCACGACGCTCGGATGACCTGAGCCCGATCCAGTCCGGACAGGTGCCGGAAGAAATTACGCCGCTGGTGCGCTCGTTCAATGAATTGCTGGAGCGCCTTTCACAAAGTATCGAAATGCAAAAGCGCTTCATCGCTGACGCCGCGCATCAGATGAAGACGCCGCTGGCCGGTATGCGCATGCAGTCGGAACTGGCCTTGCGCGAAACGGATCAGGCTGAAATTCACCGTTCGCTGGAACAGCTTTCCAAGAGTTCGGAATCGGCAACTCGCCTGGTCAATCAATTGCTGGCACTGGCACGCACGGAAAACCTGACACCGCAAGCCAATGCTTTCGTGCCGCTGGAATTGTGCGAACTGGCCCGAAACGTCGTGCAGGACTGGGTGCAAGCGTCGTTTACGCATCGAATCGATCTCGGCTTTGAACAGCCGGGACACCCGATCATGGTTCTCGGCAATCCGGTAATGTTGCGTGAGCTGCTGAGCAATCTGATTGACAACGCCTTGCGCTACACACCCTCAGGCGGCAGTGTCACAGTCCGGGTGCGCGCCAATGCGGTGGATGAGCAGGCGATTTTGGAAGTCGAGGATACCGGCCCGGGAATTCCGCCGGCCGAGCGCAGCCATGTATTCGAGCGCTTTTATCGCATCCTCGGCAGTAATGTAGAAGGCAGCGGGCTTGGCTTGGCCATTGTGCGGGAAATCGCGCAACGGCATGATGCGACCATCGATATTTTCAACAATCCTCATAGTCGCGATCCGAAATTTCCCGGCAGTCTGTTCAGGGTAACGCTGCGCATGGAACAGCGCCCGGAGTTTATTGAGGATATCGGCTAATGCCCCGCAATACTGAAGAACTGGCCCCTCCCCGCAAGAGATATTGGCAGCGAGCCCGCCATATCACTTTCGTGTTGCTCGCAATCTGGTTCTTGGCAACCTTCGGAGTCATCTTTTACGCCCGCGAGCTGTCCCGCTTCACGGTGTTCGGCTGGCCATTCCCGTTCTATATGGCTGCACAAGGACTGACGCTGTTATACGTCGTCATCGTGGCCGTCTATGCGATATACATGCGACGCCTGGACAAAATCCTCAACAGCGAGAATCCCGATGGCCAATAGTCCGTTTTTCCGTCGGCTTGTCACGTATTACAGCTGGTATACCGTGGGCTTCATCATTTTCCTGGGCGCGCTTGCCATCCTTGAAAAGGAAGGCATTCCACGTACCTGGATCGGCTACATGTTCATCTTTTCGACTATCGTGCTGTATGCCGGCATTGGTGTTCTCAGCCGCACATCGGATGTGTCGGAATACTACGTAGCCGGTCGTCGTGTCCCTCCCATCTTCAACGGCGCGGCAACGGCAGCCGACTGGATGTCGGCTGCCAGCTTCATCAGCCTGGCGGGAGGACTCTATCTGCTTGGATTCGACGGTCTCGCTTATATCCTCGGCTGGACCGGAGGTTATTGCCTGGTCGCGCTGCTGATTGCGCCGTATCTCAACAAGTTTGGCCAATACACGATTCCGGATTTTCTGGCAGCCCGCTATGCCGGCTGCTACGGCGGTAATCTGGTCAGGATTGTTGGCGTAGTTTTCACCATTCTGGTGTCGTTCACCTACGTCGTAGCGCAGATTTACGGTGTCGGGCTGATCACATCGCGATTCACCGGCGTGGATTTCTCGGTCGGTATTTTTCTGGGACTGGCCAGCATTCTGGTCTGCTCATTCCTGGGCGGCATGCGGGCGATTACCTGGACCCAGATCACGCAGTACATCATCATGCTGATTGCCTACATGATCCCCGTGATCTGGCTGTCGGCAAAACATACCGACTTCCCGGTGCCGCAGCTCGCCTACGGCTCCGTCCTGTCGAAACTGAGCGAACGGGAAAAGGAAATCAGCAACGACCTGATGGAACAGCAGGTGCATGCCATCTTCAGGCAGCGCGCAGACGACTACGATGCCAAGCTCAAGTCCTTGCCAAAATCCTGGGAAGACGGGCACGTAGAAGCACAGCAGCACGTCGAGGACCTCAAGAGAAGCAATGCTTCGCTCATCGACATCAAGGCTGCCAGCCGCGCCCTTGCCAACTACCCAAAAGATCCGGAAGAAGCACGTCGTATATGGATCGAAGCGCGGGCATCGAATCTGGCACGCGCCGAGCCGGTGGTTGCGCACACCACGCCGTTTCCAGGCAAGACCGATGAAATTTCGAACAACAAGCGCAATAACTTTATTGCACTGGTGTTCTGCCTGATGATGGGAACTGCTGCCCTGCCCCACATCCTGGTGCGCTTTTACACGACACCTTCAGTACCGGAAGCGCGACGATCCGTATTCTGGGCATTGTTTTTCATCATGCTGTTGTATATCACCGTGCCGGCACTGGCGGTGCTTGTCAAATACGATATCTACACCTCGCTCGTCGGTACCGAGTTCTCCAAGATGCCCTCGTGGGTCTCGTACTGGGCCAGCGTAGACAAGGTCAATCCATTGGTAGTGATTGCCGACCTGAACAAGGATGGCATCGTGCAGCTTGCCGAAATCGTTATGGATGGCGATATCGTCGTGCTGGCAACACCTGAAATCGCCGGACTGCCCTATGTGATATCGGGCCTGATCGCTGCAGGAGGACTGGCCGCCGCGCTGTCAACTGCTGACGGTCTGCTGCTTACCATCTCGAATGCACTATCGCATGACATCTATTACAAAACCGCCGATCCGACGGCGTCCATGCAGAAGCGGGTAACCATTTCGAAACTGCTATTGCTGGTGGTGGCCCTGATTGCCGCATATGCTGCTTCGCTCAAGCCGGGCGATATTTTGTCCATGGTCGGCGCAGCTTTTTCTCTGGCCGCATCCGCATTATTTCCTGCGCTCGTTCTCGGAGTTTTCTGGAAGCGGGCGAACCAGCAAGGCGCGGTCGCAGGCATGATCGTCGGCTTTGCCGTCTGCGTGTATTACATGATCCGCACCTATCCGGCGTTCGGAGGCAGCGTGCTGAATCAATGGTTCGGCATCGTGCCGATTTCGGCCGGCGTCTTCGGTGTTCCGGCAGGCTTTCTAACCATTGCTGTAATTAGCCTGCTAACGCCAGCGCCGGGACAACGCAGCGGCATGCTGGTGGATCACATCCGTACACCGTAAAGCGCCTTCTTACATGCAGGAGCGATAATTCATTCGGCAAAGCCCTGCGCTGCCTTCGCTCAGAGCCTGTTTGAAAACCGTAGCGAGCGGCCCGAGTTTTGTCCGAGAAGCGCAATCGTACGCAAGGTACGATGAGCATCACAGGGCGAAAATCGCGGCGCGCAGTAGGTTTTCAAACAGGCTCTGAGCCCCAACTCAGTCACGCCGACTTACCAAACAAAAACGGCTGCGGGAAACTCCTGCAGCCGTTTTTTCAAGCCTTACCGAATTTACCGATTTGCCTTTACATCACGATGGTCTGAGCCTCGTCACCATGGCGCTCACGGATTTCGCCGATACGGGAAACGGTTTCACCCGCCGCCTTCAAATGCGCAATGGCTGCATCCGCATTTTCCTGCGACACGATCACCGCCATTCCGATACCGCAATTGAAGACGCGGTGCATTTCGGCATCTGCCACGCCACCGTGCTGCTGCAGCCAGGTGAACAGTGGCGGCATGGTCCATGCGTCGCGATGCAATACCGCAGTCAGCTTGTCGCGCAAAACGCGCGGCACGTTCTCAACCAGACCGCCGCCGGTGATATGCGCCATGCCTTTAACTTCGATTTTTTCCATCAATCCCAGCAGGGGTTTGACATAGATATGGGTCGGCTCCATCAGCACATCGGCGAGACGGCGGCCATGGAAATCGGCATTCATATCGGGTTGCGCAACCGAAATAATTTTGCGCACCAGCGAGTAGCCGTTGGAATGCGCGCCGGAAGAAGCCAGTCCCAGCACTACGTCGCCCGGCACGATCTTGCTGCCATCAATGATCTTTGATTTTTCCACCGCACCGACAGCAAATCCGGCCAGGTCGTATTCACCGTCGGGATACATGCTGGGCATTTCAGCGGTCTCGCCGCCAATGAGTGCGCAGCCGGCCAGTTCGCAGCCTTTTGCAATGCCCTTGATGACATCGGTGGCGGACGGCACATCGAGCTTGCCGCATGCGAAATAGTCAAGGAAAAACAACGGTTCTGCACCCTGCACCAGAATGTCGTTGACGCTCATCGCGACCAGGTCGATGCCGACGGTGTCGTGTTTCTTCAGGTGGAATGCCAGTTTCAGCTTGGTGCCGACACCATCGGTGCCGGATACCAGCACCGGCTCCTTGTACTTCTTGCTGATCTCGAACAGCGCGCCGAAGCCGCCGATACCGCCCAGCACGCCTTCGCGCATGGTGCGCTTGGCAAATGGCTTGATCGCTTCGACCAGAGCGTCGCCCGCGTCGATGTCTACACCGGCGTCGCGGTAGGAAAGGGATACGTTGGAAGTGGAACTCATGATCTGGATAGTGTGAGAGGCGGTAAAATAGCTGCTTTTGAGCACGAATGCCGACGGCAAGTCTGATATTTTAACAAACTGGGCCGTTTTACCCTCGACATACATGTCATTTTCTTTTACTTCAGAGCAGAAACAGACCATTCTGTGGCTTGCGGTCGGGCTGATACTGGTGGCATTGGTGGTGCAACTGGGGCCGGTCCTCACTCCCTTCATTGCCGCCGGCATCCTGGCCTACGCGCTCAATCCCGCAGTGGATTGGCTGGCCAAAAAACATATCGGCAAAATTCCGGTACCCCGCTCCGTTGCAGTCATCGTTGTCATGCTGCTACTGCTGGCCGCCATTCTTGCCCTGATCCTGATCGTTCTGCCGATCATGCAAAAGCAGATTCCCCTTTTGCTCGAGAAGATCCCCAGTTTCCTGGCGCGGCTCAACGCGTTTCTCGCGCCCAAGCTGAAAGAACTGGGTATCAATGTGCGTCTTGACGAGACGGGCATCAAACGCATTCTGTCAAAATACATCGCCACAAGCGGTGACGAAATATGGAGTGCTGTGCTGGCCTCGGCAAAGATGGGCGGCGTGGCGATGCTGGGCTGGATCGGCACCTTGACCTTGATTCCAATCGCGCTGTTTTATCTGCTGCTCGACTGGCATGCATTGCTTGCGCGCATCCAGCATTCCGTGCCGCGCCGGTGGGTCGGCAGCGTGACGCAATTTGGTCAGGAAGTGGACGACCTGCTGGCGCAATACCTGCGCGGACAACTTCTGGTGATGCTGGCACTTTCCGTGTACTACTCGATCCTGCTGGCCATCGCCGGCCTCGATGTTGCACTCCCGGTCGGCATCCTCACCGGACTACTGGTGTTCATTCCTTATCTCGGCTTCGGGCTTGGCCTGGTACTCGCATTGATTGCGGCCGTGCTTCAGTTCGAAGGCCTGCAGGGGCTGCTGCTGGTTGCTGGCATTTATAGCGTCGGGCAGGTGGTGGAAAGTTTCTTTCTCACGCCGCGCCTGGTCGGCGAACGCATCGGTCTGCATGCCCTCACGGTGATTTTCGCGCTGCTTGCCTTCGGCCATCTGTTCGGCTTTACCGGCGTCCTGCTGGCCCTGCCGGCATCGGCCATTCTTGCCGTCGCCTTTCAGCATGTTCGTACCCACTATCTCAACAGCAGTTTCTATCTTCAGTCATGAGGCAACTTACGCTCGACCTGGGCCCGCAAAAACCGCAAACCCTGGATAATTTTGTGGTCGGACAAAATGCAGAGCTGGCGCAGCTTCTGCACAGTTTTGCCAACAGGGAGCGCGGCATGCCGCACGAGCGTTTCGTGTATGTGTGGGGTGAACCCGGCGCCGGGAAAACCCACCTGCTACGCGCACTGGCCACCAATCCGCGCTCGCGCTACATTCCGGCCGGCGCAGAAGAAGGGGAATATCTGGCTGATCCGGATATTGACCTGTACGTTATGGATGATTGCGAGCAGCTATCGGACGATGCGCAAATTGCCGCATTCAGCCTGTACAACCAGGTAAAGGAAAATGGGAGCCTGCTGGTGGCTGCCGGCGATAAACCGCCCGCCGGGCTGGCCCTGCGCGAAGACCTGCGTACCCGGCTTGGCTGGGGATTGATCTACCAGCTACACGGGCTGACCGACGATGAAAAGATTGCGGCCCTGACCCAAGCGGCACAAGCGCGCGGCATAAGCTTATCGCCGGGCGTGTTACCCTATCTCATTACGCATTTCCGTCGTGATATGCGCTCCTTATCTGCCATGCTCGACGCACTGGACCAGTATTCGCTGGAGACACAACGCCCGATTACGCTGCCGTTGCTGCGCAGCCTGCTGCAAATCGAAGGTGAACCGAAAGTACAATGAATCTAGCATTATTCGATCTCGACCATACTATCCTGCCCCTGGATTCCGATTACGAATGGGGGCAATTCCTGGTGCGCATCGGCGCAGTGGATGGCGCCGCTTTCGCCAAACGTAACGCCGACTTCTACGCACAATACGAGGCAGGAACGCTCGATCCGGTGGAATACCTCGAGTTCGCGCTCGGCACGCTGGCACAATTCCCGCGCAAACAGCTCGACGAATGGCATGCGCAATTCATGGATGAAGTGATCCGGCCGGCAATCAGGCCAGTCGCACTTGATCTGGTCAAGCGGCATCAGGATGCCGACGATCTGGTCGCCATCATCACGGCCACTAACAAGTTCGTCACGGCGCCGATTGCGCAGGCTTTCGGCGTAACGAATCTGATTGCCGCCGAACCGGAAGTCATGCCGGACGGTGAAATTACCGGCAAATTGCACGGAATCCCCACATCGGGACCCGGCAAGGTCATCCATACGAATGAGTGGCTGGCGGCACAAGGCAAGTCACTGGATGGCTTTGCCCGCAGTTACTTCTACAGCGATTCACAAAACGATATTCCGCTGCTGTCTGCAGTCACCCATCCGGTTGCAACCAATCCGAACGCCTTGTTGAAAGCGCATGCACAAGCACAAGGCTGGCCTATTCTGAATCTGTTCGATGATTAAAAAGTTTATCAAGCGCATACTCGGCACCAAGAAGAAGGCCCACGGCCATGTCAAGCCCGTCGTGCTCGGAGCGAAAGAGCATGGCATCAATCCGCAATTGCTCTCGCCAAATGCCGTGCGTGTTACGCAGACGCTGCAGGAAGCCGGCTTCAAGGCCTTTGTCGTCGGCGGGGCCGTACGCGACCTGTTGCTGGGCATTAAACCAAAGGATTTCGACGTCGCCACCAATGCCACGCCAGAGCAGATAAAACGCCTGTTCCGCCGCGCTTTCATTATCGGCAAGCGCTTCCAGATCGTCCACGTCATGTTCGGACAGGAGCTCATCGAAGTCACCACCTTCCGCGGCGCTTCGGCGGATAGCGCGCCAAAGGACGAGCATGGCCGGGTATTGCGCGACAACACCTTCGGCGAACAGCATGAAGATGCCGCCCGGCGCGACTTCACCATCAACGCGATGTATTACGATCCGGCCAGCCAGGCGGTGCTCGACTATCACCACGGCGTGGAAGACATTCGTCAAAAGAAGCTGCGCATGATCGGCATCCCGGAAGCGCGCTACCGCGAAGATCCTGTGCGCCTGCTGCGCGTGGTGCGTTTTGCTGCAAAGCTGAATTTCACTATCGACCCGGCAACGAGCGCACCGATCCAAGTGATGGCGCCACTCGTCAACAATGTACCGGCCGCACGCGTATTCGACGAAATGCTGAAGCTGCTGATGAGCGGCCATGCTCTCGCCTGCCTGCAACAGCTGCGCAAGGAAGGCTTGCACCACGGCCTCCTGCCGCTGCTTGACGTCGTTCTGGAGCAACCGCTCGGCGCGAGATTCGTCACGCTGGCGCTGAACAACACGGACGAACGCGTGCGCAAGGGCAAGCCGGTATCGCCGGGCTTCCTGTTCGCCGCCCTGCTATGGCATCAGGTCGTGGAAAAATGGAACGCCTATCAGGCGGCTGGTGAATATCCGATTCCAGCACTGCATCTGGCCGCCGACGACGTTCTCGACACACAGACTGAAAAACTCGCGCTTCAGCGCCGGATTGCGACCGACATGCGCGACCTGTGGGCAATGCAGCCGCGCTTCGAGCGCCGTACCGGCAAGGCTCCTTACAAATTGCTGGAACATCCACGGCTACGTGCCGGCTACGACTTCCTGCTCCTGCGCTGCGAGTCAGGTGAAATCGACATGGAAATCGGTGAATGGTGGACTGATTTCATGGACGCTGACGGCCCCGGCCGGGAAGACCTGCTGGCAGGCTTGCGCAAGACGGAGGGCGAAGGTCCGGCAACCAAGAAACGCCGCCGGCGCAGCGGGCGCAACAAGAAGAAAAGTACAGCAGTCGAAGGCAGCAACAACGAATGAGCAAGCACCGGACCGCCTGTTATATCGGTATCGGCTCCAACCTTGGCGATGCGCGCGGCAATGTGCAGCGTGCAATCATCCAGCTCGGGCAATTACCCGACACCCGCCTTGACGCGCAATCCAGCCTGTTCCGCACTGCGCCTGTCGATGCAGGCGGCGACGATTACATCAACGCCGTAGCGCGGATTGATACCGGCATGACGGCATCCGATTTACTGCAGGCGCTGCAAACGATCGAGCAGGATTTCGGGCGCGAGCGTCCTTACCACAATGCACCACGCACGCTGGACCTTGATATCCTGCTATACGGACAACAGACCATTGTGTCGGATACGCTGTCCGTGCCGCATCCGCGCCTGACGCAACGCGCATTTGCGCTGATTCCGCTATTGCAGCTCGATCCCTTTATCAAAATTCCGGGAAAGGGAGCGGCGCACACCTTTGTTCCGGGAGTGGCCGGGCAAGCGATTCAAAAGCTCTGATCCATGCAAATACCTGTCGTCGTCCAAACCGTGGGTCTGCTGGCCTTGTCCAATGTCTTCATGACGGTCGCCTGGTATGGCCATTTGAAAAATTTGGCGAGCAAGCCGTGGTGGATTGCCGCGATCATCAGCTGGACGATCGCATTATTCGAATACCTGCTGCAGGTGCCTGCCAATCGCATTGGCTATACCGAACTCAGTCTCGCACAGCTCAAAATCATGCAGGAAGCGATCACGCTGACTGTCTTTGTGCCGTTCGCGATGATTTATATGAACCAGCCGTTCAAGCTGGACTATGTGTGGGCCGGGTTGTGCCTGGTCGGTGCCGTTTATTTCATCTTCCGTTCGTGAGCCTCGATAATGAGTCTCGATAAATACCGATACATCGTAGTCGAAGGCCCGATCGGCGTTGGCAAAACCTCGCTCACACGCAAGCTCGCCGAAACGCTCGGCGCACAAACACTGCTCGAACAGCCGGAGGAAAATCCTTTCCTCGAAAAGTTTTATCGTGATACTGCACGCTATGCGCTGCCGACCCAGATGTTCTTCCTGTTCCAGCGGATGAACCAGTTGCGCGATCTGGCACAGACGGATTTATTCGATGCACGCATCGTCTCGGATTTCCTGCTCGACAAGGATCCGATCTTCGCACGCTTGACCCTGGATGATGACGAGCTGAAGTTGTACCAGCAGTTGTACAACCATCTGCGCCCGCAGGCAGCCGTGCCCGACCTGGTGATTTATCTGCAGGCGCAGCCGGAAACGCTGATCGAGCGCGTGCGCAAACGCGGCATTGCCATCGAGGCTGGAATTTCCGAGCTCTACCTGTACCGGCTTGGTGAAAGTTACAGCCGTTTCTTTTATCATTACGACGCCGCCCCGCTGCTGACCGTCAATACTGAACGGCTCAACCCGGTCGGGCGCGACGAAGATTTCAGCCTGCTGATCAACCGCATTGATACCATGCGCGGCAAGCGTGAATTTTTTAATCTTGGAGAATGATTATGTCGGGATATCTGCAAGACGGTGTGTCCACCGTTCGCAGCAAGGCGGTCACCGTGACGTCGTTGCAGGCGCTGCGCAATAGCGGTGAAAAAATCACGATGCTCACCTGCTACGATGCCAGCTTTGCAGCATTGATGGACCGCTGCGGTGTCGAGGTACTGCTGGTGGGCGATTCGCTCGGCATGGTATGTCAGGGACACGCATCCACGCTGCCGGTCACGGTGGCCGATGTCGCCTACCATACGGCAAGCGTTGCACGCGGCAACCAGACTGCATTTCTGGTGGCCGACATGCCGTTCGGCAGTTATGCGACCCCGGAAGCCGCCTTCAATAATGCCGTGCAGTTGATGCAGGCCGGAGCGCAAATGGTCAAGCTCGAAGGCGGCGCATGGCTTGCCGATACGATCCGCTTCCTGACCGAGCGTGCGGTGCCAGTTTGCGCCCACCTCGGGTTGACACCGCAATCGGTACACCAGCTCGGCGGCTACAAGGTGCAGGCAAAAACGGTCGAAGCTGCGGACCAACTGAAAGCGGATGCGCTGAAACTCGAAGCCTCCGGCGCCACCCTGCTGGTGCTGGAAGCGATTCCTTCGTCTCTGGGCAAGGAAGTGACCGATCTGCTGACGATTCCGACCATCGGCATTGGCGCCGGTCCTGATTGCTCGGGCCAGGTACTCGTCATGCACGACATGCTCGGCACCTTCCCGGGGCGCAAGGCGCGTTTCGTGAAAAATTTCATGGAAGGCCAGACCAGCATCGAAGGTGCAATCCGCGCCTATATCGCAGAGGTCAAGGCCAAGTCCTTCCCCGCCGCTGAACACTGCTTCTGATATTTGTAGTGCGTCTATTGATCAGCCGGAAAAGCTCGCTGCTTTCTCTGGCTGATCCTGCGTTTGCGAAAACATGATGGTCGGTTCTTATTGGACAGATGCCATCTCGCTTAACCCGGCAAACGAGGTCTTTTCTCGCATATAAAGCTCGAACTGATCGGCCGGGACGGGGCGGGAAAACAGGAAGCCCTGTGCATAATCGCAACCCGCAGCAGTCAGGATATCGCACTGCTCTTTGGTCTCCACTCCTTCGGCGACAATCTTGATTCCGAGCTTATGGGCCATCACAATCATGGCCTCGTAAAGCGCCACGCTTTCCGAGTTGGGTGCAAGATCGGTGATGAACGAACGGTCAATCTTCAGATAATCGATGTCCAGCTTGCTCAGATAAGACATTGATGAATAACCGGTGCCGAAGTCGTCGAGAGAAACCCGGATACCGGCCTCGCGGAATTTCAGCAACTGATCTGTAATGGCTGCCGTCGTGTCGAGCAGCAAACCCTCGGTAATCTCAACCGTAATGCCCGGGGCCGGCACTCCCAGCTCGTTCAGATGCGCAAACCAGCTGTCATGGCCAATGCCGCCATTGCGGTATTGCACCGGCGACGTATTAACGCTGATCTCGAATTCCGGGCATGCCTGACGCCAGCGCGCAACCTGTCGTACCGCTTCCCGGAATACCCAATCGCCGATTTCAACGATTAGTCCGGTGTCTTCTGCAATCGGGATGAATTCAGCCGGACTCACCAGACCGCGCGTCGGGTGATTCCAGCGGATCAGCGCTTCCGCCTTGCAGACCTGGCCGGTCTTCAGGTCAATAATGGGCTGGTAATGTACGCAGAACTGTTCCTGCGCAATTGCCTGGCGCAGGTCGCCCGCCAATCGTCGCCGCGCCTGTGCCGATTCCTGCATGCACGGCGTAAAGTAATGGAAGCGGTTTCGACCGAGATCCTTGGCCGCATACATTGCCTGATCGGCGTTCTTCAGCAAATTGTCGATTTCGGTGGCATCGTCCGGATAGAAGGTGATGCCGACGCTTGCCGACACATATGCGATTTCATCGCCAAGCGTGAACGGCTCTGCCATCTTCTTCAACACTTCCTGGACGATGCGCTCGACATTGGTCGGCTGGTTCAATTCCCCCAGGATGATTGTAAATTCGTCTCCACCCAGTCGCGCCACCGTGTCGGACTCACGCACGCAACTGTTCAGGCGCTGCGCGGCCTGCTGCAGCAAACCGTCGCCGACGGCATGTCCGAGCGTGTCATTAATTTCCTTGAAATGGTCAAGATCAATAAACATCAGTGCCATCTGCAGGCCGGCGCGGTGGGCTTTGCGTATTTCCTGGTCCAGCCGGTCCCGGAACATCAGACGATTGGGCAATCCTGTCAGCGAGTCGAAGTTTGCTTGCTGCCATACCAGATCGTCGGTTTTCTTCTTTTGCGTGATATCCGAGAAGAGCGCAATCCGGCGATAGACGGTGCCGTCCTGATTGTAGGACGTGTTGATGGTGAGCCATTCCGCATACACCTCACCGTTCTTGCGCCGGTTCCAGATTTCGCCCTGCCAGTGTCCTTCGGTGCTTAAGGCCTTCCACATTCCCTCATAGAACGCGGCATCCTGCCGGCCGGAGCGCAGCAAGTTCATGCGCTGGCCGACAATTTCTTCCTTGCTGTATCCGGTGATCTTGGTAAAGGCCGGGTTGACATCGACCACGATACCGTCCGCGTTCGTAATGGTCATGCCTTCGCTACTGTTTTCGTAGACCATGGTCGCCATTTGCATCGAGGCTTCCGCCTGCTTGCGTTCGGTAATGTCGAGCATGATGCCGATCGTGCCGGGCTGGCCGTTGACGTCGGTGGTGGAAGCAAACACCTCGACGTCGAATATCGACCCGTCTTTTCTGCGCGCACGCCGCTCATAGCGTATGCCCTGTATATCGCCGCGAATGCGGCGTCGCATGTCCTTGACTAACTCATGGTCGCCTTCGGGCACCAAGTCGTATATATCAATCGACTCGAGCATGGCACTCGGTTCATAAGAGAACATGGCTGCCATCTTTGAGTTAACAAAACGGAATTTGTCACCCTGGGAGACATAGACACCCACCACGGAATTTTCTGCGACGCCACGGAACATCGATTCGGCTTGCGACAGTTTCTCGTGTTTCAGTTCCAGGCTGGTGATTAATGCACCGATACGCTGCGCCGAATAATTGAATGCCTCCGCCAGCTGCCCGATTTCATCATTCGAGCGGTATCCGATGCGTGCGTGGTAATTGCCTTCAGCCAGTTGACGGCTGCCTTGCACCAGATCGCGCAGTGGAGAAACGATACGGGTTCGAACCAGCAAAAACAAAACAGCCAGCACCAGAGCATCCACCAGCAGAACCAGGTACACCGTATTGAGCGCGCGATTTTGCTCCCTTTGCGCGTCCATCGTCAGCGATTGCATCAGCTGTTCGGCGCCTTTCAGCATGGCCGCCGCCCCTACCGTAATCTCACCGAATTGCGCGGCGTTTACAGTGGTAGCGCTGGTATTCAGAAGGGTGGATTCGATATAGGCCCGATAACGGCTCCAGTTACGGCGCAAGCCTTCCAATTCCGCCCGCTGGTGCAAGGTCAGGGACTTGATGTCATAGCCAAAGGCGACTCCGCCGTGTGCCAAGGCATTCAGCGCTTCCTCATATTCATAGATGTCGCTCTCAGCCGAATCTTTGCCAGGCGTCCATCCGTTTAGTGCATTACTCGTATTGAGAGCAATTTTCTGGCTCAGGAAGCGCAACTTGCCTGCAACATTGATAGTTGCCGCCACACCATTGAATTCCTCCAGCATGCCACGCACGACAATCACGTTGGCCACGCCAAGCAGCAGTAGCAGCAAAAATACTGCACCGATTTTCTTGCTGATAGTGACGCGAGGAGCTGCAGAATAAGCTGCCCGCTCGGACGCGTGCTCTATTAACTTTTCTGACATATCCATAGGTATTCAGGTTTTCAGTCCGGGCAAATCCCAGAGACAAAAAAGCAGGTGTAATCCGAAGGCAGAGCTGAAGTTGCCTTTATGCACTAAGTACTTTCCACTATCTTAGAATAGTTACTCTAAGTCAATACTTAAAAAGGGCGAGCGCTCCCCTGTGGCGAACTATGCACATAGCACATGATGTCCACAAACACATGTGGCGAATTAAGCCGGGGCGCAGCGGGGAGAAAGGCTGCAGAAGGAAGGAAAACTTTATTTATTGCTTAGTTAATATTGGCTCACGCGAAACACAAAACCATTTAAGGAATAAGGTTTTTCTGTACATCACAAAAGTTTAATCAGCAGGCCACTGAATATTGCTCTATGCACCTGTCACTCGTCTTTTTCATAATGGGCGAGACTGCTGGACAGCTTCCTTCCCAATTCTTCCGGATTACTTATCGTCAATCCCAAGTCGCGCAACCGCCCATCCTTTAAACCATAAATCCAGCTATGCACGGTGAGCGACTGGCCGCGATCCCACGCATCCTGCACGATTGTAGTCTGGCAGACGTTGGCCACCTGTTCGATCACATTCAATTCACATAGTCGATCCTGCCTTAACTTGGTCGGCAACGCTTCGCCCAGATAACGTTCATGCTTTTGATGTACGTCCTGCACATGGCGCAACCAGTTATCGGCCAAGCCGATTCGACGCCGTGCAAGCGCAGCATGTACGCCGGAGCAGCCATAATGGCCGCATACAATGACATGCTTGACACCCAACACGTCGATTGCAAACTGCAGGACCGAGAGACAGTTCAGGTCGGTGTGCACGACCACATTGGCGATATTACGATGGACGAACAGTTCGCCTGGCAACAAGCCGACGATTTCATTTGCAGGCACGCGGCTGTCGGCACAACCAATCCACAGGTATTCCGGAGACTGCTGGCCAGCCAGTTTCCGGAAAAATTCAGCATCCTGCGCAACCATCGATGCGGCCCATTCGTGGTTATTGCCGAACAGGTGTTGCAGCGTCAGGTTATCCTTGATTTGCTCTGTCATTTGCGTAAACCGATATGGGAAATTGATAGATGACGCCAAGGCGCGAAGGGAATGTCAGCGGTGGCTTGAGCAGACGAAGCGAGAGCCCGCTGAACCTAATGGATTATACAGAGGAGCCGGGAATAGACTGAACGGCAAGCGCGTGATTAAAAACAAGAAGGCGCTTCCGGTGGCGAAACTGTCTGACGAATAACCAGCTTGGCTCAAGCGTAGACCACTTAAGGACCGGCATCTGATGACGCCGATCCCCGCTTGAAAAGATTAATATGAATTCCCGCGCGAATTTTCCTCAGGTTTTTCACCGAGCATCAGAGGTTTCAGACGTGAGTCGGCCGGATTGTCACCGAGCCAGATCTTGAGAATCGCGTTATAGAACGCGATATCCGGCAATACGTCCGATACCTTTTTCCCGTTGATATGGATGATCGTGCCGGAGCCCGGAAGCCAGTCCACCGTCAGTACATCGCCTTTTCTTAACTCCGGAACCGACGCGAAAACCTCGCCGAACTTCTGCAGTTGCATGATCAGCTTGCTCTTTTCGGCCTTATCACTGTTCTTCTGAATACCACTCATGAAAGCGCGCCCGAATTCCTCACTGCTCAGGTCGCGCATCGGCACAATGGTCACCCGCCGGGCACCCGGAGCTGCCAGCACGTCCGCCACGTTTGTTTTCTTTTCAGAAAGATATAGACCAGCAACATAAACCTTGAAAATTGCCTTATAGCGCACACCCGCGCCGTTAAGTTTGAGATCTTGGTTGGCAACGCGAATGGTGTCATCCAGTTTTACGCCCGCAACCTCCATTGCCATCGCAGAGCCCAAACTGAAACAGGTTAGGATCAGAGTGCAAACCGCACGGTGAAGTTGGATTGTCATGTTCATACTGCCTCCCTCGTTTTAATTGTTTTGAGTCATTAAAGGATAAACAACAAGGTAATTCTCCAAATAATGTCTAGACAGAAACGGCTAAAGCATTGACAACTATATTCCAATTATAAAAAAGCCGCTGATCTTGCGATTCAGCGGCTTTTTTCCATGCACTTCAAAGGTGCTAGACAGGGCATGAAAAGTCGAGAAGGAAGCCTCGATTATTCGAAAAACTCCTTGACCTTATCTTTCCATGACTTGCTTTGCGGACTATGTTTGGACCCACCAGCCGTCGTCAGTTGCTCGAATTCCTGCAGTAACTCTTTTTGCCGGTCTGTCAGTTTGACCGGGGTTTCCACAACGACGTGACAGAACAAATCTCCTGCGTATCCCGAGCGCACGCCCTTGATGCCCTTGCCGCGAAGACGGAAAGTCTTGCCCGACTGCGTACCTTCCGGAAGGGTGAACGATGCTTTGCCGTTCAGCGTGGGCACTTCCACTTCGCCGCCCAGCGCCGCCTTGGCGAAAGACACCGGGATTTCGCAATGCAGATCGTCGCCATCGCGCTGGAACACCGCATGTTGCTTAATGCGGATTTCAACATACAAGTCACCTGGCGGGCCACCGTTCATGCCCGGTTCGCCATTGCCGGACGAGCGGATCCGCATGCCATCATCGATACCGGCGGGAATCTTCACTTCCAGCGTCTTGTTGCGCTTGATGCGTCCTGCTCCGCTGCATGACGGGCACGGCGTCGGAATAATCTTGCCCGTGCCATGGCATTTCGGGCAAGTCTGCTGGATGCTGAAAAAGCCCTGCTGCATACGCACCTGTCCCTGTCCACCGCAAGTGGTACAGGTGGTCGGCGACGTGCCCGGCTTGGCACCGGAACCATGACAGGTATCGCACTCGGTCCAGGAAGGCACGCGGATGGTGGTATCAAAACCGTGTGCCGCCTGTTCCAGCGAAATCTCGAGGTTATAGCGCAGGTCGGCACCGCGATAAACTTGCGGCCCGGCGCTGCGGCCACCACGAGCGCCCTGCTGGCCGAAAATATCGCCAAAGATATCGCCAAAGGCATCCGAAAAGCCACCGTAGCCACCCGCTCCGGCACCACCGAATCCGCCGCCGGCCATGTTCGGGTCGACACCCGCATGTCCATAGCGGTCGTATGCTTCGCGCTTGCCGGCATCGGACAGCATCTCGTAGGCTTCCTTTGCCTCCTTGAATTTTTCCTCTGCACCCTTGCTATCCGGATTGCGGTCCGGATGGTATTTCATGGCGAGCTTGCGGTACGCCTTTTTGATCTCGTCATCCGAGGCGTTTTTTGCTACACCCAGTATTTCGTAAAAATCACGCTTTGCCATTTTTTCGGCACCTTCTCTTCAAGCGAAAACGCCGAGCCGAGGATCGCATGACGATCGCTACGACTCGGCGGCTCATCGCGGCGAGGGCAACATCCCTCTAGTTCCGCGACGCAGACAGTTTATTTATCTTTGACTTCTTTAAAGTCGGCATCGACAACGTCCTCTTCATTCGGCTTGGCTTCCGAAGCGCCTGCCGCTCCGCCTGCCGCACCTGCTGCACCCGCCGCACCTGCCTGCTGTGCCTGTGCATCGGCATACATCTTCTCGCCCAGCTTCTGTGCCGCGGTTGAGAGTGCTGCAACCTTGGTATCGATTGCGTCCTTGTCGTTGCCCTTGAGGACTTCTTCCAGATCCTTGATCGCTGTCTCGATCTTCTCTTTCTCGCCGCCATCGAGCTTGTCACCGTACTCGCTCAACGCCTTGCGAGTCGAGTGCACCAGCGCATCGCCCTGGTTGCGTGTATCGGCCAGCTCCTTCAGCTTCTTGTCCTCGTCCGCATACAATTCGGCGTCCTTCACCATCTTCTGAATTTCCTCTTCGGTCAGACCGGAGTTAGCCTTGATGGTGATCTTGTTTTCCTTGCCGGATGCCTTGTCCTTCGCGCCGACGTGCAGGATGCCGTTGGCGTCGATGTCAAAGGTCACTTCGATTTGCGGGGTACCGCGCGGTGCCGGCGGAATGCCTTCCAGATTGAACTCGCCCAGCAACTTGTTGCCAGTCGCAATTTCACGCTCACCCTGATACACCTTGATGGTGACGGCCGGCTGGTTGTCGTCAGCAGTCGAGAACACCTGGCTAAACTTGGTCGGGATCGTGGTGTTCTTCTGGATCATCTTGGTCATGACACCGCCAAGCGTCTCGATACCGAGCGACAGCGGCGTCACGTCCAGCAGCAGCAAGTCCTTGCGGTCGCCCGACAGGACCGAGCCCTGGATCGCAGCACCGACGGCGACTGCCTCGTCCGGATTGACGTCCTTGCGCGGCTCCTTGCCAAAGAATTCCTTGACCTTTTCTTGCACCTTCGGCATGCGGGTCATACCGCCGACCAGAATCACGTCCTGGATGTCGGATACCTTCACACCGGCATCCTTGATCGCGATGCGGCAGGGCTCGATGGTGCGCTCCACCAGTTCCTCGACCAGCGATTCCAGCTTGGCGCGGGTAACCTTCATGTTCAGGTGCACCGGTGCGCCGTTGACCATGGCGATGTACGGTTCGTTGATTTCGGTTTGCTGCGACGACGACAGTTCGATCTTCGCGCGCTCGGCCGAGGCCTTGATACGCTGCAGTGCGATTGCGTCCTTCGACAGGTCAAGCCCGTTGATCTTCTTGAACTCGTCGATGATGTAGTCGATCACGCGCTGGTCGAAGTCTTCGCCGCCGAGGAAAGTGTCGCCGTTGGTGGACAACACTTCGAACTGCATTTCGCCATCGACGTCCGCAATCTCGATGATCGAGATGTCGAAGGTGCCGCCGCCAAGGTCATAAACCGCGATCTTGCGGTCGCCCTTGCCGCTCTTGTCGAGGCCGAATGCCAGCGCAGCCGCGGTCGGCTCGTTAATGATGCGCTTGACGTCCAGTCCGGCGATACGGCCGGCGTCCTTGGTAGCCTGGCGCTGTGCGTCGTTGAAGTAAGCCGGCACCGTGATGACGGCTTCGGTCACTTCCTCGCCAAGGTAGTCTTCGGCAGTCTTCTTCATCTTGCGCAGGGTCTCTGCGGAAACCTGCTGTGCGGCGAGTTTCTTGTCGCGTACTTGCACCCAGGCGTCGCCGTTGTCGGCCTTGACGATCTGGTAAGGCATCAGGTTGATGTCCTTCTGCACTTCTTTTTCTTCGAACTTGCGACCGATCAGGCGCTTGACTGCGTACAGGGTATTTTTCGGGTTGGTGACGGCTTGGCGCTTGGCCGGTGCGCCGACCAGAATCTCGCCGTCTTCCTGATAAGCGACGACGGAAGGCGTTGTGCGCGAACCTTCGGAGTTTTCGATTACCTTCGGCTGACCACCTTCCATGATTGCAACGCAGGAGTTGGTCGTACCCAAGTCAATGCCAATGATCTTGCCCATGATGACGTTCCTTTAAAAGCTAGAGTTCTTGATGTAGTTGAATATATGGAACAAAGCGCCGGTTTCAAGCACTTTTGAAGCAAATTTTTCGTATTTTTTGTTCTTGCCTATTGTGCAACCGTGACAAGCGCCGGCCGCAACAGGCGGTCAGCGATCATATACCCCTTTTGCAAAACGGCAACTACGGTATTGGCCTCCTGATCGGCTGCCACCATGGAAATTGCCTGATGCTTCATCGGATCCAGCTTTTCGCCGGGCACCGGATTTATTTCCAGTAAACGGTTGCGATCGAAAGCGCCGCTCAACTGCTTTAGCGTCATTTCGACCCCTTCCTTCAAGGATTCCATGGAAGGAGTATCCAGCTTCAGGGCAATTTCCAGGCTGTCCTTGACCGGAACCAAGGCCTCAGCGAAATTCTCAATAGCAAATTTGTGAGCTTTAGCGATATCTTCTTGGGCACGTCGGCGAATATTTTCCGCATCGGCCTTGGCACGCAAGTAGGCATCCTGCATTTCTGCGGCCTTAGCTTCCGCTGCAGCAAGCTTTTCCTCTAGAGAAGAGCTTGCCTGGGTTTGCACCCCCTCTTCCGGCCTTGCCTGATCTTGCGGTTGAGTAGGCTGTTCTGTTTGCTCTTGCATTTTCTCTTGATCTTGCATCGAAAAAACTCCAATTTAATCAAATACTTACTTTCAACTGCGGTAGTAAATGAGGATGTTCCCTATTTTTTCAAGGGGAATACTTATCTTTATTGAACCGCTATGGACCAAGGGGTCGAACGTGAACCCTAAATGGTTAAGCGCCGGTTACATCTTTTATCCAGACAGACCTTTAGTTTTTCGGCAAGTGAATTACGATGTTTACATTAACGTGCAACTACAGCTTGTTAAGTTGCAAGGAGAGAACATCGTGAAACTGCCTTTGATTTCGGCCGCCATTCTTGCTTATTCAGTGCTGGCCACCGCCTGGATCTGTCAGATTGAGTTGATTTGATTGCCCTGAAAAGACAGGTAATTCTTTACTGGCTTGCTCCAAGCAAGCTAGATTGCGTGCGCGACATCTCCGCTTCTTTTCTGCGTTCTTCGCGCATCTGAGGGGTGAGTACAGTCGGCCAGCCTATCAGGTGCTGCTCCGTAATTTCCGACAAAGCGGAAATCCATGCGTGCGATTCATTCAGGCAGGGAATGTAATGAAACTCTTTGCCTCCAGCCGTCAGGAAATCGCGCTTGCCTTCCATGGCAATTTCTTCCAGGGTTTCCAGGCAATCGCTGGTAAATCCTGGACAGATGACATCGACACGCCCGACTCCTTCCTTCCCTAGCTTTTCCAGAGTAGGCGCGGTGTAAGGTTGCAGCCACTCGGCCCGGCCAAAGCGGGACTGGAAAGTGACTACATACTGTTCCGGCGTGAGCTGCAGCTGTGTCGCCAGCAATCGCGCAGTCTTGTGGCACTCGCAATGGTACGGGTCGCCCAGCAATAAAGTCCGCTTCGGCACGCCGTGAAAGCTCATCACAAACTTGTCGGGGCGACCATGCATTTCCCAGTAAGAGAGCACCGACTCCGCCAGCGCCCGTATATACGCCTCATGATCATGGTAATGCTTCACCAGGCGTAGCTCCGGCACATTGCGCACCTTGGTGTAATGCGTGAATACAGCGTCGAAAATCGAAGCTGTCGTAGTGCCGGAGTATTGCGGATAAGCCGGCACGATCAGAATACGGTCGCAACCGTCTGCTTTGAGCTTATCCAGGACATCCGGCAAGGCGGGACTACCGTAGCGCATTGCATACTCAACCTGCACTTCATGTCCGCGCTCGCCCATATAGCCGCGCAGCAGCGTAGCTTGCTTTTCCGTATGAACTTTGAGCGGCGAGCCTTCGGAGGTCCAGATGGAGGCGTACTTTGCAGCCGACTTGCCGGAACGGAAAGGCAGAATAAAACCATTCAGGATGAGCGCCCATACAGCTTTCGGAATCTCGACAACTCGCGGATCGGACAGAAATTGCCGCAGATAGCGCCGCAGCGCCGAAGCGGTCGGCGCATCCGGCGTGCCGAGATTAACGAGCACCACGGCTGTTTTTGTGATGGCGCCATGTGTGTAGGGAGGTTCCTTGTTGGGTCGCATTGGTCCGGAATTAAATTATTTTGCTGCTGTGTTTGATTGTCGCTGCACGCGTGCGCCGCATCGTCACGATGCGAGCAATTCGCGCGCATGTTTGCGTGTGGTGGCCGTAATCTCCAGCCCGCCAAGCATCCGTGCGATTTCCTCGATACGCTCCTTGGCATCGAGAGCGTCGATATGCGACAGGGTCTTGCCGCCAGCGTTGCGTTTGCTTACCTGAAAATGCTGGTTCGCCTGGCTTGCTACCTGCGGCAAATGGGTGACGCACAATACCTGGCGATCATGGCCAAGCCGCTTCAGCAAGCGACCGACCACTTCTGCAACGCCGCCGCCGATACCGCTATCGACCTCATCGAAAATCAGCGTCGGTGTTGCGGTCGCACTGGAGGTAATCACCGAAATGGCCAGAGAAATACGTGCCAGTTCTCCACCCGAAGCCACTTTGGCGAGCGGGCGCAAGCTCGTACCCACATGCCCGGCCACCATGAATTCCACTTGCTCCACACCGTAACTGGCCGGCTCACAGGGATTGAGCATTACTTCAAACCGGCCGCCAGCCATGCTCAGTTCCTGCATGGCTTTCGTGACTGCGGCACTCAGCGCCTTGGCCGCCTTGGCGCGCGCTTTCGATAGCTGTTGTGCAGCACTCATGTAGGCGGCCTTGAGTTTTTCTTCCTGTGCGCGCATCGCATCCAGATCGGTTGCATCAGCGAGTTGCTGTAACTGGCTCGACAGGGAGGCATACTCTTGCGGCAGATCGTCCGGCGCCACATGGAACTTGCGTGCGGTCGAATGAATTGCATCCAGACGCGCCTCCACTTCATGCAGGCGTGCAGGGTCGAGTTCAACACGGCCCAGGTAATCATTGAGCGAATAAACGGCTTCCTGCAACTGAATGCGCGCCGGTTCCAGCGCATCCACGACCGGCTTCAGCGCCCCATCGATATCGGCCAGCTTACCCAGCTTCTGCGTCAGGGCAGACAGTTGCGACAACATCGGATTGGTGTCTGATTCGGAGATCGCATTCAGCGCTTCCTGCGCGCCTTCGATCAGACTGGCAGCGTGCGACAGGCGACTGTGCTCATTACTGATTTCTGCCCACTCTCCCGGCTTGACCGCCAGCTTCTCCAGTTCGCCTACCTGCCATTCAAGGCGCTCGCGTTCCAGCAGCACATTCCTGGCATTGGCTTCAAACTCTTCCCGCTGCCGGGCCAAAGTGCGCCAGGCCTTGTATGCCGCACCAACCGTTTTGACATCGTCTTGCAAGCCAGCCTGGCTGTCGAGCAGCACACGCTGCGCGTCCGATTTCAGGAGTGACTGGTGGGCATGCTGGCCATGGATATCCACCAGCATTTCACCCAGTTCCCGTAATTGCGCGGCAGTAGCGGTGATGCCGTTGATAAATGCTTTGGAACGACCGGCATTGTCGATGACACGACGCAATAAGACGCCGCCTTCCTCAGTCCCGAATTCATGCTCGCTCAGCCAGTTATCGACCCGGTTGTCGGTCGCAAATTCCGCAGTGATATCGGCTTTGGCAGCTCCCTCGCGAACCGCGCTGGCGTCACCGCGACCGCCCAGCGCGAGCGTGAGCGCATCGATCAGAATCGACTTGCCGGCTCCGGTTTCGCCGGTCAATACGGTAAAGGCAGGCGAAAACTCCAACTCGATCGAATCAACGATCACGAAATCGCGAATGGAAAGTGTACGCAGCATGGAATTTATTCTTGTGGCGAAAACAAGCCTGTTATTTTAACTGGCCAGCTACCGAGGGATACTCGTTCCAGTGCAGCTTTTCCCGCAGGGTGTCGTAATAGCTCCAGCCTTGCGGGTGCAGGAAGGTGATTGTGTGGGCAGAGCGCTTAATGACAATACGATCGTGATGCTGCAAGCTGGCCAAGGACTGCATATCAAAATTTACGCTAATGTCACGTCCACCCATGATCTCGATTTCAATTACGCAGGCGTCTGCTACAACGATGGGCCGGTTCGACAAGGCGTGCGGTGCAATCGGTACCAGAACAATGCCGGAAAGACTCGGATGCAGCAACGGCCCCCCCGCCGACAGCGCATAGGCGGTGGAACCTGTCGGAGTAGAAACAATCAGACCATCTGAACGCTGGTTGTACATGAAGCGGCCATCGACTTCGACTTTCAGCTCGGCCATGCCTGCGGTGGCACCGCGAGAAACGACAACATCGTTGAATGCAAGCGTATGGAAAATCGTCTCGCCGTCGCGAATTACCGAACCTTCCAGCAGGCTGCGCTGTTCGGATTCGAGCTTGCCGCTTAACATTTCCGTCAGAACAGGAATCATGCCTTCTTGGGAAATGTCGGTCATAAAGCCCAGCCGCCCCTGATTGATTCCGATCAGAGGCACTTTATAAGGAGCGAGCTGACGAGCAATGCCGAGCATGGTTCCATCACCGCCGACGACAATAGCAACATCGGCATGTTGCCCGATTTCGGCAGGCGTCATCATTACCGCGCCGGCCAATGCGACGTTCTGCGCGGTTTCCTTCTCAAACACCACGGAACAGCCTGCTCCCGTCAGAAATTCTGCAATATCCGACAAGGATTGTTCAATACCGGCAGCCATGTACTTGCCAATGACGGCAACAGTCTTGAAAGCAAGCGGCTTGGCAAAAGGTTGGGAAGGCAACATGCTGCAGATTAGACCATAATTTGACGCTCCGTTACAGCAAACGACCATTGAAACATTCCGTTTGGATTCCATATGTCTGTTATCAAAGCCGTCTTATTCGACCTGGACGACACCCTGTGGCCGATTGTCCCGGTCATTGAACGTGCTGAAAAGTTGTTGCATGACTGGCTCGAACGCCATGTTCCCGCCGTTGCGCGAGAGGTCACGATTGATAGCCTGCGCAAACGGAGGCAAATGCTAATGGCAACGGATCCGGTCTACCAACTGGATTTGCGGGCATTGCGACATGCCGTAATGACCGAGGCGTTCCTCAACTGTGGCGAGGATCCTGCACTGGTAGAAAAGGCAATGGACGTTTTTTCAAAAGCACGCAATGAAGTTACTCCGTTCGACGATGTATTGCCGATGTTGACTAGCCTGAGAGGGCGGGTGGCGCTGGGCTCGATCTCGAACGGCGTGGCGGATTTGCAGGAAATTGGTATTGCCCATTTTTTCCAGACTTCGGTCGCCGCCCATCGCTTCGGTTGCGCAAAACCGGATGCAGCAATTTTCCATGCTGCATGCGATGCATTGCAGGTAGATCCGCATGAAGCGGTGTATGTCGGCGACGATCCATTGCTCGACGTGCAAGGTGCGCAAAATGCAGGCTTGCGCGGGGTATGGATGAACCGGTTGGAACTCGAACCGGCAAGACGCCTGCCCGGCCATGTGCGGCCGGATGCGGTTTGCACCACGCTATATGAACTTGACCAATGGTTGAAGATCGGACAATAGGAAGCGGGCCAATCCGGCGTGAAAGCAACACCGGGCAACAGCAAAGGCTAGCCCGCCTCATAGCAGCTCGCATAGAATAACCATATGCAACTCGATATCCGTGCACAAACCTTACTCAAGGCTCTAGTCGAAAGATACATCGCCGACGGCCAGCCGGTCGGCTCACGGGCATTGTCAAAAATTTCCGGACTGGACCTGTCGCCTGCGACCATTCGCAACATCATGGCCGATCTGGAGGAAATGGGGTTTGTTTCCAGCCCCCACACCTCCGCAGGCCGGATCCCGACACCGCGTGGATACAGGGTATTTGTCGATACATTGCTCACAGTGCAATCGATCGATGAAACCACCGTGGAATCGAAACTGCAACCGCGTACGCAAACCAATTCTCCGCACAGGATCATTGCCAACGCGGCACAGGTACTGTCGTCGCTGTCGCAGTTCGCAGGCGTGGTGCTGACGCCCAAGCATGAATCGGTATTCCAGCAGATTGAATTCCTGCGCCTTTCCGAAAAACGCATTCTTCTCGTAATCGTCGCACCCAACAGCGAGGTCCAGAACCGCCTGCTGCTCACCGATGTCGATTACACGCCAGCGCAGCTGGTGCAGGCTGCCAACTACATTAACCAGAATTACGCCGGATTCAGCTTCGATGAGGTGCGCACCCGACTGCAAGGCGAATTACGCCAGTTGCGCGACGATATGACGCGCCTGATGCAGGCAGCAGTGGAAGCCGGCAGCGATGCAATGGCCGAAACCGGAGACGATGTCGTGATTTCCGGCGAACGCAATCTGCTGAGCGTAACGGACCTTGCGTCCAACATGACCTCCTTGCGCAAGCTGTTTGATCTATTCGAACAGAAAACCAGCCTGATGCAACTGCTTGATGTATCGAGCAAGGCAACCGGGGTGCAGATTTTCATCGGCGGCGAATCGCAACTGGTGCCGGTCGATGCCATGAGCGTGGTGACTGCACCCTATGAAGTCAACGGCAAGATCGTTGGTACCCTGGGAGTGATCGGCCCGACCCGCATGGCTTATGAGCGCGTGATTCCGATTGTCGATATCACGGCGAAGCTGCTGTCGAATGCGCTAAGCCATTCCTGAATTATCCGCGAACAGCAAGAAGAGGCATACTGCACGCAGGTTCTCGCATCCTCTACACGTCCCTGCTTGCGAGGGGCACGGTCAAAACATCAGTCCGGCAAGCGCCCTGTTGTTGGCCTCATCGATCTCGACAAACTGCATTCCGGTCCGGTATCCGTCCGTGCCTTTCAGGATCGAGTAAACGATTCTTGCGACTGCAACAACCCGCACCATAGTGCCGTTGAACGGCGCCTCGAATGCAACCGTGCATTTCTGACCGACCGGGATTTGTTCTGCGACGATGATAGATACACCGCCCATGGATACATCTATAGTTTTTGCACGCAGGGGAGCCGCTCCTGGCAGGACAACTCTAGCGTGCGCCCGCAAGGCCTTGCGCGGCGCGCTTCTTGTTTCGGAGGACATTATTTTTGTTCAGTCTTGTTTTTGTTTTTTGAGGCAGTCCGATGGCTGCTTCAGCAGATAACCGCGGAACGTTTATATCTATCAGGGGCGATGCGGGCAATCTGCCTTGGTGCAATGTCCGTACAGTGCCAGCGCATGTTCCGCAATATCAAAGCCGCGCTCCTTAGCAATCTTTTGCTGACGTTTTTCAATCTCGTCATCAAAAAATTCTTCAACCCTGCCGCAATCAAGGCATACCAGGTGATCATGGTGCGAGCCTTCATTGAGTTCGAAAACGGCCTTGCCTGTTTCGAAATGGCTACGGTGCAGCAGCCCTGCCTGCTCAAACTGGGTCAGTACACGGTAAACAGTTGCCAAACCGACATCCATATTTTCGGTAAGCAGAATCTTGTAGACGTCTTCCGCACTCAGGTGACGCACCGCACTGTTCTGGAAAATATCGAGGATCTTGAGTCGGGGCAGGGTCGCTTTCAGGCCGCTGGCTTTGAGCTCGGATGGATTAGTAGGCATGTTTTGATCGCAATGAAGATATCTGCTTTATCATATAGCGTTTTGGCCCGATTGCTCAACGAATTGAAAACCTTTATGCGTATGTCGCCCCCTCGCACCAAATACGTTTTAACCGGTGCTTTTTGCCTTGCTGCCGTCTTTCTGACCGGATGCGCTTCCAAGAATCCCCTGATGGATGAACCCGTTGCGTCTGCGGCAAGCGCCGAAAAACCTGCGCAGCCGCCAGAAACAAAGGCCGTCGCAGCAACCGCAACCTCCGAAAGTGGAGTGGCAACAACGGAGCCGACGAGAATGCAACGCATATTCAGGTTCCTGTCGCCGTATCGTATCGATATTCAGCAAGGCAATTTCATTTCCCGTGAAATGGTTGCGCAGCTCAAGGAAGGCATGCGCAATAAAGAAGGCGTAACGCCCGAGCAAGTGCGTTTCGTGCTGGGTACGCCCCTTTTGACCGACATCTTCCATGGCAATCGCTGGGATTATGTATTTCGCCTGAAAAAGGGCAATGGCGAAATCATTTCCAGCCACGTGACCGTGTTTTTCAAGGATAACCGGCTGGTAAATATTGAGGGTGGCATGCTGCCGACCGAGCAGGAATATCTTGCATTAATCGCCGGTGCCGCACCGGGAAGCAAATAAATACGAACTCCATGAATCAAATGAAAATAGCCGTAGCAGGCGCATCCGGTCGTATGGGCCGCATGCTTGTTGAAGCAATCCACAATGCCGATGATGCCATTCTGGCCGGCGCCCTAGACGTTGCTGCCGCGCCAAGTATCGGCACCGATGCTGCCGCTTTTCTCGGCAAGCCGGCTGGAGTCGCGATCGAAGCAGACCTCGATAAAGCCTTGGCCAATGCCCAGTTCCTGATCGATTTCACGCGCCCGGAAGGTACGCTGAAGCACCTCGAATACTGTGCAGCCCACGGCATCAAGATGATCATCGGCACCACTGGTTTCGATGACGCCGGCAAGGCAGCCATTGCAGCAGCTGCGAAAAAAACGGCCATTGTTTTCGCGCCCAATATGAGCGTTGGCGTCAACGTCACGCTGAAGCTGCTGGAGATGGCCGCGAAGAGCTTTTCGCATGGCTACGATATCGAAATCATTGAAGCGCACCATCGTCACAAGGTCGATGCCCCATCTGGCACCGCCCTGAAAATGGGCGAGGTCGTGGCCGGTGCGCTCGGGCGCGACCTCAAAGAGGTGGCCGTGTATGCGCGCGAAGGCGTAACAGGCGAACGCGATCCGTCGTCCATCGGCTTTGCGACGATTCGCGGCGGCGATATCGTGGGAGACCATACGGTTCTGTTTGCCGGCATTGGGGAACGCATCGAAATCACGCACAAATCCTCCAGCCGTATCAGCTACGCGCTCGGCAGCCTGCGTGCAGCCCGCTTCCTTGCAGACAAGACAACTGGCTTGTACGACATGCAGGACGTGCTCGGACTGTAACAGCATACCGGGGCAGTGCGCCGGCAGGATAAATTTGCATGCGCTGCGTGTTCTCCTTCGTTGCTCTCGCTGCTACGGTGCTGCTGCATGCAGCATTGATTGCGGCGGCGATAATCGGCATGTCGGGCAAGCAGGAAAGCGTCACGCCCCCGCCCTTGACAGTCCAGATCGTACCGGCACCGCCGCCTGCTCCGATCGTGGTGCCGTCTCAGGCCGAACCGCCACCGGTTACGCCCCCAGCCGAAATAAAACCGCCACAGAACAGACCTCCTGCGAAAAAGAAGCCAAAGCTGCAGTCGCACGCAACGGAGGTGCCGCAAACCCTGCCTCCAGCGGTAACCTCCGCGACAAAACCCGAGCCTGCTCCTATGCCACCAGCGAGCGCGCCCGCTTCGGTTGACTCCACCCTGCCCGCTCCGACTACGCCGGCCACGCCAGCTCCATCAGCCAAAACCAGTGTATCGGTAGCCACCTATGCAGCGAGCAACCGCAAACCGCCTTACCCGCGCCTATCGCGCATTAATGAGGAGCAGGGCACGGTGGTGCTGCGAGTACTGGTCAAGTCCGACGGCACGGCAGGTGCTGTAGAAGTCAAGTCATCCAGCGGCTATCGCCTTCTCGACAATTCGGCAAGGTCCACGGTGCAAACCTGGCGCTTCAATCCGGCCACGGTCAATGGCAAGCCACTTGACGAGTGGTATGAGGTAGCCATTCCGTTTAAACTTCAAAACAATTAATTTTTACTTGCACACAATGAACCAGACTCTCGGATTTGCACATTACTGGGCGCAGGGCGATGCGATTTCGCATACTGTTGCCTATCTCTTGCTGTTGATGTCAGTTGTCAGTTGGTATTACATTTTTTCAAAGGCGTGGAGTTCGTTTCGTATTCGCAGAAGCGCTGCCGCGTTGAACGGATTCTGGAAAGCGCCAACCCTGTCGGACGCAATCGCCATCGTCAAGAACGCTGATAGCGAAAACGTCTATGCGCCGCTGGCCATACAGAGTGCCGAAGCGGCGAACGTCACCGCGCAGGCCGGGTCGCTCAATGCGGCAATCGATCCGAGCGAACTCATCACTCGCACCTTGCGCCAGGAAATCAATCGCGTATCGTCGCGTCTGGAAAGCGGACTGACACTGCTCGCTTCGGTTGGGTCCACCGCGCCGTTTGTAGGCTTGTTCGGCACGGTGTGGGGCATTTATCACGCATTGGTGGCAGTCTCGACTGCCGGCACGATGCAGATCGACAAGGTCGCCGGACCGGTCGGAGAAGCGCTGATCATGACTGCACTCGGCTTGGTGGTGGCGATCCCGGCGGTACTCGCCTATAACGCATTTACCCGCGTCAACCGCGTAACGCTGGCAGAGCTGGACGCGTTCGCGCATGACCTGCACGCCTATCTGACGACCGGCACGCGCGTCGGCAAATAACGGGGGGAGCGCTGACATGGCATTTGGTGGATTCAACGACAACAAGCAAAATGCGCCGATGGCGGACATCAATGTCACGCCGATGGTCGATGTGATGCTGGTCCTGCTGGTGATCTTCATTATCACCGCGCCATTGTTTACGCACGCAATCAAGCTCGATCTGCCGAGCGCGCAAGCAGCAGCCGCAGAACAAAAACCGGAAACGATTTCACTGTCGATCGATGGGGAAGGCAAGATTTTCTGGAACAACGATCCGATCGACCAGAAAGCCCTCGGCATAAAGTTGGCGCAGACCGCGCAGCAAAATCCGCAACCGGAACTGCAACTGCGTGCGGACAAATCGACGCGCTATGAAGTGATTGCGCAAGTGATGTCTGCGGCGCAGACCAATGGAATGACAAAAATCGGATTTGTCACCGAGTCGAAGGAACCGCAATAATGCCCGTGGTCCGCCTCGACGGCAGCAGCATTGCCGACTGGGCAAGCTTTCACGACGCTTCCCGGTCTGCCTTCGGCTTTCCCGATTTCTACGGGCGCAACATGGATGCGTGGATGGACTGTCTGGGCACTCTGCGGGACGATGATGGCATGTCGTCATTCGTGCTCGGTGCGGATGAAATGCTGGAAATCGAGCTTCTGCAATCCAAAATGTTGCGCCAGAACGCGCCAGACATACTGGAAGCCCTCGAAGACTGCATTGCCGTGGTTAACGAACGCTACCTCGAGAACGGCGAAAAGCCTGCTTTAACCCTCGTACTGCGCTGATTTTCCGGCGAAATTCCCCTCTTCACCCAACGCAATAGATGGAAGCGAACCAGTATAATGCTTGGTTTACATCCACTTTTCAGCTTCATCCGTCATGCAAGAAAAATACCTCCCCGGCGACGTCGAAAAAGCGGCGCAAGACCACTGGCACGCAATCGATGCATACAAGGCCGTAGAACACGCAAAAGACAAGAACGGCAAGGACAAGCCGAAGTTTTATGCCTGTTCCATGCTGCCCTACCCGTCCGGCAAGCTGCACATGGGCCATGTGCGCAATTACACGATCAACGACGTGATGTATCGTTACCTGCGGATGAGCGGCTACAACGTGCTGATGCCGATGGGCTGGGATGCGTTCGGCATGCCCGCCGAGAATGCGGCAATGGCCAACGGCGTGCCGCCGGCGCAATGGACCTACTCGAACATCGAGTACATGAAGAAGCAGATGCAGGCCATGGGCCTGGCGATCGACTGGTCGCGCGAGCTCGCCACCTGCGACCCCGAGTACTACCGGTGGAACCAGTGGTTCTTCGTCAAGATGCTGGAGCGCGGCCTGGTCTACCGGCGCACCGGCAAGGCCAACTGGTGCACCGGCTGCCTCACGGTCATCGCCAACGAGCAGGTGGTGGACGGGAACCAGTGCGAGCGCTGCGGCTCGCCGGTGGTGGAGAAGCAGATCCCGGAGTGGGCCTTCCGCATCACCGCCTACGCCGACTCCCTCCTGGCCGGGCTCGGGCAGCTCGGCGCCTGGCCCGAGCGCGTCACCACGATGCAGCGCAACTGGATCGGGCGGAGC
>DATFAZ010000166.1:0-6326 GCA_035254105.1 Noviherbaspirillum sp. | reverse complement strand
GCCCTGGGACGTCGGCCTCGGCGGCTACCAGCTCGGCAACCACCCGCCGCGCTTCGCCGAATGGAACGACAAGTTCCGCGACTGCGTCCGGCAGTTCTGGCGCGGCGACGCCGGACAGCGGCCCGAACTCGCCAAGCGCCTGAGCGGCTCGGCCGACATGTTCGACCGGCGCCACCGCAAGCCGTGGGCATCCATCAACTTCGTGACCTCGCATGACGGCTTCACGCTGCAGGATCTGGTCAGCTATGCGCAGAAGCACAACGAAGCCAACGGTGAAGACAACAACGACGGGCATAGCGAAAACCACAGCGCGAACTGGGGCACGGAAGGCGCGAGTGACGATCCCGCAATCCGGGAACTGCGCGACAAGGTGAAGCGCGCCATGCTGGCCACGCTTCTGTTCGCGCAAGGCACGCCGATGCTGCTCGCCGGCGACGAATTCGGACGCACGCAACAAGGCAACAACAATGCCTATTGCCAGGACAATGCAATTTCCTGGGTGGACTGGAAGGCAGCGACAAGGCCGGAGGGGCAATCGCTGACCGCCTACGTCGGACGCCTCGCGGAGCTGCGCCACTGCTTCGCCCTGCTGCAGTCACGATGCTTCCTGCATGGCCAGGAAGTCGCACCTGGCGTACCGGACATCGCCTGGTTCGACGAACAGGGCCATGGCCTGTCGGAAGAGGCATGGCAGAACTCCGAAGCGCGCGCGCTGTCGGTGCGGCGGGCGGGCGTCGCCGTCGATGGAGAGCTGGAGCTAGTGCTGATGTTCATCAACGGTGGGCCTGAACCGATTCGATTCAGCTTCCCGTCGTCTGACGTCCGTTGGCATCTGCTGATCAATAGCGCGGTACCGGAGGCCGCGACGCATATTGTGGAAGAGCCGACGATCGAGGTGCAGGGGCACAGTGTGGTGTTATTGGCGAATAGGGTGGCGAGTGAGTGAGGTGGGGGTACGGCATTGGTCGCTGTCATCTTGATCATGCTGGCATCGACCCGGTCGAGGATCCGGCATTAACCGGTAAGCCTCAGTTACAGCTTCGGCACCGGATTTTTTCCGGTTTCTAAGGTAAATTTTCCGTTCTCGATCCGATAGATTGCAACTTCATCGATTACCACGGGAAGGTGTTTTTTTCCTGTGTCCCAGGTCATGCCTCTAAAATGCACCGTCATCCGCTCTCCGCTAGGCTTCCATGTGCTTGCGAACTCAAAACATGTTTGCTCCGGTTCTGAGTCGACCGTCTCGGTTTTTGATTTATCCGCCGTTGTTTCATCGCACGCCGGATACGACCCCGTGTTCCGAGCGGCTGTGGGGATGCCTTTAGCTAGAATTTTTGCCTGGTCGGGCTTAAGGCCCAGAAGCACAAGCCAGGAGCCGCAGGTTCCCTGCCAGCAGCTTGCCCACTCGGCTGCGAACGCGTAGTTTCGACGGCCGAATTCGACGATCTCAGTCTTGCCGAGATAGCCTTCCAGCCCAACTCGTGCCGCACTATCTTGGCGCGCACTCATGCGCCATCCGGCTCCGTCGCGGGTAAAGAAGTAGGCACCTACATAATTGCTGCACGCATGGCAGACCATCAGTTCACCGCTATCATCAAGAGGTAGACTGTGTGTGAGCATGATGGCATGCTGTTCGTCAAGTTTGACAACATAGATCGGCTCTACACGCGCTTGCACCTTCTGAGCAATTTCATTTCCTGTATCGCTTGGCATCGGCAGCACGACCATCTGTCGCATTTTTTCTTCTACCGGCTGCCATCCTGGAAACGCGACACCCATTAATACCTCTCGCTTCAGGCTTGAAGATTGAGGCGCCGGCTCCTGTTTCTGACATCCATTCAACATTACTGCCGCCAGTAGCGGCACGTAGCCGACGACGGAAGGCAGTAATCGCCGTTGCATTGAATACTTCATTATCGCGATCCTGTGTAAGAAGACGGGCAAGATCTTGCGCGCGCTATTGCGCTCATCCCATTCATCGTGATGGTGCGCGTACATTAGTCAGCAACGACGGTACTCGCTTTATTTAATAAGAAATAATGAGCAGAAATCAGGGCGGGACACGATATTGCTCGACAGAGAGCAGTGTTGTTTATGCCAACTGGAAATCACGGTCTTAGCGGCTTGAGGTCACTCTGTGCGCAGAAGGCCTAGATGGCCTCGCAATATTCTTCCGCCGGAATTGCAGTGAGTGAAAGGGCACGTCATCCTTACTTTGTGATTTCTTTCGGTCGAATGTTGTCGTCGCAAGTGATGTGATCCTGGCCGGAAGGTGTTTTAGCGTGGGGTACAGCTTTGGCCCACCTTCAACAACATTTCCTGCACCTGTCATGCCCTTATGTAGGTCATGGGAAAATGCGTAGATATCATTTCCCAAAAACATTTGATTGCCTTTCAGTGTCACCGTAATGTGTTTGGATTTTTCAAATGCTTCTTTTAGATCGGTACTCAAAAACCATGAACGGAAATAGTCAAATTTTTTTCCTCCATCTAACGAGTAGTGGATGACTAATCGCCATTCTCGATCACTACCACAGCTACCAGCGCCGTCTGCGGGCGAATCTGGAAACATTAAAAAATTTTGACTTCCGTCGACGCGATGGATGGAAGTAACAAGTAAATACCCAAGAGCGAAGTAAGTCGTATATGACGAAGATCCTTCATGATTCCTTCAACTTCAGCGCTTTCCCCACGCCGTCACGAAGGCAGGTAAATCATAGGCACTCTTGACAGGTAGTTTTTCTACGGGAGTGGCGCCATCAGTTTCATCATTGATCGGTGGCAGATCTTTAACGCTCCACTCCCCGTTGGTGTCCTTGGAGATCTTGAAATGTCGAACAACTCGGCTGTCGCTGGTACTCCCAGTTACCCTAACATTCCAGCGTATGGTGTATGCGCCATTTTGATACTCGACGGTGGGCTTTCTTGAATAGGTAACTTCATTGGTATAAACCCAATACAAGTTGCGGCTGGCGTAATCGAAGAGATATAGCGTGTGACTCGGCACATTATTCCGATAGCAAACCTCCCGGTAGAGAACAAACTTTGTCGTGACTTTATCTGCTGAAATAGCCGGAGTATCGCAATACACAGCACCGGAGAGGAACCGGTCCGTCAGCTTGTTCTTTTCATGCAGACGGATTTCCAATCTCTTGGTATGTGTCTTCTCGTTGATCGACTCGAAGATGCCGAATCGTTCGCCAGTGGCTTGATGCAGCAGAATGGACTCGTTCAATGTGCCATACAACATTCGATGTGCATCGTCGTAGTCATCAAGCGTTTCTTTTGTTCTGTTTCGCCAATCAAGTTTTTCCTCAATGTCCTTGCGAATTCTTGCTTCTTCAGCGAGTCGCTCTTTTTCCGTGTAAACCTTTTGTGGCTGAGGGTTTTGTGATGAAGCGAATGAGGCTGCTGCACTCAATACAGTGGCCGCGAGAACAAAACAAAATTTCTTGGGAGTGGTGCGCATGATTTCGGTAAACAGTTGTGTTTGTTAATCGCAATGATTTAGAAATGGTTTTGGATCAAAACATTTCCCTTCACCTTTTCTTAGGCTTGAGCTACGACGAGCTTCAAAATGAAGATGCGCCCCATATTTCTCGGCGCGGTAGGGGCCGACGGCAATCATCCCCTTGGCATTTCCGGTGTCACCGCTCTTTCCTATGATCTTCCCCGCGTTGACGATAGCCGGTTGCTTGCCGCTGATTGTCACGCTTAATTCGCTTAAGTGTGCATACATGAAATACACAGTATTGTCTTGCACTTTCGGATTAATGCTTTCGACGTATTGCTTTTGAGGCGGCGGAAGGTCGTTGACGTTCACCTTCAGCAAGATTACGTTTCCGTAGTTTGCGCCAGGGCGAGCATAAATGATCTCGCCGTTGGCAACCGCTTTAACAGGAGTGCCAGGAACTGCACATAAATCAATTCCTGTGTGCCTTCCGCCGCGCCCACCAAACGATGATTTCCTACGAGCGCTCTCTGGATTGCTTTCGCTGTCGCTATATCCGCCTACTCGAATGGCGCATTGATCCAACGGATCGATCCAACAGGGGTTACCGCCTACACCAAGCGTTGGTAAAACTTCTTCGTTTTTTTCGATTTTGTTTTGTGAGGCGGGCGGTTCTGTTTTGGTCGTGCTTTGAAGGCCTGGGGATTTATCAACTGGTTTCTCAATAGTGATGCCTGTAACGGCATGAACGATATCGTAGACAGAGCGTTCTTTAAATCCTGCACGCTTCAGCATGAAATTCTTTGTCTGAACCATTGTTTCAGTATGGTTCGCCAGAAAATAATAATAGGCCTTCACATAGTCGCCGCCAAACCGGTCGGCTAGTGCCTTCGCTTTGGCTGTTCCATCATCTTTTTTTGTCCTGAATTGGCTGATGAGTTTTTCTTGCACGTTATCGGGTTTGGATGATTGAGTTTTTCCCAGTTTTCCCTGCAGGTATAGCAGTCCGTCTCGCGGCCCTTCATGATGCATTATGTAAGCAACCTTGACCTGTTCATCGGGAGGCAAATTGGTAGCATCAATGCCATGCTTCTTGAGGTGGAAAAGATTATCTTGTGCATATGCACCAATCGCATCGATTGAATATCCTCCGTGATCGCGCCAGCTCAGAATGGTTGTTCGCATCGTCGCGCCGATCTCATTTTTTTTCGAGCCGGCGACCTGATAGAGACTGCCGGCTTCGGCTTCCAATTTGGTTGCCCCGGTTAGTTTTAGTGCCTCGGCGTTGCCCAGCGTTCCGGGCTTTGCGATGTATTGAAACCAGGCAGCAGACAAGAACTGCCCGAGCCCTCGCGCTGAAGAGCCACCCGCGGCAGACGCTTCCTTCCAGCCTTCACCTGCTCCCTTCGCCGCTTCAGCATGAATAATCGCGGCAAGCGCATGCGGAGTGAAATGGTAGTGTTTGGCCGACTCAATAATTGCCTGCCGAAATTTCTCATTTCCCTTTTGGAGATAAAGGTTTTCGCTCACGAACAATGGGGCGACGATCGTTGCGGGGACACCGTCGTCCGTGCGCGAATCCATTTTTAGCGGAGCGGCCGGCAGATCCGGTATAGGTCGAGACGACTTGGTTGCGGCAGTAGGCTGGGGCGTTCGCTGTTTGATATCAGCTCCGATACGTTTATCCGGAATGATTGTCGGGCCGGCTTTGCGCGCGGTTCGGTTTTTCAGCAAATCGGTGCCGATATTGATTTGCAGGAGTTTTTCTCCTAAGGGAAGGATCTCCGCGTCGAAGATTGATTGCCATTTTCCTTCGATGTTTTCAAATTCAATTTTCAAGCCCTTGGCGTGATCCTGAATGGAGAGTGCGTGCAGCCAGCCTTGCTCGTCTGTTTTCGCTTCAGACGTCTTGCCGTCGTGCGTCAATCGAATTTTGGCGTGCCTTACGGGTTTGCTGCTCAAGCCGATAATCTTTACGTCAAGCCACAAGTCCGGCTCCGGTTTTCCATCCGGCAGATAGATTCTCTGGCCGATGCCGATCAATTTCTTTCGTTTCCCTGTCAAGCCGTTGCGTGCAGCCAACTGTTCGACGCTGTAGCCAAAATGTTTGGCGATTCCCCATAAAGAGTCACCTCGCTTGACGGTGTAGTAGCGGCCTTCCATGTCTGATTCTCCTGGTTATTCGCCATGGCGATCATGGTGTTCGTCTTCGAACACTTCATCGTCGTCTTCGGCGAAATCCTCATGCGTGTCGTAGAAGTGAAAGATACTTTCCTTGAGTCCGATCACTGCGGCGTACTGGTCGGGCGTGTTTTGCTCTGGCATAAGGCGGGAGTGCCCGTTTGGTGCGAGCTCACTCGACCATATCCGAGTTCTTTCGAAGGAATCGAATACGGCGACATGCGCGCCTTCGATTGGTATTCCATCCAGTCCATGGAGCACGAATTTTCTTGTATGAGGCGCATCGCTGACGGGCAACTCGGGAAGTTGCGGATTCATCCTCGCCGGCCCCGCAAAACTCTTGCTCGTCCCCTTGATCGAAATCGTTCCCGGACAGGCGAACGTGATGTTCCCGCCTTCAATCGTCAAGCTCGCGCCACCCTCCGTGCACAGCGTGATGCTCTTGGCGGCGGCGAAATCGACATGGCTGCTCACGCTCGCCAGCGTCACCAGTTCCTTCGCCGCCAGCCTTATCTCGCCACTTTGCGCCTGCAATTCCACATCGCCCTGACCCGCATACAGCTTGATGCCAGTGTTGTCTTCGCCGGCGCTCACCGCGCCGGCCAGCAGCCCGATTGCCTGGCCGCTGTGCAGTGTCAGTGTGTCGCCCACGGCCAACTGCATGTCGCGCCCGCTGGCGAGGTGAGCGACTTCG
>DATFAZ010000165.1:0-3014 GCA_035254105.1 Noviherbaspirillum sp. | reverse complement strand
GTAACGTTGTTTCGTCGACGCAAATTGCAGACGTAAGAGCCGAATACCGTACCAACAGCAGAATCGACAAGGCGCAAATGATGGCGATGCTCACGCGCTTTTTCCTGAGCGTACTACCGTTGTAATCGATCATATGGTCCTTATGAACGTCACTATGCCTGCGTCACTGAAACTGTTCTCCGCATTACTCCTGTGTGCCGGCACCTTGCTGGCACCTGCTTCTGCTCAGGCCGAACGCATCAAGGATATTGCCAGCATTCAGGGCGTGCGACAGAACCAGTTGATGGGCTACGGTTTGGTGGTGGGCCTAGACGGCAGCGGCGACCAGACGACGCAAACACCGTTTACCGTGCAGAGCGTGGTCAGCATGCTGCAGCAGATGGGTGTCAATCTGCCGCCCGGCATCAGCATGCAGTTGAAGAACGTGGCGGCTGTTGTTGTGACCGCATCCTTGCCGGCATTTGCGCGACCAGGCCAGATGCTGGATGTGACAGTTTCATCGATGGGTAATGCAAAGAGCCTGCGTGGCGGCACATTGCTGATGACGCCGCTGAAGGGTGCGGATGGCCAGATCTACAGCATTGCACAAGGCAATGTCGTGGTGGGCGGTGTTGGCGCTTCTGCCAATGGCAGCAAGACACAAGTCAACCATCTGAGCGTGGGCCGCATTTCGTCAGGCGCGACTGTGGAACGTGCGGTACAGACTGAGCTAGGGCAGGGTGACGCAATTTTTCTGGAATTGAACGACACCGACTTCTCGACTGCGAGCAAGGTGGTCGATGCTGTCAACAAGCGCTTCGGCGCCAATACTGCAGCGGCACAGGATGGCCGGGTGATCAGGGTGCGCGCACCGACGAGCACCGATGAACGTGTGTCCTTTCTCGGCGCGCTGGAAAGCCTTAGCATCACCCCGGCACAAATGGCCGCCAAGGTTATTCTCAACGCGCGCACCGGTTCGGTAGTGATGAACCAGGCTGTCACCCTTGATAGCTGCGCGGTCTCCCATGGCAACCTGTCCGTGATAATCAATTCTGAACCGGTGATCAGCCAGCCGGCGCCGTTCTCCAGCGGACAAACGGTTGTAACCCAGGCATCGCAAATCGATATCAAGAAGGAGCCGGGCCAGGTACTCCTGTTAAAACAAGGCACGTCTCTCGCCGATGTAATCAAGGCGCTTAATGCCATCGGTGCTACGCCACAGGATCTGGTAGCGATTCTTCAGGCGATGAAGGCTGCCGGTTCCTTGCGAGCCGAACTCGAGGTGATCTGACGACGATGGTTAACCGACTCAATTCTGCCGACAATCTTGCAATCGATTCGAAGGGACTCGACTCGCTGCGTCAGGCAGCGCGCCAGAATTCGCCGGAAGCGCTGAAGACCGCTGCCAAGCAGTTCGAGGCGCTCTTCATGAACATGATCATGAAGAGCATGCGCGAGGCGACACCGCAAGACAGTATTTTCGATAACGACCAGAGTCGCATGTATACGTCGATGCTGGACCAGCAAATGAGCCAGCAATTGTCCAACCGCGGCGTTGGCCTGGCTGAAGTATTGGTTCGCCAGTTGTCGAATACGCTTTCTCCTCAAAGCCTGCCGACCGACGATGGATCATCTCCCGGTGTTCCTGATGCGGCAAGTCTTGATGCGCGGCGATTCAACCCTTGGCAGTCTGCGACGCTACCGCAGAATAATCTGTCGGTTGCCGGTACTAGGACGGATTCATCACAACCGGC
The DNA here is from genome assembly GCA_035254105.1 of Noviherbaspirillum sp. Taxonomy (GTDB): domain Bacteria; phylum Pseudomonadota; class Gammaproteobacteria; order Burkholderiales; family Burkholderiaceae_D; genus Noviherbaspirillum. Next base: position 1,281 of record DATFAZ010000165.1, on the reverse strand, counting down.
CCATATTCAAGCGTTCCAGGATCGCTTGGGTGCGCATGCGGAAGAAGCCAGCCGCACGACCGGCATTCCCGCTAAGTTCATGCTGGGGCAGGCCGCGCTGGAAAGCGGCTGGGGTAAACGGGAAATCCGTGGCGTCGATGGCGCCACTAGCCATAACCTGTTCGGTATCAAGGCGACCGGCGGCTGGAAGGGCAAGGTTGTCGAAGCTGTAACGACCGAATATGTGAATGGCGTGCCGCAAAAGCGCATAGAAAAATTTCGCGCCTATGATTCCTATGCCGATTCTTTCCGCGACTATGCCAATTTGTTGCGAAATAATCCACGTTATGAAAGCGTACTGGCGAACGCGACCGACCTCAACAGTTTCGCTCAAGGGTTGCAACGTGCCGGATATGCAACCGATCCTCAATATGCTGCCAAGCTGACTCGCATCATTACGCAAAACTTATCAGCTTGATAATCAATTGAACTTCAAGCGCCGGTAACAAGTAACTCTTTTTGATCCGGACTAAAGTTTTTCGCCGGACCGCCGTTGATATAGACATCACGGCTCCTCGGTATCAGGGAAAAAATCATGGCCAATATCCTCAGCACCGCCAATAGTGCCCTTAACGCTGCACAGCAGGGACTTGCCACAACTGCGCACAACATTGCCAACCAGAAGACACCCGGCTACAACCGTCAGCTTGTGCTGCAGGCGGCGATTGGCGGGCAAGATGAGGGGGGGGGATTCATTGGTAAGGGCACCGAGGTCATTTCAGTCCGCCGTGTCTACAATGAATATCTTGGGGCGCAGATACGAACAACGCAGACCAAGAACGGTGAACTGAGCAGTCATTATGCTCAGGCTAACCGGATCAATAATTTGATGGCTGATCCGACTTCTGGTCTGTCGCCGGTATTGCAGGACTTCTTCAAAAGTGTACAGAATTTGGCAGCTAATCCGGAAGCTCGTGGCTCCATGCTGGCGGCTGGTGAATCAATGGCATCCCGCTTCCAGAGTCTGGATGGACAATTGCGCGAGCTCCGTGGCTCGGTGAATAGTGAATTATCGACTAGTGTATCGGCCATCAACTCGTTTGCGCAGCAGATCGCAGATTTGAACAAGGCGATCACTGCAGCAGATAGTGGAACCGGGCAGTTGCCTAATGATCTCCTCGACAAGCGTGATTACCTGATCGGAGAGTTGAGCAAGGAAACCAAGGTAACGGCTACCAAGGATGGCAACAGCTACAACATCTTCATCGGTAATGGTCAGCCGATGGTGGTTGGTTCCGTGGT
>DATFAZ010000164.1:0-13266 GCA_035254105.1 Noviherbaspirillum sp. | reverse complement strand
AGCGGCGGATACGGCGGTATGGGAGGTACACGTTCCAACCGGGAAGATCCTCTCTGCAGATAACCGTCTCTTCACGATGCTGGGCTACGAGCCGGACGCTTTAAGTACGCTTCCACAGTGGTTTGCGCTCATGCATGAGGAAGACCGGCAAGGCGTGTCGCAGATGTTCAATGAGGTCATCAACGGCCTTCGGGACAATTATTCCACCGAAGCTCGCTTCCGTCACCAGAATGGCACCTGGCGCTGGCTGCTCTGCCAAGGGACTGCCGCCGGGCGCGATCCGCATGGGAAAGCGACACGCATGGTCGGCACCCATACCGACATCCAAGCGCGCAAGCTTGCTGAACAGCGTGCGCGTGAGGCAGCGCTGCATGATCCATTGACCGGATTGCCGAACCGTGCGCTTGTATTTGAGTACGGCGGACATTTGCTCGCCGCAGCACACCGCAATCATGGACAAGGCGCGCTGCTATTTATCGACCTCGACCGCTTCAAGCCAATCAATGATATGTACGGACATGAGGTTGGTGACCGTGTCCTTCAGGAAGTGAGTACGCGACTGGTCGGCTGCACGCGCAAAGAGGATCTTGTTGGACGCCTGGGTGGCGATGAGTTCGTCATCATTCTTCCGCATCTCGCGTCGGATTTTCACCTGGCATCTGTCGCTGCCAGACACGTAGTGGATAGTATTAGTCGCCCAATCCTGATTGATACATTGGAGTTGTCTCTTTCTCCTTCAATTGGCATCAGCTACTACCCGGAACATGCTACTGATGTAGGCGCCCTGCTCCATGCTGCCGACCTGGCGATGTATCAAGCCAAGCAGTCTGGCCGAGCTACCTACCAGATATACACGCATGAACTCAACCAGCGCGCTGATGAAGCCTATTCGCTTGAAGCGAGATTGAAGAATGCGATCAAGCATGGCAGGCTAGAACTGCACTACCAGCCCGTCATGGATATCAAGAGTGGGAATTTGGTCTACGCTGAAGCTTTAGTGCGTCTGGCAGACAATGATCCAAGAATCGTGGGGCCGCAGACCTTCATACCCGTTGCCGAATCGGCTGGGTTAATTAGCGATCTGGGCGCGTGGGTTGCGACAGAGGCCTGTCGTCAGTGCGAGGTCTGGCGGAATGAAGGATTGCAGATATCCGTCGCTATCAACGTTTCCCCACTTCAGTTTAGAGAAAAGGGCTTTGCCGAGAGACTGAGGCAAATCATTGCAGATACAGAGATCGATCCCGCTTGCGTGCAAGTCGAGGTTACTGAAAGTGCAGTCATGCAGAATCTGGACGAGGCGGTGGCAATTCTGAACAGAATTAAATCCCTCGGGGTGAAAGTGGCTCTCGACGATTTTGGAACTGGATATTCCAGCCTGAGTCATCTGAGCAGCCTGCCACTCGACAAGCTGAAAGTTGACCAGTCGTTCGTGAAACGGATCGGGAGCGACCAGGCGAGCAAGGCTGTGACTGAAGCGATCATCGCGCTGGGACGCAGCCTGAAACTGGAAGTGGTCGGTGAAGGTATCGAGTCCGCAGATGCTCTGCGTTACCTGAAAAACTACGGCTGCGACCAAGCGCAGGGTTATTGGTTCAGCCGCCCCCTCCCTGCGGCGGAGTTCTCAGAGTGGTATCGCCAACAACATGTTTATTAGTCGAGATAAGTTGATCTGCTAACCCCGCCTTGGTGACGCGCACCGCCGTGACCTTGTACTCCGGCGATTTGACCAATCGGTCGCGGTAAGGTGATGTCACACGATTGATCAACAGATCAGGCCGATGAAAGCTGGCGAACAATTCCCCCGATCCGACGGTATCGGTGATGCGCAACGGCAGAACGGCACTGCCATAGCGGCTGCTCAGTCGCACCAGCTCGCCATCATGCAGACCCAGTCGCCGCGCATCGCTGACCGCCATGTCGAGCGTATCGGAAGCTTGCAGCACGGCGTTGGGCGTGCGGTAGGTCATCGTGCCGGCATTGAAATGATAGAGCGTGCGTCCGGTGGTGAGCAGCAGCGGATAATCGGCATCGCACTGGTCGCCGCTCAGCAGGGATGGAATGCATGCCAGTGTCGCGCGTTGCCCGATCGGAAAGCGCTCGCCGTGCAGCACCGGCGTGCCGGGATGGTCTTCGCTCGGGCAAGGCCAGTTGATGCTTTCGTTTTCCAGCCGCGCATAGGAGAGGCCGGCGCCCGCCGGCCAAAGCAATCTGACTTCCTCCCAGATCGCCTGCGGGCCATCGAAAGAAAAACCTTGCGCATGGCCCATGCGTTGCGCCACCTGCTGGAGGATCCACCAGTCGGGCCGCGATTCGCCGATCGGCTCGATAGCCCGGCGGATGCGCTGCACGCGCCGGTCGGAATTCATGAAGGTGCCGTCTTTCTCGAATACACTGGCGGCCGGCAGGAATACATGGCCGAATGCGCGCGCGGTTTCGTTCATGAACAGGTCCTGGATCACCACCAGTTCCAGTGACTGCAAGGCCTGCGCGGTCTGGCTGGCATTGGCGAGCGACAGGTAAATATCGTAGCCGAATGCCCACAAGGCCTTGAAGCGGCCAGCCGCCGCCGTATCCATCATTGATAGCAGGTCGAGGCCATGACTTTGCGGAATCGGCACCTGCCATACGGCTTCGAATTTTGCCCCCGCATCGGGGATGGCTTGCGCACCGGTCAGCGAATTTGGGTCGCATCCCATTTGCGCCGCCCCTTGCACGTTGTTCTGTCCGCGCAAAGGATTGATGCCGCTGCCCTGCTTGCCCAGATTCCCGGTCAGCAGCGCGAGATTGATCAGTGCCATCACACCTTCGGTGCCCTGCACATGTTCGGTCACGCCCAATCCATGAAAGCACATCGCCGGCTTGCTGGTGGCATACAGGCGCGCTGCGGCACGGATGGTTTCGGCGGGCACCCCGCAGGCATCGGCGACCACTTCGGGCGCATAGGCGCTGACGAAGTCCGCAAATGCATCGATTCCATCGACACGCTGCGCCGCAAATTCATTGTCCAGCAGCCCTTCCTCGATGATCGTAGCCGCCATCGCATTGAATAGCGCCACGTTGTGGCCAGGCCGCACTGGCAAATGCAAGGTCGCATAGTCGGCCAGTTCGATGCGGCGCGGATCGATCACGATCAACTGCGCCCCCTTGCGTACCGCCTGCTTGATGCGGGCACCGACTATTGGGTGATTTTCGGTCGGATTGCAGCCGCACAACAGGAAGCTTTGCGCATGTTCGATATCGTCGAAGGAATTGGTGGCGGCACCGGTGCCCAGCATGCTCTTGAGTGCCTTGGCCGATGGTGTATGGCAGACACGGGCGCAGCAATCGACGTTGTTGGTTCCGAGCACGACGCGGGCAAACTTCTGCGCCAAGTAGTTCTCCTCGTTGCTGGCGCGGGCCGAACCGAGCATGCCGAGGGTATCGGGCCCATGGCGCGCGCCGATCTCGCGCAGCCTTGCCGCCGTATAGTCGAGCGCCTCACCCCAGCTTGCAGCGCGCCATTCACCGTTTTCGCGCAGCATGGGCGTCGTGATGCGGTCCGGCGCATGCGCGAACTCGAACGCATAGCGGCCCTTGGAACAGAGATGTCCGCGATTGACCGGACTGGCAGCGGGTCGCACCTGCACGATGCGCCCGTCGCGGCTGCCAACGTCCATCTGGCAGCCGACGCCGCAGTACACGCAGGTGCTGCGAGTCCAGTGGTCCGGCGTATTCATGCTGCGCTTGTCGAACAGTGCGCCGCTGGGGCAACTGTCGACGCAGGCACCGCACGCCACGCAACCACCTTCCTGCAGCGTGGGGCCGTCCGGTGCGACATGAGTGTGTTCGCCACGCTGCCAGGTCCACCACACTAACTGGCCTTGCACTTCGTCGCAGATGCGCACGCAGCGATAGCAATTAATGCAGCGATCCATGTCGACGCCCAGGTAGGGATGGCTATCGTCATGAAACAGCGGTTCACGCGCCTGGTTGCCAGGCGTCACGCCATGCTCTGCCAGCAAGCGATGAAAAGGATGCGCCGGTTCCCGCGCAACGGCATCGGCCGGATAGTGCGCGGCGAGCAGTGACAGATTGGTGTGGCGCAGTGCCACGAGCGCAGGCGTATCGGTGCGAATTGCCATGCCCTCCTCCACCGGCGTCGCGCAGCTCGCGACTGGCAGGGGCTTGCCATCGACTTCAACCATGCATAGCCTGCAGGCCCCGGCAGGCTGCAAGCGCTCGTCATTGCATAAGGCGGGAATATCATGCCCCGCAGCCCGTATCACCTGCAGAATCGTCGTATTGCCGGGGCACTCATGAGGTATGCCGTCAAGCGTTACGCGAAGCATCTTGCCAATTCCTCGGAATAGTGGCGCTCGATTGCGCGGGCAAATTCGGCCAAACCTCGGCCGTGCCCGCACAGGCTGGTGGCGGCCAATGTATCGATCAATGCATGCCAGCGCTCGCTGCTGATACGCTCGCCGCCGACCACTGCCCGGAACATGCGCGCCAGTTCCGGGCTGCCGAAGTGACAGGGTGTGCATTTTCCGCAGGATTCCAGCGCGCCAAAGCGAAACACTTCCGCTATCAGCTCGGCAATCGAGGTGTCATCAGCGAATGCGATCACGCCGCCATGTCCAACCGCGCAACCGATCCGTTGCAATTCTTCATGGCAGAACGGCGTGTCGAGCAGCGATGGCGGAACCATTCCGGCCAGCGGCCCGCCAACCATCACGCCCAGCAACCGGCCACGTTGTAAGCCACCGCCGACCTGCTCGACGATGTGCCGCAGCGGCATGCCGAATTCCACTTCGTACAGGCCGGGGCGGCGGAACAGCGAGTTCAGTGACAGCAGCTTGGTGCCGCGACTGGCCGGCGTACCTAACGCGGCATACTGTTGCGCGCCATGCGTCACAATCCAGGGTACCGCACAGAGCGTTTCGACATTGTTGACCAACGTAGGCGCACCGAACAAACCCTGAGCCGTGATTTGCGGCGGACGCAGGCGCACTTCCGGCCGCCGTCCTTCGATGGAATTGAGCATCGCGGTTTCTTCGCCGCAAACGTAACTACCCTGGCCTATATGCAGTTCCAGCGAAAAGCGATGTGGTGACCCAAGCACTTGCGGCCCCAGCCATCCGGCATCCCGCGCCTGCTGCAGCGCCGATTCCAGCGCTTCCCGAGCCCGCGGATATTCTTTGCGCAGGTAGATCACGCCTTGTTCCGCACCGACCGCGAACGACGCGATCGCCATCGCCTCGATCAGGCGAAACGGATCGTCTTCCATCAGCAGGCGGTCGCTGAATGCGCCGGGGTCTCCCTCGTCGGCATTGGCAATAACGTATTTGCGCGGCGCAGTCGATGACGCGACTGCGGCCCATTTGCGCCCGGTAGGAAAGCCTGCGCCGCCGCGCCCGCGCAAACCGGAATCGGCGATCAGGTCGACGAGCGCAGCGCGGGGCATTGTCAGCGCCCGACGTAGCGCCTGGCCGCCGCCATTCGCTTCATATGCGGCGAGATTGCGTACGCCGCCTTTTACGACATTGGCAAGTAGTACCGCGTGGCGCGATAGCACCTCGATGCCGGGTCGCGTATCTTCATCGACTACCGCTGGTCCCTGATAGCACTTGCCGAGACAAAATAGCGGCGGCGTTCTGGCCTGCGCCTGTTGCCAGCGTTGTGGCGCATTGTTGCGCGCGGCAAAGCAGGCGAGTCCCTGGCAAGCATGTCCGGTCAGCGGAACATGGGCCAGATGATAAAAACTATCGTTTGGATGAGGCCGGGACGGTGGTACGGTCATAGGACAAGTGAAATGTCTTAGATACTTTCCAACGCCAGCGCAATCTCCTGTCTGCCGTCGATACATGGCGTGACAAGGCCTCGTTTCAAACCGTCATGCCGCATGGAATATCTCGGCCGTGTAGCTAAGCGCGATCGCTTAAGCGTCTCGCAGATGGCAGCCGCGCCGACTCCTTCAAGCTGCCGCCATCAGTACCGGTGGCGGTGCGCACTGGATTGCAGAGAGCAACATCGCATTGGTTCATGGCTCACTACGTGTTTAGCGTACTGTTATTCATAATGCGCCGGTCGCCAAGATAGTTACTTTGATATGACGCAAAGGACGCCAAATGAGGAAAAATACGGATCGGCCATGTGGAAACTGTTTATGCAACGCCTGCCACATCCTCAATAATTCGCGCTTCCTGCACGTCGAATTACCCGTGCACCACGCTCATTGAGCACGCCGTCCAGCGTCGCACGGTCAAGTGTTTTCTTCTTCAGCAACGTATGCGCCAAAGCAGCAAGCAATTCGCGCTTTGCACTCAAGGTCTTCCTTACGCATGCATGCGCATCGCCGTGCAATTTCTAGCTTTCCGCATCGATGGCTTGCGTAGATGCAATAAAGGAAGTAGCCGTGTTTGCGGACTCACAAATTTGTATCTGCTCACTGTCAGGTGTGTACTGCACCAAACCACCAAAGTCGCTATCCACTTTCATTTCCGAGCCCGCTTCACTGCCGGACGCTTTTTCACAATGGCCGGTGGTTCCTTCTCGCCATGGTCAAGACATAACAAGGTATCTGCGTACGACATGAACCGGTTCAAATAATCAGGCGAAATATCGCGCATCAATGCCAGTGAGCGTAGCACCAGCATGTGGGAATTGATCGGGCCGGCATTGGTTGGGGCCTGCTCAAGTGCCTGCGCAAGTTGTTTGTCGATGCTTAGCTTTGACCAGGTACTTCTGAATTCCCGCAGGGTCTTCAGTTCAGGGCGAGCAACCGCCCCCCCGGCCAGATGCGTGCTGGCATTATCCGGGGCATGGTGTTCCAGCTGCCGCACAAGCGCACCCAATGATGCTTGTTCACCTGCTTTCAGGGTGGCGATTTTTCGTCTGACATCTTTGAAATTGCCGGCGACAAGAAGCTGCTGCAATTCGTTGGCCGAATGCGGATGATGCAGCACACATCGAGCAATGGCTTCGACTGCCTCGCTGTATGCCTGGGTAAAGCGTTCCTGAAACGCCGCTAGCGCTTGCGACAGCCTGGCGTCGAGCATACGCCTGATGCTTCCCTGATGCGCACTGGCGCGTCGGGCCAGCACTTCAAGATAGTGCAGGCGCACTGCATCAAACCGCTGTGCGCCTGCCGCACGCAGCGAGTCGATCAGCACGCCGGCGTCAACGGAGAACGTCCGGGATACCTCTTCAAATTCCGTTTTGGCCGGCGCAATCATGAAGCGGCATGTATGGCATTTTGAGTTTTCGGCACCGGCGCCATCTCGACCCGCCGGTTCTGCGCTCGCGCAGTGTCATTGGTGTTGGGCCTGACCGGCTGCTCGGAACCGAAGGCTGCCGCAAACACCATGGAAGACGGCATTCCCTCCTCGACAAGGGTGCGGGTAACTGTCAGAGCGCGCTGGGCCGACAATTCCCAGTTGTCAGCGAAGGGACCGCCGCGGACGGGTTTGTCATCGGTAAACCCGCTCACCATGAGCATTTCACCGCGCGCGGTGAGATATGCCTTGAGCGGTGTGACCAAGCTATGCAGTAGCTGCCGGCCTTCGGGCTGCAGCTGATCTGAGTTGAGTGCGAACAGCACCTGACCGCTGATACCGATGCGCCCGTTGTTCAAGGTGATACGCCCCGAGGCCAGTGGCACCGCCAGCGCCTTTTCGAGGCTAATGCGGCGCTGCTCCTCGACTTGGCGCTTCTTCACCTCGTCTTGCAGGCGCGATGCCAATTCCATCTGGACGACCACGACGCCTACCAGGATCAGCACAAAGGCACCGAGCAAGCTCGACATTAAGTCACCAAAAACCGCCCAGACCGGCGCCTGATGTTCCACTACCGCGTCGCTGTCGTCCATTACCTGCCCTCTTCCGTCAATGCGGCTTGCCTGGCCGGCAGCCGGCGCAGCTCATCCAGGACGACTTTCTGCGATGTCATGGATAGGTCAATAATTTCCCGGGCCTGGGCCACGTAGTACGCGAGTTGTTCGTCGCTCCGGGACATCGACTTGTCCAGCGCGCCTTCAATGCGCTGCAGATTGGCGATCAGCTTGTCATTGGCGTCATTGAACGATTGCACAGCAAACCCGAACGCTTCGCTCAGGCTCGCCACGTCAACCGCGCTGCTGGTAACGTGGGCGGCAATATCGGCGAGCCTGGCAGCTTCATTGGCTACATTGTCAGCAAATGTGCTACCGGCAGTATCAAGCGCTGCCGTCGACGAAGCCACCAGGGAATCGATCACCGCGCGCTGCTCGCCGGATGCGTGGTTGATCGATTCGAGCAGTGCATTCAGCGTTTGCATAATGCGGCTGCGCTCCTCGAGCAATTCGTTGTCGCGCGCAACACTGTTGGAGATCTCCTGCCGCAATTGCTGGATCACGTCGGCGGCAGCGCGCGGTGCTTCCGAGGCTGTTTCGATGAGCCGCGTGATCGGTTCTTCCAGCGCGGTGCCCAGCGTGGTCAAGTGACTGGCCAGTGCCGCCTGCAATTGTCCCAGCCGTTCCACCGCGGCATTGCCACGTGCGGCTTCTTCCTCCTTCAGCGCGCCGAGTTCGGCACGCACCAGGCCGGCCAGCTGATCCATGCGTTCTTGATGCTGTGCGATCCATTGCGCTTCGGCGGCGATGCGTGAACGCATCAGTTCTTCTGCGCTCGTGATCAAGCGTGCCGTTTCTGCCAGCGTCCGGCTGGCACCGGTCTGCGCCTGATGGGTGATGTCCTGCACCGTCCGGGTCAGGGTGTCGGAAATTTTTTGCTGCTGCGTCAGTGTTTTCTCGCCCGCTTGCTGCCATTCGCACGTGAGCGCTGCGGCCATGGCTTCCAGCGACTGCGTCCAGGCCTGCTGCCGCTGCGCGTCGTGCCCGGCCTGCTCGGTTTGCAGGCTGGCGTAAGCCTCGCCCACCTTGGCCACCATGGCTTCGGAACGCTGCTCGAAACTTGCGCTGAATGCCTCCAGTGAACGCCCCACGTTCGCGACGATGCCGGCGCTTGCCTGTTCGTGGCTCTTTAGTGCTGCCGTCCAGGTATCGGCCACGGTAGTGGCAGTGGCGTTAAATCTTGCCGACAGCCCGTCGAGTTGCGCCTGCACCGTATCGGTTACGCGCTCATGCATCAACTTCGCATCATTTGCGATGCCACTCATCGCTGCCTCGACTACGGGTTTGATGCTCTCGCCGGTGGCATGCGCGCCCTGCTTCAGGCTCTCGCGCAGCGATGTGTCCACTGAGGTTGCCAGATCGGTATAAACGCCTTTGACATGGCTGTGAAAATCTTCCTGATTGCTGAGCAGCCGCTGGTTCACCTGCTGGCTCATGTTCTCCATCTGCGCCATCATCGCTTGCAGCTTATCGACGACCGCAGGCAGGGCCTGGGATTGCAGCTGCAGTGCCTTGAAGGTTTCCTGACGTTGGTACGTATGCGAAAAGCGGCGCAAGACTGTGGCGATTCTCGTATCCAGCAATTGCGCGGTCAGCATTCGCTCGCGTCGGCTAAGCGCCGACATCAAGCCTAACATCGCCGAGGCAGCCACGCCGGCCACCGAGGTGCCAAACGCCAGCCCCAGCCCGGAGACCGGTACCGCCAGCGCGGAGCGGATCGCCTCCAGATCGGTTGTTTTTTCCAGGGCAAAGACAGCGCCCTTGAGCGTGACAACCATACCCAGAAACGTGCCGAGCATCCCCAGCATCACCAGCAACCCGACCAGATAAGGCGTCAGCGCCGGGCCGGGCAAGCCGACACGCTCGCCCTCGATGCGCAAGCGCACCGGATTTTGCAACGATGCAGGCACGCCGGCCAGCCAGTCCCCGAGGTCGGTCAGATTCTCTGGAATTGCCGCCAGCGCGCTGGCCAAGGTGGAGGTCGCTTGACGAAACTGGTGCAGTTCGCGTGCGCCAAACAGATAGGCCGCAGCAATGAGCGCCGTCATCGCCAACGCCAGAACGCTGGAGTCGATAAAGCCGATGCCTACCCAAACGATCGCAGCTGCGCCTACGAGAAAGGCGGCGTTAAATAAATGTTTATTCATTGTGTATATCAAATGTTTCAATTAGCCCGACTGTGGGTTGCAGGCGTAGCTCCAGTTCAGCCAGCAGCAGCTGTTGCAGGTCATTGCAAAAACGCGCCAGCCAGCCGCCGGCTTCTACCCAGCCGGCAGACTTGTCGGTCAACTGCTTATCGGTCAACTGCCTATTGGCGAGCTTCTGCTGGTGCTCAGTGAACAATCGTACAAAATGTTTCTTGAGCAGCAGTGGGAGCGTCGAGAGCAATTGTCTTTCGCGCTCGCGCAGTATTTTCTCCAGCAGCGCGTCCAGCTCGGCAAATTTCCGCAGCTGTGGCGATACCTGCGCCAGCGCTTCCCGCACATTGGTCCGTAGCGGTTGAATGCGTAATTCCATGTCGCGTTGATGCGCTTCATAGAAGCGGCGATACGGTACATACGCCACAGCGACGTCGAGCGGCAACTCGAGTTGCGGTACTGGTAATACGATGTGCGTCTTGCCTAGCTTGGGTGAAAAACTCTTGTTGATCGAGTCCGTCAGGCTCGTCTGTATCCGCGCGAACTCGCTACCTGCCGCCATGCGGGCTCGGCTTTTCGCCGCGTCCGGCAGCTTCGCCGCACTTGCCGGGCGTGCGTTGTGTACCTCCGACAGCGCGATGGCATCGGCAAAATGAATCCACGTGCCTAGTTTTTCAGCAAATGCATTCGCGGTCTCGGCTGTTTCGATCAGGGTCAGATCGATCAGGCAGCGAATGAGCTTTGAACTGTGGAAATTTGTGCGCGGTAGCACTCGCGTCATAGGCAGGCGCTGTCAGAATCGAAAAACAAGGGAGCGGGTTGTATCCGGACTAACGCGCGATGGAATTGGGCGTTAATGCATCCGGGCCGCTTACGGCGGCCATTTCATGAGGGAAACCGGGAGCGAATTATATCCTGCCGGGGTGGTGAACTCAAACGCGTGGCTCGCGCCGGGCCGCCGCCGAACAGTCAGCATATTAAAAAAGGGCCTTGCGGCCCTTTGGCAATCGCTATGCTGCCTCACCGTCATGGTTTGAGATAAGCATATCCTTCCTGCACCTGCAATCGGCTAACTTCCGCGACACCGGAGGGGACGATGGTCGCCTCGGGAATCACTTTCTTTTTATCTATATTGCGCGCTTGCAACGTATTGTTGCAGACACGAAATTCGACGTGTCGGTTGGTTAATTCCTGTACAACGGCATCATAGGGATTGCCGTTCTTGTCCTGAGCGCCTTCCAGCAGGAAGTCGATGCCGGGGCCGTGCGTTACCACCACGATCTTTGCCTTTGGGCTTGCATTGAGGTGATTGCGGATATTGGACAGGATTGCCATCGGATTGGTGGATTCGTTGACGTGATAAACCACCTTCTCCGTTGCTGCTGGTGCTGCTGTGGCGAGGCCGGTGATCGCCAGGAACAGGGTCGCCAAGAAACCGCGTAAGAACTTCATCATTGTCTCCTCGTTATTTGAATTGGGTTGTTGCACATGCACCGATGTTCACTTTTGCTGCAGGCTTTCCTTCTCCATCAGGATGTAGGTGCCGTAGGCATTTAGCCGGTTCGCCTGCTGGAACGCAGGGTACTTTTCGAAGGTTGACCAGTCGGTCTTCGCATAAGCCTCCTCGAAAGGAATCAAGTCGGCCACCGCATTGCCCATTTCCTTGCGCAGGAACACCAGGTAATCGCGGGTGAGCTGCATGTCTTCGATGCTTCGCGTCGATGCGTCACCGTGACCGGGTACGACCATGCGCGGTTTTACTTCGAGCATCCGGTCCAGCGCTTCCAGCCATATCTTGCTATCGGCATTGCCGACAAACGGGATGCGTCCCGTGAAGAACAGGTCTCCGGCAAACAGCATGGCGTCCTCTTCCACGGCCAGCATGAGGTCGTCGCTGGAATGCGCGCCGCTGGTGTCGATGACGCGGAAATGAAGACCGCCGAGTTCGAAGCGCAGGGTCTTGGCGCCATTGAAGTCGAGCCAGCGGTCAGCGGGCAGCAACTGCGTCTTTTCGTCGACCCACGGAGCAAGTGCCTGACGCCGTTGCGCCAGCCGTTCGCGTGCGCTGTCCGAGTCGATATAGGCTTGTGCATTCTGGTGCGCCCAGATCTCCGCGCCTGCCGCCTTGAGTGGCTGCAGGCCATAGAAATGGTCAGCATGATAATGGCTGACGATCACATGCCGGATCGGCAGGGGCGTAATCTTGCGAATCGCCTTGATCATCGCCTCGCCAAGTGCCGGAGTGGCAAGCGCGTCGAACACGACGACGCCGTCACGGGTCACGACAAAGCCAGCGTTGGACATGAACCCCTTGTTGGCGGCGCTTGCCATGCCCGGTTCACCCTTGAAATAGTAAACATGCGGCGTGAGTTTGATTGGTGACAGGCGGATTTCTGCCGCACTCGCAACCACACTCGCGAGAACCCCCAACACCACCGTTAACAACGCAATACCATTTCTTAACAATCCAGCCATCTTTTCGCTCCACTTCCCTCTTTTGGCCTCTGCGAGCCATGCATTCGTCCACGCATTTAATATACAACAGAATGCGTATATGCCGATAAACGCATATATGATTAAATGCCATTGAGAAACGTAATTTATGCAACGCAAAACATTCGTGCAGTGCGGACATGGTCCGAAACTCGCCGCAAGTCTGCAGGAAACGGCATAAGGAACAACAACATGACGCTTGAAGGTCTGATCGAGACAGTGGGAGAAAACCACTTCCTTGCCTTGGGGGGGCTCGTCATCGGGCTTGCTTTTGGCATATTGGCGCAACGATCACGCTTCTGCCTTCGCTCCGCCGTCATCGAAACCTTCCATGGCCAGTTCAGCACGAGGCTCACTGTCTGGCTTTTCGCCTTTTCTGCGGCCATCGTCCTGACCCAGGCCTTTATTCTTGGTCACGAACTCGACGTTGGCACCGCACGCCAATTGGCAAACCGAGGCACGTTGTCGGGCGCATTGATCGGCGGCTTGCTGTTCGGCACCGGCATGATCCTCGCACGAGGTTGCTCGAGTCGTCTCCTGATCCTGGCCGGCACCGGCAACCTGCGTTCCCTCTTGTCCGGTCTTGTCTTCGCGGTGGTGGCTCAGTCTTCGCTGTATGGCGCCTTGTCGCCGCTGCGCATCGCCATCAGCAACTGGTGGACAATCGATGGCGGCAGTGCGCGCAGCCTGCTCGATATTTTCCATGTCGGCAATCTGAGCGGATTCGTCTTCGGACTTGTGTGGCTGGCGGCAGGCATCTTCTTCGCT
>DATFAZ010000163.1:0-12839 GCA_035254105.1 Noviherbaspirillum sp. | reverse complement strand
GGATTAAGGGAATACCTGATTAAGAAGCGGATATTTGTCCCGACTTACTGGAAGGATGTCCTGGAGCTGGTGTCTCCGTCAGATCTGGAAACTCACCTTGTACAAGAACTTATTCCGTTGCCATGTGACCAGCGCTACGGCGAAAAAGAAATGAACAGAGTCGTTGCCACTTGCCTGGAGTTTTTCATGGAACGCGAGCCGGATTGGTAAGGGAGCTATATCTCAAGTGGAGACTGAGTGATGAACATTCGTGGAAAAACCGTAGTGCTGCGCGCGCCCGAATTGCGGGACGTCGAGAAGCTAAACAAGTGGGCAAACGACACGGAAATCTGGAAGTTGTTGGGTGGCTGGCATTTTCCCTACAGTAGCATTTCGACGGAAAAATGGATTGCCGGCCTGAATAACAACAACCCGGGCGGCCATGTTTTTTGTATCGATACGGATGAGCTGGGCCTGATCGGTACGGCAAACCTGATTCAGATCGACTGGCGCAACCGGAACGCTAAACATGGCGCAGTGATCGGCGATGCGGAAGTGCGCGGAAAAGGGTTCGGGTTCGATACGGTCATGGCAGTCATGCGCTACGCATTCGATGAACTTGGCCTTGAACGGCTGGATACCGGCATGGTGGCGTTGAACGAACGTTCCATCAATTTTTATACCAACTACTGCGGCTGGGAAATCGAAGGACGAAGAAAAAACTGGTATTACCGCGGTGGCCGCTACTACGACAAAGTTCTGGCAGGAATTACGCGCGAGCGTTATCGAGCGGTTGTTCAAAAGTCCGGCTACTGGAACGACTGAACGAACCCGGACTGTCTCTTCGTGAGGCAGTCTATCAACCAAAAATAATGTGCCGCTCTTTCCAGAACGGCAGGCGATAGAGAAACTCTCCTTCAAATATTAGATGTCCCTGAAACATAACATCGCTGCCAACTACGCCAGCCAGTTATACGTAACCTTGATTGGCATCGTGATGGTCCCAACCTACGTGCGCTATATGGGCATCGAGGCATATGGACTGATTGGCTTTTTCACAATGATGCAGGCCTGGTTCAACCTGCTGGATCTCGGTCTGACGCCGACCATGGCGCGGGAGACAGCGCGTTTTCGTGGCGGCGCAACGGATGCATTGAGCTTGCGTCGCTTGCTGCGAGCGCTTGAAGGTGTATTTCTGGGAGTCGCACTGCTCGGTGCAGTTGTCATGATTTCCGGTGCCGAAGCGATTGCGGGTAAATGGCTGCGTGTGCAGGATCTCCCGCTCGTAGAAGTGAAGCACGCGATCATGCTAATGGCAGGAATTGTTTCCTTGCGTTGGGTGTCCGGGCTTTATCGCGGAGCGATTGTCGGTTTCGAACGCCAGGTGTGGCTGAGCGGCTTTAACAGCGCGATCGCTACAGTGCGCTTTGTACTCGTTGTGCCGTTCTTTATTTTTGTTGGCACCAGTCCGATCCATTTTTTTAGTTTTCAGCTGGCGGTGGCGACGATAGAAGTGCTCACGCTGGTCACACAAACCTACCGCGTGCTACCGGCGATCGAAAGGGGAAGCCGCATACCATGGCAATGGCAGCCGCTGCGCAGTGTTCTCAAATTTTCGCTCAGTATCGCTTTCAGCAGTTCGGTCTGGGTGCTGGTTACCCAGACCGACAAGTTATTGCTGTCCCGGCTCCTGCCGCTGGCTGACTACGCCTATTTCACCTTGGCGGTCCTGGTTGCAGGCGGTGTCACATTAATCAGCGGACCAGTGAGTCTTGCCCTGCAACCGCGTCTGACGACCCTCTCTGCAAAAGGCGACGATCCAGGCCTGATCGGTGTGTACCGCAATGCTACACAACTGGTTGGTGTCATCGCCGTCCCGGCCGCACTGATGCTTGCATTTTTTTCGGAGCAGGTGCTGTGGGCGTGGACCGGGGACGCGGACATTGCGCGAAAGGCAGCACCGGTGCTGACGCTCTATGCATTAGGAAACGGCATTCTCGCCTTTGGCGCTTTCCCGTATTACATGCAGTTCGCGAAGGGCGATATGCGGCTGCATATGCAAGGCAATCTGTTGTTCCTCGTGATGCTGGTTCCGGCTCTCGTTTTGGCTACCTTGAATTATGGTGTCGTCGGTGCCGGGTATGCATGGCTATGCTCGAACGCGCTACTTTTCCTGTTCTGGGTGCCCAGGGTGCATAACAAGTTTGCGAAGGGCTTGCATGGGGCTTGGTTGATCAAGGACGTTATCCCCATTGTGTTGCTGACGGCGTCCGGGGCCCTGTTTGCAAAATGGATCGTGAAATGGCCGGAGGGAAGGGTTGCTGTCGCAATGGCGATCCTTATTCTGGGAATTGGGTTGTTGGTAATGGCTGCTGCCGGGTCGTCATGGATCAGGGAAGTCATTAACAACAGATGGCGTTTACAAGTGAGTGGGCAGGGATAAATGACAAACAGAAAAAAAAAGGCGCCAAAGGTTTCAGTGTGTGTCGTGACGTACAACCATGAAGCCTATATACGGAAGTGCCTTGAGAGCATCGTAGAGCAGGAAGCAGATTTTGAGTTTGAAGTGATCGTCGGCGACGATTGCTCTGTCGATGGCACGCGCGCGATCGTGCAGGAATTTGCGGACAGATACCCGAAAATCGTCAAGCCGATTTTCCACGAGAAGAATATGGGGGCAACCAAAAACTACCTGAGCGTCATCAAGCGGGCAACGGGGCGCCTCGTGTGCAATTGCGATGGTGATGATTACTGGTTGCCCTCGAAGTTACGCGAGCAGGTGAAGTTCATGGACATGCATCCCGAGTGTAATGTTTCCGGACACAGATTATATGTAACCGACGATACTGGAAAAATTTCGGAAGATGGCCGTGATACTTATCCGACTGTCATGCAGGTCTCCGCGTTTTATGAATACGGAAATTTCATTCCGAACTCTTCGACGATGTTTCGCGCGTCAAGTGGCCGCCTGCCTGACATTAAAGGAGAAACGATTGATTTTCTTTTCCACATATGGCGAGTAAAAGACAAGCGCATTGGCTTCATGAATCAATATTTCGGCGTCTACCGGCGACACGGCAGTTCCATGACCGCACGCTCGCATGACTCTCTGCGGTATTTCAATTTCAATCTCACGGCATTGGAAGAGATTCACAAGATTGTGAAGGATGGCGAGGAATACGAGAGAAGGAAATTCGCATTATGCAGGGCTTGCATAAAGGATTTCATCGCAAACGGGCGCATGGATCTGGCGAAGGAAATTGCCAATAACTCGGAAAAATATGTTTCGAAGAAGCGGCACGGCATGCTTCTAAAGCTGATGGTTTCTTTCAGTAGTCCTGTTGGCATTGTCGTGCGTACAAAACGTAAATATATGTCGCCCAACTCCACGCTGGATGTCAGTCACATCCATAGAAATTTCTCAAAGCACCTGGATATGGCCGACTGACAATGGTGCATTCGAAGAAAAATATTGGCGAATCAATGACGACCCATCCAGGGAAAAAAAATAGCTCGATGTCACCTGTCACGGTCCTGCTTCTGTTTTTGTGTGGAGCGGTGGTGGGGACAGGCGCCTATACCTTGTCCTCCGTAATGATGTATGCGCTGCTTGGCGTCGTGTTTGCACTGTACGCAATCCTGACAATGAAAAGGACGTTCAAGGTAAACCTTGCAAGCAATGTGCTGCTTTTGATCTACCTGGTTTTTCTGGCGCTTAATTATCTAAGGGATATGGGGGATGCTACGGTAGCTCGGCTTTATCTTAACTTCCTCCTCGGAATAGGCACCTACTTGGTTCTGATAAAGGTGTTCTCTCTCGCACCGGACATGAGGCGTTTTCGATATTTGCCCCTGTTAAGCCTCCTTGTTATTGCAGCCGGCATCGTGCTCCAGTTAAATGGATTTATCAGTTTTCGCGGAGATGAAGAGATAGCATCGATGGACGAAGGCCTGTTGTTAAGGCCTGGGGGATTTCTCAATCCGAATATGTCTGCTGCATTGAGCCTGATATGGCTTTTCTCCGCACTTGAGTCCAAGGCTGACATCTCATACTGGCAAAAGCTTGCCTGTGTGGCAATCTGCATTTTTGTGCTCTCTATGACGCAATCGCGTGCTGCTTGGCTGTTTCTTTCCCTTTACGTTATTTATAAATCATGGGAAGGTGGAGCCCGGGTAATGAAGTATTACTGGATTCCGGTTGTACTACTTATTCTGATGCTCCCGTTTATCAGTCAAATGGATGCGCTGACGGATATCTACAACTCGATTCTGTTGAGATTTCAGGGCGATGGCAGCTCAGATGAACGCTTTCTGCTTTTGCAAAGTGCCATGGGAATTTTTGCAGACAACCCGATCCTTGGCCGGGGTATGCGTACGATGTACCGGTTCTTCGGCCTTGCAACGCACAATGAAACCGTCGAATGGCTGGTGAATTTCGGCATGGTCGGGTTCTTTGTCATGTGCCTGGTTGTGGCCAGGTTTTACTACATCGGATCATTCAAGTATCTGTGCCTGTGCATTCTCCCGACGTTTTTATTCAGTCACAATTTTTTTGAGACGACAGCCTTTCAGGTTGCGCTTGCGTGTGCGTTTGCATTCGCTACCAGGCCCCTCAGTTATCCCAGTTTGCGACGCGCTCCAAAAAGACGGTATGTGCCAACAGCGGGCGGGTCGGGTTGGGCTGCACCCGCTCCAGTAATACCCGTGCTGCATGCTCGCCCACGAGTCGTGCTGTAGCTTTATGGCGGATGCTGGCTGGATTCTGAACAAAAAAGCTGAATCATGAGAATCGTTTTTCTCACTAGTTCAATGGGGGCTGGCGGAGCAGAGCGCGTAGCTACCACCTTGTGTAATGCGTGGGCCGAGCGGGGCGACAATGTCACGCTGATTGCCACCTTTTCTGGTGGCGGAAAAATGTTTTACCGGGTTTCACCCGAAGTCGAGTTTATTTATCTCGCCAATATCGTTGGGGCCAGGAAGAAAACCGTCTTCAGTTATTGGCTAAGGATTCAGACACTCCGGCGCCTGATTGCCGAGAGAAGGCCGGACGTGATTGTTTCTTTCCTGCCGAACGTTAATGTCGCCGCACTCATTTCTTCTGCCTTTCTTGGCGTGCCGGTAATCATCTGCGAAAGAAGTGATCCATCAATTTACCCCCAGCCCTGGCTCTGGGAATTTTTCTGCAAATTGTCTTATCGGTTTGCCGACATGCTGACGGTACAAACTGAGTCTGTAGCCGCCAAGGTGAGAGAAATTTATCCTGGCTTGAATAGTGTGCGCACCATACCGAACCCGTTGCCGGCTGGGATTTCTGCAATAAGCGCCAGCCAGTCAGGACAGCGCAAGACACTGTTGAGTTTGGGGCGATTGTCCAGGGAAAAACAGATTGATAAATTACTGACGGCATTTGCCGAAGTCGCTTCCGTTTTTCCCGAATGGGACCTGCACATATATGGCGAAGGACCTCTCCGGTCCATGCTCGAAGGCCAGATTCAGAGTGATGGGCTTGAGGGGCGGGCCATTCTGAAGGGATCGACAGAAACTCCATGGAGGGTGATGGCAAGCGCCGATGCGTTCGTGATGGTTTCTGCGTATGAGGGTTTTCCGAATTCCTTGCTTGAGGCAATGGGCGTCGGTTTACCTTGTATCACCTTCGACTGTCCCAGCGGACCACGCGAGATTACCGGTGGCGGCAGGGACGCATTGCTTGTTCCCTTGAATGACCATGCAGGGCTGGTTTGCGCGTTGGAAAAGCTGATGGGTGACGAGGCATTGAGAAAAAAACTCGGAAATCAAGCCAAGGATTCGGTGTCGCGCCGGTTTAGCCTACCCGGAGTGATCAACACTTGGGATGGATTATTCAAAGAAGTAGGCGCTATCCGTTGATCCATGCGCCAAATCCGTTTTCCAGAAAATTTTCTCTCGCACATGGAGTGGCATCAATGCCTCGGGTTCTGCATGTGATCAGTGGGCTGGGTGTCGGCGGGGCAGAAATGGCGCTGTACCGTCTGGTCGCCAGTGCCAAGGGTGGCGTCTACAAGCATACAGTCGTGGCGCTCACTCCGGGCGGCGCCATGGAGGACCGCTTGCGCAATGCCGGTATCGAGCTGACGACATTCGATTTCAAGGCGGCACCGATAGCACAATTTTTTAATTTGCTGCTACTGATGAGACGCAGTCGCCCAGACATCGTACAGACCTGGATGTACCACGCCGACATGTTCGGTGGTGTCGCGGCGCGACTGTCCGGCAACCGCAACATCATCTGGGGTGTTCGTACTTCAGAACTGACTGCTGGCAGCGCGCGGTTCACGGTAGTGGTGAGGAGGGCATGCGCCTTCTTGTCGCGATGGGTGCCGCACACCATTGTTTGCGTGGCAGAGGCAGCACGCCGTTCCCACGTACAGGAGGGCTACGATGCCAAAAGGATGGTCGTGGTGCCTAATGGTTTTGACTTGTCGCGGCTTGTTGCCGACGGCGAGTCGATGAGAAAACTGCGTGAGCGTTGTGGCTTCCGCCAGGGTGACATTGTCGTTGGCAGTGTCGGACGATTCAACATCAGCAAGGATCAGGCGAACTTCGTACGGGCGGCGGGTATTTTGGCGCATCGGCATACGAATTTACGTTTTCTGATGGTGGGGCGTGACCTGGATACCCACAACGCAGAACTGATGCGATGGATTGCCGAGACCGGCTTCCCCGAGCGTTTTGTTCTTCTCGGCGAGCGCGCCGATGTGCCGGTCTGCTTGGCGGCGATGGATGTGTTTTGCCTTTCATCCAGAAACGAAGGATTCCCCAATGTGGCAGGTGAAGCGATGGCGATGGGGCTGCCTTGCGTAGTGACCGATGTGGGCGATGCAGCACTTCTGCTCGGGGACACGGGCGTGGTCGTGCCTAAAGAGGATTCCGAGGCACTCGCACACGGTATTGATACGTTGTTGGGAATGTCGCCAGAGGGACGGCGCAAGTTGGGACTGCGCGCAAAGGATCGGATTCACGCCGAATTTACGGTGGAACGCACTCGCGAGCGATTCGAAACGCTTTATCAACGTCTGACAGAGGAAAGTGAATCCTGATGTGTGGCTTTGTAGGCTTTTTAGGTGGCACTGCGCCGCATGGCGAGGAAGGTGATGCGGCGCTGATCAAACGAATGGCCGATCAGATCGCGCATCGCGGTCCGGACGATGCCGGATACTGGGCCGATACAGGGCGTCGTATCGCGTTAGGACACCGGCGGCTGGCGATTATCGACCTCTCTCCGGCGGGGCATCAGCCGATGCCGTCTTCCAGCGGACGGCACATCATCGCATTCAATGGCGAAATCTATAACCACTTGGAAATTCGCAAGGAGCTTGAATCGACGGGGCGGGCGCCTCGCTGGCGCGGGCATTCGGATACCGAAACCCTGTTAGCCGGGTTCGATGCATGGGGAGTGCAAAGAACGCTTGAGCGCGCCGTTGGCATGTTTGCATTCGCGGTTTGGAATAAGGAGACGTCCACCCTCACGCTCGGGCGCGATCGCCTCGGCGAAAAACCGCTGTATTACGGCTGGCAGGGAACAGGAGACGGTGCGGTTTTCCTGTTCGGCTCCGAACTGAAAGCCTTGCGGACGCACCCGTCTTTCGAGCACAGGATCAATCGTGGGGCATTGAGCCTGCAAATGCGGCACAACTATATTCCGGCGCCATATTCGATTTACGAGGGTATCGCCAAGCTTCCACCCGGCAGTTTGCTGGATGTCTCCATGACCCGGCGTGAACCCAAGGTATGGCGATACTGGTCTGGCATTGATGCTGCGGAGCATGGCGTGGCCCATCTTTTTTCTGGCAGCGCCGAAGAAGCGGTTGCCGAACTCGAGAACGTACTCAAGAATGCGGTCAGCCAGCAGATGGCCGCCGATGTTCCCTTGGGTGCGTTCCTTTCGGGAGGCATTGATTCGTCCACCGTGGTCGCGTTAATGCAAGCCCAGTCATCCCGGCCCGTAAAAACCTTTTCGATCGGGTTTCACGAAGAGGGCTATAACGAGGCGGAGCATGCCAAGGCTGTCGCCCGGCATTTGCGTACCGAGCATACCGAGTTGTATGTGACTGCAAAACAGGCGATGGATGTGATTCCGCGCTTGCCCGCACTCTACGATGAACCGTTCTCGGATTCGTCGCAGATACCCACGTTCCTGGTCTCTCAGCTCGCCAGGCAGCATGTGTCGGTATCTCTTTCAGGCGACGCTGGAGATGAACTCTTTTGCGGCTATGGTCGCTATGCGCAAACGGCAAATCTATGGCGCAAGATGTCGGCCGGGCCGCTCCCTTTGCGTCGCCTGGCTGCAAAAGGGCTGACCAGTCTCTCGCCGCAGACATGGAACCGGATTGCAGGCCCCTTCGCTGGGCTGTTGCCGCAGTCGCTGCAGCGCGGCAGCGTAGGAGACAAGCTGCACAAAGGTGCCGACGTATTGGATAGCCAGTCGATTGATGCGTTGTATCTGAGAATGATGACGCATTGGCACGACCCTGCTTCGATGGTAATCGGCGGATACGAACCGCCCACCGCAATGCGTAGCGGATCACGTGCCGGCGCCGGATTGGACGATGCGCAGCGCATGATGCTGCTCGATATGCTGGCCTATCTGCCGGACGATATTCTCGCCAAGGTCGATCGCGCGGCAATGGGGGTATCGCTGGAGACGCGTGTTCCGTTCCTGGATCATCGCGTGGTGGAATTCGCATGGCGTCTGCCGCAGTCGATGAAAGTGCGCGATGGGCAAACAAAATGGGCGCTGCGTCAGGTGCTGTACAAACATGTGCCGCGAGCATTGATCGAGCGCCCCAAGATGGGCTTCGGCGTGCCGATCGGCGATTGGCTGCGTGGCCCGTTGCGCCAATGGGCGGAATCCCTGCTTGAATCATCGCGCCTGCATGAAGAAGGTTTTTTCCATCCAATGGCAGTCCGGAAAAAATGGGAAGAACACGTCTCCGGGCATCGCAACTGGCAGTATCTTCTGTGGGACGTGCTGATGTTCCAGTCGTGGCTGGAACATCAAAAGCAGCATGTACTCCAGAGCAGGGCGGGATCAGTCCTCCAGCGGGAAGTGCAGGTCGCATAGCAGGTTGTGGAGAATTGTGCGAGCGAACCGACCGTGGAGGCTGCTCGACATATTTTCAGCAGCCTTATGGAGCGGGCTCATTCAAACATCGGTGTGTCATGTGCATGCACGCCATCGTCTATATAGCCATACAGCCCTGTGTTTTTTATCTCGACGGTTCTCGATGACCAAGACGATATGAATACGCGTTAGCGCAACTGCACGCGGGCAAGGAATACGACCATGAATCAAAAAATTGTCATCTCCATCAACACGGCATGGAATATCTACAATTTTCGCGCCGGATTGGTGCGCGCCTTGATCAATCAAGGTTACGAAGTGATTGCGGTCGCACCCGATGACGAATATTCGCATCGCCTGGAAGCCTTGGGCTGTCGCTTCATCCGCATGCCGATGGAAAGCAATGGAACAAATCCGAAGCAGGATTTTTCACTACTGATGCGTTATTTACGCGTGCTTCGCGAGGAGAGGCCACTCGCTTTTCTAGGATATACAGTCAAGCCAAATGTGTACGGTTCACTGGCGGCTCATGCGTTGCGCATCCCCGTAATTAATAACATTGCCGGCTTGGGAACTGCCTTCATCAACAATAATTTTTTAACTCGCATTGTAAAACTGCTGTATCGCATTTCATTGCACCGGTCACGCCGGATTTTTTTTCAGAATGGCGAAGATCAGTCGCTCTTCATTGAGTCCGGATTGGTGCGGCCTGAATGCACGGACCGGATTCCGGGTTCCGGCATGGATCTCTCACACTTTCGGCCGCCCTCAACAGCATCAGGGCCGGGCCAGCCTTTCGTTTTCCTGCTCGTGGCGAGAATGCTGAAAGACAAGGGCGTGGAGGAGTTTGTGGAAGCAGCGCGTGTTGCAAGGCATCAGATGGGTGCGGCCTCTTTCCAGCTTCTTGGCTTCGTAGATCCGGCAAATCCGAATTCGATTTCAATGGAGAGGATAAAAAGCTGGGAAAGCGAGGGCGTGATCCGTTATCTCGGAAAGACCGATGATGTACGCCCGTATCTTTCGGAGGCGGACTGCGTTGTCCTCCCTTCCTACCGGGAAGGGGTGCCGCGGTCGCTTCTTGAGGCGGCGGCAATGGCCCGTCCACTGATTGCCACCAATGTAGCCGGCTGCCGTGATGTGGTTGATCACAACGTCAACGGATTGCTTTGCCGTGCGAGGGATGCGAACGACCTGGCAGAGAAGATGGTTCACATGTTTTATCTTCCTCTCGAAAGGCGACTGCAAATGGGACAGGCAGGCAGGCGTAAAATAGAGCGTGAATTTGACGAAAAGCTGGTGATTCAAAAGTACCTGGAAATGATTGCCGAGATCGCCAACGCGAGTAATGAAAATGGCAAGGACATGAATCCCGCATTCGCCGTACGTGGCCGTAAGCAGTAAGAGTTGAGTAGCGTATATCAAGGGAAAATAGGAGCAGACATGATTCTGGTAACAGGCGGAGCAGGCTTCATCGGGGGAAATTTTGTATTGGACTGGCTGGCCGGCTGCGACGAGCCGGTGGTCAATCTCGACAAACTCACCTATGCCGGCAACCCCGATACGCTCTCCAGCCTGCAGGGAGATGCACGTTACATTTTTGTTCATGGCGATATTGGCGATCGTGCGCTGGTAGGAGCGCTGCTGGCGAAGCACCGGCCGCGGGCAGTCATCAACTTCGCTGCCGAATCGCATGTGGATAGATCCATCCACGGACCGGGCGAATTCATTCAGACCAATGTGGTGGGGACGTTCAATCTCCTCGAGGCAGTACGGGCATACTGGTCAGTCCAGGCTGCTGCTGACCAGGCGGCATTTCGCTTTGTGCATGTGTCGACGGACGAAGTGTATGGAACCCTTGGCCCCGAAGATCCCGCCTTTACCGAAGTCACACCGTATCAGCCAAATAGCCCATATAGCGCGAGCAAGGCAGCCAGCGACCATTTGGTGCGTGCATGGCATCACACCTACGGTATGCCGGTCATTACAACCAACTGCAGTAACAATTACGGACCGTATCACTTCCCGGAAAAACTCATTCCCCTGTGTATCTTGAATGCCTTGTCCGGCAAGCCTTTGCCGATTTATGGCGATGGCCAACAAATCCGCGACTGGCTCTATGTGAAGGATCATTGCGGCGCAGTGCGCCGTGTACTGGAAGCGGGCCTGCCGGGGCAGACGTATAACATTGGTGGTCGAAACGAGAAAACGAATCTCGACGTCGTGCATGTTATCTGTGCGATTCTGGATGAACTCAAGCCGCGTGCAGACGGAAATTCCTACGCGACGCAGATCACCTTTGTACAGGACCGTCCGGGACATGATCGGCGCTATGCGATCGATGCAAGCAAGATTGAGCGAGAGCTTGGATGGCAACCTGCCGAAACCTTCGACTCCGGTATTCGCAAGACGGTCGCCTGGTTTCTCGAAAACGGTGCCTGGATCGAAAACGTGACCAGCGGGGCTTACCGTGACTGGTTGCGTACACATTACGGAACATGACTTGCACCAGAAAGAATCCCCGGCTTCATCGAAGTTCCTCAACATAGCAAGACGATAAAGCGCATCAACAGACGGCGATAATCTTCGCCGTGCCGGCGCTGCATTTCTTCGAACCGCCTTCCGAGCGCGTTCGCATCGTTCAGAGCATCTGCTCTGGCGCAAAACACTTCTCGCAGCACTTCATAGAATCGTTAAGCCGGAGCGATCCGCATAGCGAAATCAGTTCAAGCCATCAACCTCCACGGGCATGACTATGGAAAAGACTATTCAGCGCAAAGGCATCATTCTCGCGGGCGGTTCCGGTACACGCCTGTATCCGGTAACCCGAGCCGTGTCCAAGCAACTGATGCCTGTGTACGACAAGCCGATGATCTACTATCCGCTCAGTACCTTGATGTTATCGGGTATCCGGGACATCCTGGTTATATCAACGCCGGAAGACACGCCTCGCTTCCAGGAGCTGCTGTCAGATGGAAGCCAATGGGGGCTGAACATTCAGTATGCGGTGCAGCCGCGGCCAGAGGGGCTGGCGCAGGCGTTCATTATCGGTAGGGATTTTATCGACGGCCATCCCAGCGCTCTCGTCCTTGGCGATAACATTTTTTATGGCCATGAACTGGTAAGCATATTGCGGCGCGCGAATGCACAGGTGCATGGTGCCAGCATCTTTGCATATCACGTACATGATCCGGAGCGTTACGGTGTGGTCACATTCGATCAGAATTTCCATGCCTCGTCGATCGAAGAAAAACCACTGAAGCCACAATCCAACTACGCAGTTACCGGCCTGTATTTCTACGATGAACAGGTTTGCGATATCGCGGCCACTATCAGTCCATCGTCGCGTGGCGAACTGGAAATCACTACAGTCAACAAGTGTTATCTCGAAATGGGTAAGTTGAATGTGGAAATTCTCAGTCGTGGAATTGCATGGCTGGATACGGGCACGCACGAAACCCTTCTGGAAGCCGGGCAGTTCATTGCGACGCTGCAGAAACGCCAGGGGCTGATGGTTTCCTGCCCCGAAGAGATTGCCTATCGCCAGAAGTGGATCACGGCCGAACATGTCAAACGCCTTGCCGACCCGCTGACGAAAAACGGCTACGGTGAATACCTGCTGGGCATTCTGCGGCAATAAATGTTTTTGATGCGCGGATGCGGTTCCGAACCGTACTGAAATTCTTATGATGAAGGTTAAATCCTCACCATTCCAACACACAGAAAGAAGAACGAATCGCTATGATGGTTCTCAGTCACAGGT
>DATFAZ010000162.1:0-25896 GCA_035254105.1 Noviherbaspirillum sp. | reverse complement strand
GTGGCGACATGGCGCCGGGCGATAGCGCCTGATACATATCCCTTTTTAGGCGAGGGTTTGGGGCCGCGTGGATGCTTGCGCAGTGCCTTTGGGTTGGCATACGCCGCTATCTGCAGCAGCTCTTGCGCCAGTTGCGCTGCTGCGAGCTTGTCATACTGCTCCCATGCCGCTGGCATCACCGCCATTACCATACCGGCATAGTGTGCGCGGACCTCGCCGGCGAAGCAGTACGACGACAGCTCGATACCGCTATCCCGCAGTTCATGCGCCACCCATACTGCCGACTGCAATACTGCCAGCACGTTGTACGCCATCACGGCCACGCCGAACGCCAGCAGGGCTGCGCGCGGGTGGCCCAGTGAATGAACTTCGCTGTGCAATACCGCTTCCAACCGCTGAAACAGCGTCTCAATCTGCCAGCGCTGGCGATACAGTCGCGCCACTCGGCGTGCCGTAAACTGCGATGCCGGCAGGTTGCTCAACAATCGTATTACGGTGTCACCATCCTCGGTCGGCTGTGCCAGATGCAGTTCGATGCGCCGCAGCCGCAGTGTCCGTCCTGCTTCATCGTCGATTGCCACTGCCTGTTCAAATACCGCACCGCTGTCGGTCTTGCCTTGCGCCCGCAGGGGTTCCAGTGCCAGTGGATTGGGCGTGCGGCTATGTTCACGCACGATGAAGCGGCTTCCCTTGTCCTGCCACCGGTAAAGAATGATCCGCGTACTGAAGTTGCGGTCGGCAATCCACAATTGTCCCGGCTGCGCTTGTTCCTGCAAGGCATCCATCAGAGCACGCTCCTGGGCATGACCATCTTCGCCGGGCAGCATGTCCACCACCAGGTCCAGGTCCTGGTCATACACCACCAGTGACTGCCCCGGCAGCGCCGCTCCGCGGAATCCACGCAATGGTTTGAGCCGCTTCTCGCTGGCCGGCAGGTGATTGCCGTCGACGATGCGCATCTGGTATCCCGGCACCGTGCCTGGGCTGCCCTCAAGCATGTGCTTCAACAGCTCGCCCAAGCGGCAGGCACTGCCTTGCACCAGCGCGCGTACCAGTGCCGGTGCGGTGCCGCGGATCTTGTCGTACAGTGCCTGTACCGACACGGGCAAATCCTTGCAGGCCTTGGCTGCGGCATGCAACGATGGGCGCAAGCCCACCGCGACCACGGACATCAGTTCCACCGTGGTGGAAAACAGCAATTCCCGCGTGTATTGTGCGCCGCGTTGCTGTTCGAACAATTCATCGATCCACTCCGGCCTCAGTACCCTTTGCAGGGCCAGTCGCGCCATGACGCTCACCGGGCTTTGCTCCACACAACGTTCCACCACCGCATCCATCACCATCGCATACCTCCTGTGCCGCTTGGATGCCATTCCTCCATCATCGTGCCTGATAATTGCAACTCAGCTAGGGAATCACCTTTAAAGGGGTGACTCTAAATGCAAACTCAACAGCTCTAACGCCGGTATACAGAAATTCAGACCGTGAAACTGTCACATTTGCGCCAAGAAAGCGCTGCGCGACATCATTGGTCCGTTTTTTCCGGAGCATAGCGATATGCCCATGCAAGAGCCCTTGCATCGGAAAGCGCATGATGCTCGCAGTCGCCAGATCCTGATTTTTCGCTTCGGCGCCAAAAATCGTAGAGCATCAGCTCATTCACTTGGGAGGCAATGTCCCGAGGCTTGATCCAGGGGGCACGCGGTTGTCTAGTGCTTGAGAGAGCAAGTCCCAGTCAGTGCCGTAATCGAAGCAGATTTCAATATCCTGGAGGTCACTGAGCCTCACTATTTCAAACCATGCAATTAGCCGGACCCGCAGGTCTTCCCAGGGGCAAAAGGCGTACGGGTCCCGATTGAGAAGGGGTACTACCGTACCAAGAACGAACCAAGACTGATCAGTTCCGGATGGAAGAAATCGGTAAATTCAGTATCGAGAAAAACCTTTAACGGATTCAATCTAATCTCCCACCTTCTCAAGTACATTTCCATGCCCAAAAAAACCGGGCAGTCCGACGGAAACAATCGTCCAGCCAGGCGAAAGTACGACATCGAATTGGAAAGAGCCATTTACCAAAGGTCCTTTCGTTTTCTCTTCGGTTCTGGAGGTGGCTTGAGGGCACAGTGATAGCGAGCGACGCCCGCGATGCACCTCAACCAAGCGATGATTGGGGCACTGCCATCCCTACCGCCCGGTATGACAGGAAATCCCTAAAGACGTCCCCACGTCAAATGGCCGTTTGCGGTGGGTTGGTAAAGCGATAAACCATTAGCCAGAATCCGTTCGCCACGGCCCATTCCGCTGCGACCAAGGACAAATCCACCATGTCGGCAAACTGGTCGAGCAGCTTGCTGTCCGAGATATTCGAGAAGGTAAAAAAACAAGTTCCGCCAGGCGCCAAATGGTTTTGTACCTCACGGAAAAAAGCTTTCGCCACGACCCCGGAAGTATCATCCAGTGCAATGTGCTTCGCCCCTGGGTACAACAGATGCATGAGCGGCATATTGAATAGCACGCTGTCGAAGCGGGCGCCTGCCACTGGCTTGAACATGCTTCCATGCTTGACCGTCGCTCGACCGCAGAGGCCCAATTTTTCAGCGTTGCTCCGCGCAATTTGCACGGAGTTTTCATCGACGTCGGTCAGGACAACTTCATCGGCCAGGCCATGACTTAAGAGGCTCAGGCCGACCGTGCCGGCTCCACCTCCTATTTCCAGGAGGCGTCCGAGCTTCGGCCGCTCGCGCAATAATGTGCGCAACACGAAAACCGAACTTGACGATGGATGGGGATGGTACAAGCCCGGCGCTACGTTAAACTGGTTGCCAAACACATTATACGTAGCGCTACTCTGCAACGACGCCACATGGGCGTTATGGGCTTCGATGGAAAACGGCCCGATCTCATCAAGCACGGCCTGCGGAATGCGCCCGGCCTTCAGGTCTTCTATTACGTGCGACATAGATATTTATTGGAGTGGTAAGCCGTCGAGGGAGGAAAGAACGGCAGCAGCACCGGTCGAAGCAAGGATTGCTTTGACCGGACGATGCAGCCATGCTTCTTAGTTGCACTCATCGGGTAAAAGGGAAAGGGCCTCAAGAGCGGCCTTTTCTTCCACCCGCACCGACGCAATGGTCCGCGTGATGTCCATGTTGGCGCGTACACTCCAGTGATTTGCGCCGTGGGTGAGCCTGAACACTGCACAATTGGGCATCGGGAAGCCTTGCTGGAAGCGCCGGAATGCCCGCATGCCGTCCAGATCGTCGGCGCTGTAGCCGAGCAGTCGCCACAGTAACAGGCCGAACCAGATACCGTGCCCGAAGATCACGGCCGCATCCGGAAGGTCCTGCATGCCTTCCTGGAATGCCCCCACGCGGCTATTGAACTCGGCGAAGGTGTCGGCTTCGACGCCGCAACGCCGATGCGGATCAGGGGCATCCCAGAAGGCTTTCACGAACGGCTTACGCTCAGGCCCGCGCAATCCCTCGATCAATGCGGGATCGACCACGGAGAATTCGTTGAGGTTGGAGCATTCCAGGGGCCGTATGCCAACTCTTGCGCAGTAGGGCTCCGCGGTCTGCCTGGTGCGGACAAAGGCCGATACCAGGACAGCGGACGGCTCCCGTGTCAGCATGCCGGCCAGTCCTCGCGCCTGTGCGTGCCCCAGGTCAGAAAGCGGAATGGCAGCGTGCGGCATTGTCACGCCTCCGGCGTTCGAAACACTTTGCGCGTGTCGGATGAAAGTGATGGTCTTCGTCATGGGTTTACTTTGGCCGCCGCCATTTCCTTATCGGTCGCGACGCGGAATGGCGACGATGTGAGCACCAGGCCCGTGCATCCATTGCAGGGTATGCAGGTTCAGAAACGAAAACCTGCCGCCCGTCGTCTTCCATCCTCCGGTATCGATGTAGTAGACGTTGCCGAGCACTTCGACGTCGCGCACGGTCATGTGCCCGTGGACCACGGCCCGGATATTGCGTACCGGTCCGGCGTACCTCCTCTGGTACCGATCGATAGACCACAGGCAGCAATTGACCATCCAATGGTCTTCACCAGCCCTTCTCCAGTCGGCGGCCCGGATGCCGGACCAGTCGTCACATGGGCAATCCGCATGAATCAACCCAACCGCGCCGGCCGGTGTTTCAATTTCCACGATGATGGGCAGCGCCATCAGGCGAGAAGCGATCCGTTCCCGCTCGGCCACGTCCAGCCAGCAAAACCATGCCCCGCCATGGTCAAGGTGATTGACGCCTGGATAGGGGCGGTTAAGCACGCTGCGCCAGATCATTTGCTCGTGATTGCCGCAAATCGCATGGAACCATGGATAGTCGAGCCAGGTCGTTACGTCCTGAGACTCCGGGCCGCGATCCACCAGGTCGCCCCTCGCGAAAAGTCGGTCCACCGTTGGATCGAACCGGATATGGTCCAATGCGCGCCGCAATGCGTTGAAACAGCCGTGGATGTCGCCTACCGCGAAATCGCGCCCATGTTGATTGATCGCGATCTTATCCAGTCTTGGCTCGAATATGTCCGGCATGGATGAAATGCGTTGTTGTGCGTTGGGGAATTCCATATGCGACCCGTTAGGCATTCAAGCCACGATAGTGGCGGTCAAAGGCACGCTCGACAAACTTGTGGACTTCTTCCACGGTAGGCTTAACCTGAGCCAACAAATCGCCCTTGGGAGTACACGCACCCCGGAATTCCTTCATCTGTTGTGATTTGTCTTCGACGCTGTGCAACACGTCGTCGGTGAACGTGAACGCGATCACCCGCTCGTACTTCCATGCCGGATGAAAAGCCATGTGAACATACAGATTCGACATAAGATCAGCTGCCAGAAGAATACCTCCGTTGTCGTGCAACGGGAGCTGCAGATTCTCGTAAAAATGAATGAAAACCATAGATTCCCCTGCGGGCATCGGCACAGTGCCGCCAGCGATTGGGCCACGTATGGCGCCCATGCCCTTGCGGTGCATTTCGGGCAGTTTCACCCGGAGAGACTGGAGCACGAGGCGAGAGTCGAGCAGCGTGACGATGGCACGGTAGCCGCGCCAGCATACGGTACTTGTCATTGATGGCTGAAGACCGATACTTTCAGGCTCGAATAGCTCTCCCTCACTGATGCCTGTGACGGCGCAACCCTGGTCGTCGTACATAAATAGATCGTCCTTCTGGGCAGTCATTTTGTAGGTCTTTGGAAGATGTCGAGGTGGCAGTCGCCACGATCGGTTTCTCCTCGCTTGCCGTTCGCCATCTTCAATGATGATCACCCGGTTATTCATCCATTCCCCAGACCCGGTGCCGGTCCGCGACCCACTCGAAGCCGCTGTCTGGCCGGACCAAAAGCCACTCCACATCCGCCGGAATGGCAATCACGCCAAGCTTGCTGTGGGCGCCAGATGCTGCGCCGGAGCCCAGCGTCTCGACAGTCCATACGAGGTCCGGGTCATCCCGCTGCCACTGCCAGCTGGCGTTGAATGTTTCCCAGCCTGCGGCCGGGTTTTCGATCGGCTTGAACCGGACATGGGGGATGTGACCGCTTTCCAGGAAGTACGGGTCTATTTCCAAATGCCAGTGCTTTTTGTCTGCCAGGATGCGCCAGGCCTGTTCGCTCAAGCTGAAACTGCCGACGCATTGATTGAGGACGATCTTGCGCATGCGCTGCTGTTCGGGCTGCGCAGCCGCCTCCAGCAGGGTCTTCGCCTGTTGCAGTGCCCGTAGCGCCGCCTCTTTCGTCAGCGACGGGGTAGCGCCGACGATTTCGTCGAGTGCCAGGCCGGCCGCCAGGTTCTCGAACAGCACTGTAACGGGCAACCGATCGCCGGCATGGCAAGGCGTACGACTCACCGGCACGGTTGATGGAAACAACGGCGCTCCGTTTTTTGGGCCGTCTTCCATGCTTTTCTCCGTTGTGTCGATCCGGCCATCTGTGGACTCACTCTTCTCGTTTGCTGCTCGCTCGAGCTGGTGCCGCAGCCAGGCAGCGCCGGCAGCGATCGCCTCATCGTGGTCGGGAAACGAACCACTAAGCGCTGTATAAAAATAGCCTTCCTTTGTGTTCACTTCCCATGCCCGGTCGTCCCAGGTGCGGCATACCGCGTAGGCAAAGTATTCCCCCTTGGCGTCCATTTCGTCATAGGCCGCTTGCAACTCGGGGCGAAGCGGTGGCGGTGGAAAGGCGCAGCGCGGGTACGTTTTTGGGTCGTCTTCCATACTCTTCTCCGTAATGCTGATCCGATTATCTGTCTGCCCAATCTGTGCATTGAATGAAGGTGCCCCGGTCATCACCGCAGGCCTGCCCTGTGGGGCATTGTGTTGATTACCGGTTGCACGTCCACTGCGCCGACTTGCTACAGCAGTTGCCATACCTCGTCCTTCTCCCCGTGTCACATCGAAAGCCATGGCGGTATTTCTGTCGGGCGGGTTTCACGTTCCCGCTCCGTTGCGGCGTAGCGGCGTTGCACAGCGCTCGTCAAGGCTTTATTGAGTACCATGTGAAGACTCTCCCAAATGGATGAAGGTGGCCGAAGCCATGCCGCGAGAACTGCCGGCCCTGGCGCCATCGGTCTCGTGCGACGTTGTTTGTACCGCTTGCATGATGACAGCCAGGCCGTCGCCATCCGGATAAATCACCATGATGCGGTGCTGGCATTTGCGGGCAAACCGGATGGACGCCCAGGTCCCCCCGCGCACCTGTTAGGTATGCTCGAACGGCGTGGCAACCAGTTCGGAAGTGGCCAGCACAATGTTCTTGTTGCGCCTTAAGTACGCGTGCGGCAGCAATTCGATATCGGCGTGGCAAAAGGCGCGCTTGCTGCTGTTGATCGGAGGATGCAGGACAATCCGGCAAGCCGGCGCCACCTCCCGGACAATGTCATGGGCCTGGGCATCGGCACCAATGCAGTCGCCATGATGGAACTCATGCGGTTGCCGTTCCCGTATCCATTGACGGAACGCTTGCTGCTGGCCGGCTGTCATGCCGTGGCGCGTTCCGCTAAAACCGATCTTATTCATGCGCTGCGGCTCACTGAGTGTCGGCCGCAGTGCTGTGCCGCGATAGGCAATGCTGCAGCATCTCGATCGCCTTCTCCTCACGCTGCTGCTTGTATTGCTCAATTGCTTGCGCCAGTTCGTCGATTCGGATTGTCGAGAGCCGGTCCCACGTATCCAGGTCGAGCGGCCAGCCATAACGCATTCCTTCCTTGCGCTTCATTTTTCCCAGCGAAACAACCACAGTCGATTCGGGCAGCCCATCCTTCCAATCATCGCGGAGTTGGTTCTTCATTTGATGCCCGAGCAGAAAATGTTCAGCGATGTCCGGATCGGTCTCATAATATTTGCGAAGCATCGCATAGGCGAATTCCTCGAGGGGCAGGATCTCCAGGCGCTCTGGAAACTGGCTTGCCAGCGTGGCCACCACCGGCCTGAGTTGCGGGCGCCGGATCATCGCCATCTGCGACAAATAGACCCGGCCTATACCCCGAAAGAGATGCCGCGCCAGCGCGCCGCTCTGCACGGCCCGCTCAGCTTCCAGGGTGTCGGATATGCACGTCACCATCGCAGGCTGCCAGGCGGAGCAATGGTGCGTTACAGGCGGCACCGGCCAGGCGTCCCTGGCCCGATGGAACCGCTGCGCCCAGTCCAGCCAACACTGGATTCCGGTTTTCCAGAGGATCATCGAACGGATCTGGATCTCCGCCTTGCGGTCGAGGCCAGTGGCGGGGTTCGTCAACACGAGACTTTGTTCGACCTGTACGGGGCTGGCATACCGGCTGGTGTCCCAGTCGACGATAATGTTGGGACAGGAATCGCCGCGCCGATAGAAACTGACTTCCTGTCCGCCCGAATCGCGCTGTCGTTGATGGACGCTGGTTGCTCCTTCGATGCGATGCCGCAGCTCTGCTGGAAAAAATGCCTTGATCTGCTCCAGCGTATGCGTTGCATGCATCGGATCATTGATGACCAGGTCAACATGTTCGTACGCGCGCATCACTGCCGACAATCGTGGCATATGAACCAGTTGCTTCCCCTCGGTCAGCGGCGTGCCACCATGGGGGCGCAGCACGCCGTCCAGTGCTATAAAGAGGCGCAGCCGGGGTGGAGCAGCCATCATCTTCCTTTCATTATTCATACAGGCAGGGACTTGGCGAGGTCATGTCGGTCAGAATGTAAAACCGATGCGGCGCTTGCCAGGCTGGTGTGTCCCAGGCAGCCGGATGCAGTCCGGCGCCAGCTGGTCCAGCTTGCCCTTGCAGACTGACCGGCCTATTCCTTCGAGCAGCGTGTTGCGCACGATCCGCGGCGACTGTCCAATGAGCATTTCGATCACGCGGTCGTCCAGGTCCATGCCGGCGAGCTGCGACGACTGCTTGCGCAGCAGGTCGGCAAAGATATTCGAAATGATCCTGGCCGACTGTTCGTCGACAGGCGCATCAATCTGGAAGATCTTCAACCGCGTCTGCAGCGGCGCAGGAATGGTGTCCAGGTCGTTGGCGGTGCATACATAGGTCACCCTTGACGCATCGATCGCGAACCATTCGTAGCACAGGTCCGAGAACTCCCTGGCCGTCTCCTTTTCCAGCAGCTGGTACAGGCTCGCGCCCGGGTTGTACTCCTGGCCGGTACCAGTCTTGTCGAGTTCTTCCAGCACCAGCAGCGGATTGCCGAATTGGCCGTAAAACAGCGACCGGAAGACCAGGCCCGGCTGGTGATTCGACCAGAACGAGGAGCTGCCGGACAACGCGCTGTTGCTTTGCGCCGTATTCATCTGCAGCGTGTGGCATTCGGTGCGCAGGGCGTTGGCGATTTGGCCGGCCACATAGGATTTGCCGGTACCAGGCGGGCCGACCAGCAACATGGGTTGGAAGTCCGGGACCCGGGAATTGATGCAGTCGTTGAGTTCCGCCAGCCTGGACATGGTATTGATGTACTCGAACACTTCGCCAAAGTTCGGGAATGCCCACTCCAGCTGTTCCAGCGCGAACGGATCCGGCATTGCCAGCCGGCGGTATGGGCCGCTCTCCTGCATATGCTGGCCCAGCTTGACCAGCTCTTCAGACATCTCGGTGTTGGTCTTGCGCAGCTCGATTTCCTTGTTTTTCCGTTCGAGTTCGCCAAACTCGAACAGCTCCATATACGGACCATCTGGCGGCAAAAAACCGCCGGGTTCCTCCGTGACGGGATCGTCGAACATGGCCATTTGGCGGGCAACTTCGGCTTGCAGCTGCACCTGATCTGAATTTGTATGCATTGACATCGTTGCTCCTTCTTCTTGTCAGCACGGGAAAACACCAGCGCGCTTCTGGCGAGCAGACGGTTGCCGGCATCGATGTACCGGGCCGTCCCTTGGTTCAATACCGTGCGAATCAGCGGGTCCGGACGCGGTCCGCCCAATCCCTTCCTGTCATGCCGCTACCCTGCGTAGCGCAAACCAATGCGCACAACGTACGGCGGCGGTTGTCAGGCGCGACCCGCTGCTCACGCCGAAAGGCGCAGCAGACTGCGAAGCGATCCTGTTGTCGGGAAAGGCGAACTACACGTCGGATAAAGACGGCGGTGCATGGCCTAGACCATGGCCGCGGGGGCGAAGTTATCTTCGTCTGAGGCGAGAATGTGCGCGTAAAGCCAGGCGCGGGAAGGAATGCAGCGGGCCGCCCTGGGAGGGCGAAGGACTGGCAGCATCAAGAGGCAAAGGCACGAACATCAAAAAGCCCACGGGTGAGGGAAATTCCAGGCGGTGCACGGTTAGGTTCGCCATAAGATCCGAAACGTTGGGTTCATCGGATGTCCTATTATCAACATATTTTTCGGTACGTAAAGCATTTTTTCCCGGCGCACCGCCTAAAGTAGGTATTATGGGTTAACTTCGGTTCGGGATATGCCCTTTGCCGTTTCCGACGGCTGCCTCCTGAAGGGGCAAAATGGCGTTTATTGGGAACGGGACAGTTCAAACCAATGCCACCCATGGCGTTACCGAGGAACTTGGCGGTGGACGCGGCCGCGATTGAGTCCCTGGCTGCCAAGAATGAGAACCACCGATACCCCCGTTCATCACGGCTGTGCAAGCAGTCGAGGCTGGGGTGGCCTAATCGGCCCGCTGGGCCAATTCCGCACTGGCGATAACACGCTCTTGGACGAGCAGGCGATCTCCTTCACCGGGATGTCCATTGCGCTACCCGACCTGCATGGTCTTGCATCCGCCAACTCACGGAACGACTATCCGTAAGATCACGCGAGTGCAGTGCATTTCCCGGGACCGGCCACTTGGTCCCCGCCGGCCATGTTGATCGGCCCGCTATAAATACGCGGGCGAAACAATGACGCATTGGCGGCGTTGTGCCGGCAATCTTTAGGATTTACCCTGATGGCGTTACCCGCCTTGATGCGGATACTCTGTCTTGAGGCAGTATTGGTACGTGAAATCGAGGTTGGGCATATACATCACCTTGCCGGTTTTTTCGAAATTGCGGATGACTTCCTCGATCACTTTCATACGGCCATCGGAGTCGAGCGATTTGAACCGATCCGCTACACCGTGTTGGAAAATTTCCTGGACAAGAAGGCGATAAATTTCGTCATAGCCTGCCAACTTGGCGCTTTGCTTGGTGCAGGCTTCCACGACTTGCTCCAGCTTCTCCTCCAGGTAGGTGCGATATTTCTTTGATGCGTCGGTAAGCTTTTCATACTCGGCAAGGGCTTTTTGGAGGCGGGCTTCTGTCTGGTTGGCTTCTGCGTCGCGTTTCTGAAGCGCCTGAGCGAGTATGTCGATGCGCCCGCTTTGTTCGGCATTGATTTCGGATAATTTGGCAATTTGGGACTGCTGGTTCTTGACTTTCTGTTCCAGCTTGGCGGCATGCTTTTCCCAGTCGCTTATTGCCTGCCGCCAGCGGTTCTCCTGTATTACCTCTGCCGCATCACGCATGCTGCGAGCCATGGTCTCGGCAAAAACCTTATTGAGTGACATGTCTTTTTTTATCCTTCCCTCACGTTGCGGTGCTGATCCGGGTGATTATCCGATATCTCGTCCGCTAAGTTTATTCGTCGAAGTAAATACCCTGGTTTTTGAGTGCCGCAAACCATGGGCTCAGCTCCCGTCTAATTGCCACGGTTTTCGACATCGCCCCGAATCATCTCATCGGTAATAAAGGGCGCATCTGGCTTGTGACGCGGCTTATAGCTCCCGGAAAACCGGGCACCAAGCCAAATCTGCCAGTCCATTGAACGCAGGCACCAACGCTTGGGCAGGTTCGATCCACGATGATCGTGCCAGCACTCGCTGCGGTAGGGATTGGGAACATCGATCAACCGGATGAACCGGATCGTGCCATGGCTTTGCCTCTCCTGGTGAACCGGCACACTGCTTTCCAGTTCCTCGCGTGTTAATTCCGTTCTTTGCATGGTGTTCGTTGGACGTAGCTTGGTGCATAAACCCGAGGCAGTACTGCTTTTGGCTGGATGGCGAGTTCCACTTGAGGCGGTAGTCACGGGGTGGGATGCCGCAGTGGGCTGGGCCGTTTTATCCACGAACTCCGGTCGGTGACGACCCTGCCATTGCGGAAGGGAACTCGAACTGCCTCGCCCATGAAATCCTTCCTGAGGTCGAGCCAGAAATCCCCGTGGAGGGTTTCGTGCACGTTGTCCGGCGCCGCGCGATCCGAGAACACGTAGTCAAACGACTCCAGAACGAGGACGCCGTCGGATTTCAACCTAAAATTCCTTATAGCGCCGTAATGGCAGCACGTGATATAGGCGCGTTTCTCCGGATCGATTTTGTTGACAAACGGATAGCCTGACCATGACTGCGGATCACTGGCATTTCGGACGAGGACGCCATAGAGACGCAAACCCGAGATATCAATTAGGTCGTTTTCGACGATGAGTTTGTCTGGTACCTGAATTGTCATCGCTCCTCCTTGGTTTTCGATGTTGATGTTGCCTGTTGTTGCGCTATTGCCCTGTCTTGCCACGCACGTGGATCCTGGCATGCCTGCTGGCTCGTGCACTGGCTCCATATTGCGAACGCCGTCGCTCAGGACTTGCATGTCGCCCCCGTATATGCCTGCAGCGCGGTCCAGTGGGTGGCACTCCGAGCGCGGTTCCCTCGCGTCGCTTAGTCTGTCATACCCTGCCAGCGCCTTGAATATGAATCAATCCCCAAAATGCGACGCGATCCTCCACGCGGGTTGCAGCCCATCCGCCCGGGCTACTCTTCCATCGCGGTGGTGGTGTCATGACTTGCTGTCGGCTGGCACGCACCTGGTGGACAGGATGTCGCGCCTGGCCTGGCCGCCTGCCAGGTTGGACTGGTTCATCGTTTCGAGTTGGGCCACGATCTGTTTGGCGGCCGACCGGCATAACGCCTCGCTGCCGAATCGTTCCATGGCGACTGTCGGCCCCCATGACGCACCGCCCAGGTAAGTCATCACAATCAGCACGTACGCTTGCATGTTTAGCTCCCGATCAACTAGATATCAGATGTTATCGTCTCGCCAGGCGAAGCGTGGCAAGCGCGTGGCATCGTCGCCGGAACAAGGCACAACCGCAAGCCGACACGATATCGGGTCGCGCGCATGGAGGGAAATTACGTGGGACATGTCAATTCCTTTTACCCTTAACAAGGCTGGCCGAAGACGCTGGATGTTGTTCAGTGCTAGATCACAAACGGCATGGCGCGGTGTAAAACAAAAACGCTTGAGCGCGGCGTGCGGTTTTGTTAGCGGTTGATCGCGATCGACAGTGTGGGAAAGGAATTCCAAAACATGTTGCGACGACGGCGTCTGTTGGTCAATCATTTTTTGACACCTACTTCGCCTTCGGCCGCCATATCCGCAAAAGTCCCTGAAATGGGTTAACAGCAAAGGTGCCCGGGCTTCGCCCCCGGCCAGCCAGTGCCGTCGGCTGGTCCGCGCTGAGATCACGCTTCAGGCAAGATAGGCAGATTGATGGCAACGACAGGCGCCAGCTGATTATCGGTGGTCAGGAAGCAGCGGGTCAGCACGTTGCCCCTGATGTCGATATCATCGTTTTGCTCCCGCCATGATTCGTACAGCAGGATCTCGACGTCACACTGCAGCCGCCGCACGGCGGGCTGTCCCATCGGCGGTGCCACACGAGCAGGGCTCCCGGGTGCGTCGTTGCCAAACAGTTCGTGCTGGTGCGGGTGGCTGGCGCGCCATGATAAATAATTCCAGTTGGCGAAGTTTTCCGTGGAAGCCTGGCCGACATCGGCAGCGCCTCCCGGCGCCGCCTTGTACAAGCCGTTCAGTTGCGTGCAAAGCGCGGTGATGCAATCACGGATGGCCAGTTCCCGTTGCCGGTAAGCGGTGGAGCAATGTGCCGCGGAGGGCACTGGTACCGTCTGCGTCATCGATACACGGCCGGCCTGGTGGATCGACATGCCTTCCGCGGACGGGGGTGCCTCCAGGTCGCGGGCGATGACCAGCAGTTGGAGCGTACGGTTCCTGCGCGCCGCGGCGGCACGTTCGCCGTCGATCACCTCGCTAAACGAATCGGCTGTCAGCAAGGCGAGTTCGCCGATCACGTACACATATTTACCCAACACCCCCACCCGGTCCAGTTCGCGCAGCAGGGCGCCAACACGGGAGGGCACGACGGGCATCTGCTGCTCGCGGTATACGGGCCCCAGTGCCGCCAGGATGGCCCGCGCGTTGTTGGTCGACCGGCGCAGAGCCGCGCGGCGCGCCACGTTCACGGCATTCAGGGCAATGGCAGCCGGCGAGGCCCTGCCGACCAGCGCCATCTTCTGCCCGCTTTTTGCGGCGCGATAAAGATAGGGGTGCGGGGTGCTCGCGGGCTTGTTTTTAATAACCTTGATGACGTACCGGTCCGGCAAGTTGCTTTGCTGGACCGATGCGGCAAGCTGCATCGCATACGCCCGCTGCAGGTGTTGCATTAACGCGTTCTGGGCACGACAGCGCAGAAAGTCCAATTCCTGGCGCTCTTTGGAATCTACATTAGCAGTCATTACGGGAGGCTATGCAACACAAGGCAGACAAGATTGCGGATGAGAAGGGTGGGGGACCAATACCTTGGTCCGGCATACTAAAGCATCCGTGCCGACGCTGGCAATGCACACACCATGGAACATCTACCGCTGTCCGGCCAGAGACTCGACTGGGCGCCCCATGAACGGGATCGTCGCCGCAGGCAGCGAAATCAAGGACGGGAAATAGGGATCGCTGGATAGGAATCTTGCTGCCGCACGCAACGGATGATTGAATGCTGCGCCCGGTATGGCAAAATCAGTTCATCGCATGATTATGTCCATACATGAGAATAGCAGCCCAGGATGCGGCGCACGAAGCTGAACCGTCACCATACCACCCAAGAATAGGCGCGCCCCTATTATGAAAATTTATCTGGACACCGAGTTCACCAACCTGAACGAGTTTCACCGGGAGCTCATTTCGATTGGCCTGGTAAGCGAGGAGGGTATGGAGTTCTATGCGGAGCGCAATGATTATGCGTTGGATAAGTGCAGCGACTTTGTGAAGGACATCGTGCTCCCGAAACTCGGGCGCGTCCCCGATCGCGTGATGAGCCGGAACCTGATGCGTGACGAATTACGCCGCTGGCTGTCCGAAGTAAAAGGTGCGCATGGGTGGGTCGAGATCTGTTACGACTTCATCGGGGACTGGCAGTTAATGCGCGAGCTGCTTGATTGCGAAATCCCGGGCTGGATCA
Organism: Noviherbaspirillum sp.; assembly: GCA_035254105.1. GTDB lineage: Bacteria > Pseudomonadota > Gammaproteobacteria > Burkholderiales > Burkholderiaceae_D > Noviherbaspirillum. Next base: position 11,193 of record DATFAZ010000162.1, on the reverse strand, counting down.
CGTATCACAACGTTTACCTGGCGTACCTGGAGTGCGATAAGCAAAAGCGCGAGCAGTTCTTCGCTAACGCCGTTATTGACGGGACCGGGGAAGATGACCACCATGCCCTGTTCGATGCACGTGCGCTGCGATTAGCTTGTAGCGGCCCGACACCTTAGGCCGGGCTGATAGGAACGACTTGTTTGGCGCGGCGTTTTCACCCGGCATGAGCAAAAACCGTTGCCATTACCCTACGCAGTTGGGCCGTGGCTGCTATTGCCTGTTTCGCCTCCTTGATTCCTTAAAACACTTGCTGGCTACTCCAAGTTCTCGAATGCGCTTAGCCGCCATGTGGTCATGGTTGGTTCTGGTCAGGACCATCCGCACAGCGGGCGCTCGTGATCGCTGACGACGTAGTCGTAGCGGCTCACCCCGATCCATTTCACGGACACCCGGATGTTCTGGAGGCGATGGCTTCGTACTTGTGACGGATCGAGAAACGCCCCCCGTGCCCGAGGCCTACGACAGAAGGTTTGAGCAGCCCGGACCGACCGGCGTGTGCGGTAAAGTGGAAAATAGTACGACGGGAAAAGCCGACTCTACCGAGATCCATCGTCCCACGTCATTGACATGCAGCCGTTGACTCGCTATCGTGGTTTCCTCTTCTACATCAGGCCGGTTGCGGCCCTTTCCTCGGTAACCCGGCAGCTGCCGCTGTGGTAGCGCTCGCCTTGCGGTTACGCTTCACGAGGAGATTTCCATGGTTTCTACCTGCCATCGCTGCGGCCGCAGCATCGACGCCGCTGCAGATTTTATAGAGCACCAGGAAGTACTCATTATTTCCTTCCGCGCGGGTTACGGCTCGCTGTTTGGAGATGGCAACTTGGTCGAGAGTGCTCTTTGCCAGAATTGTGTGAACACGTTATTGGGGCCGTGGTTGCGTATCACAGCGGATGATCCGTTCGAACCCCGGCATCCGCTTCGCTACCTGCCGCAACGCGCCTACCAGCCCAACCAGCTGCCGCGGCCAGAGGCGATCCGGACGCTGTCGGACAGTGAGCTCAAGCAGTTGTTTTCTAACATGAACAAAGACGATACTTAATGGGGCAAGCGTGCCTGGCCAGTGCACAATGCCGATCACTGGCCAGGCACGCGACCAATACTGCGGTAACCACGACAAGGTATTCGCTATCCCATGATCAATACGGAAAGCAGTAGCATTACGCGTGAGCTGATGCGCGACATCCAGGAAAAGCTGTTACTGGACAAACACAGCATCCATGGACCGGACCACTGGTCACGGGTACGGAAAAACGGGTTGTTGCTCTGTCCGCATACCGGTGCCGACACGATCGTGGTCGAACTGTTTGCCGTCATCCATGACAGCCAGCGCTGGAACGACGGCCGGGATCTCGAGCATGGCCCTCGCGCTGCCGCGTACGCCAGGCGCGTCTATAAGGAACTGTTCGATTGCACGGTGCGCCAGCTGGAGCTGTTGGTACAGGCCTGCATGGGCCATACCACGGGTTTACATTCGCCGGATTCCACCGTTCAAACCTGCTGGGACGCGGACCGCCTTGACATCGGGCGTTGCGGCTTTGATGTCGATCCCCGTTTCCTCGGCACGCAAGCGGCACGCAGCGGGCACATGATTACCTATGCGATGTCGGCCAGTCGCGGGAAACCGGACCGCACGCTTCACCAGATCAAGCGAGACCTCGCAGAAGACGTTGCCCTGACCAAGCGCCGGGCCTGAAACAGGCGCCGGCAACAGCGGTGCTGGCGTACTTGTGAAAGACCTAGAGGCGAGCTCAAAATGGGGTAGGGGCCGTTTAGCCGTCTCGAGGTGCGGAGGACTCTAGCCGTGCTGGCCAGCCACGCTCTCCCAAGCCCAACCAATTGACACAGCACACGCAATGACCTGGTATTCTCGAACAGAAGGTGAAGGACCATCTCAAACTGGCATCCTGTCTCCAGTCCAGCTCGGTCAAACGGCAAATTCAATTGTCGCTGGACAGCGTGCGAACAGGTTACTTTGTGCTGCAGCGTCTAGCCAAGAAATTGGGGGCGCACTGCTCAGTACGACGGCCAAATGAACTTTCGTTCCTCTGCGTCGTTTGGCTCCGTCATATCCGGCACGCCCGCGGCTCTCCCGGAGGGGCAATGTTCGGCTGTCGCTCACGGTTGCCGTCGAAGTGGGCGGCCAATCCGTTGCCATTCGCAATAACATGCGCAGATCATGCGCCATGGCCTTAAAACAGCCCGCTTTGAATCAGCGCTGCGTCTGTTGGTAAACGGTATTTCGTGGCAGCAAATCATATGGCATCAATCGCCAGGACGCACCGCTGCACAATAACCAGCGCAATCCATTGAACACTTCGCGCAAATCATGGCCCCGCTGTCACGACAATCAGTGACAACAAGGAAAGGTACGGGGCGACAAATTCCCATTTTTCATCACTGACGTCGCTTGGGTATGGCTTGCGCGCATTCATGCGCGCATGACTCTTGAGTCTTAGCTAATTTCATAACGCCCTCTACGTCAAGCGCCGGTCGTTGCCAGCAATGAACGAGGCCATATAGGAATCTGAGCACTTCGTTTACATATTTTTTACTGCACGTTTGCACAGTAGGTATGCCGGCAAGCCAAGTGCCGGCGCTGTTTTCGGAAAAAATAGAGCGGTATTAGTCAAGAAAACTATTACCGGTCGGTCTTTAGCGGAGGAGGAGTATGCTTAGGAGCCCAAGCATGGAAGCTAGGCTCGCTCCGCATACTACGACCAGCCACCTAGCACGTATTTGCAGTGGCGCGAGCTGCAAGGCAAATTGTTCCCGGACTGTCGTTGTTATCAGTTCCTGCTGTGCTGCAGACAGTGCTGCATAGCTGTGCCCCACAGCCTTTGACGACTCCCCGATCGTCTCGGCCAGCGCCTCGAAACGCGAGGCCAGGGCGGGTTGAACGCCATCAATACGCTCGGCAAGATGGGTTTGATGATGCTCTAGCTGTTGTGCTAGACCGCCCAGTCCCCTGTTCAGCAGGCCACTGTCTGCGTGCTCCTGCTCGCGTAAGGCGCCAAGTTCCGCCCCGATTCTGTCGATACGGTGAGCCGTAGCAGAGGCTGTCTTGATGGCTGCGTCCGCTTTGGTATCCAACTGCGCAAGCAGTGTCCCGGTTTCATCCAACCTGGCGTCCACATCCGTCCGCTGCCGCTCGAGTTGTTGTCCCAAGTCGAACAGCGAACGGTTCAGCCTTTCGGTCCCGGCCTGCTCCTGCTCACGCAGTGCGCGTAGCGCCAGGTCCAGCTTCGCCACCTCATGCGCAATCCCGACAAGTGCTGTCCCCGTGCTATCGGTCTTTGCATCAAGAACGGCAAGGTGATCAGACGTTTTGGTCAGTCTGCTGACCAAGCCTTGGTCACGCTCGGCCTGGCTCGCCTGATGACCTTGCAGCGCTGCAGCCAGTTCCGCCAAGTTTTCTTTCAATTCATCTATGTCGTCTTCGACGTGGCTGAGCCCACTCTTGATGCTTCCCTTCATTGCTTCGAGATCACAGCTGACGATAGCTTCGATGCCCCGTAAGTCCTTGGAGTTGGCGTCCTTGACCGCGTCAAGCTGATTCCGAAGATCGTCAAGCACCGTGTATAGCGACGTCAGCGGCGACTGCATGACACGGTTTAGTAGGCCAATCAAGGCTTGCTCCTGTGCTTCGATGTTGCTCTGTAATTCTTCTTCTGTTTGGCTTTCGTAGCAATTCATGGCGTTTCAATCAAGATGGGTTGACCTTGTGGCGCTCGTCGGCGAGGTCTTGAACGGACACCAGCGCAAGCAGGGCTGCAATAGGTGACCGCGCGTGTGCTATCAGCGCACGCCGGCGCTGCAGTTCTAACAAGTATTCTTGGTAGAGCATGATGATGAAACGTTTTCCGGTCGTGGCGTCGCGCTCGAGGCGCTCCAGCGCCTTTCCCAGCTCCATCTGCACTTGCATGCGGAGCGAGGCCAGACGTTCCTGTTCGGCCTGCCGTTCCAAGGCAATACAGGCCATGCTGGTCCGTTCGCTTTGTGCTTCTACCAATTCCGTTTCGAGTTCTTCGACGCGCCGCTTAAGTTGTTTGCTCCACACTTCCTGGGCGAGCGCGGCGACCTTTACTGCCGCGTTACGGATGTCGAGCTTGAGGCGTGACTTGTCGTTCGAAAAGCTATCAGAAACGCTGGGGTAATACTCATCCGTCCAGTAGTCGTTCATGCGGCTAACTAGGGGTTCAAATTCGTCTTCGGCAATCCGGTTGACTTTGCCAATATATGCACCAAGGTTCGGCCGGGAATTGCCGAAAAATTTTTTTACCCCAGCGCTGGTGGGCTGGTTTTCTAGGAACTGCTGGCGCAACCAGGACTTGAAGTCATTGATCCGTCCAAACAGCGCCCGGGTATTCGTTTCCTCCAGATCGTCGACCGCCTTGGCCTTTTCTGTAGCATCGAACTTCAAGATGCCTTCCAGTTCTGCTTCAGCGATTTTGCGCCAGTCCAACAGATTGCAAACGGCGTCGTAACGGCCGGCGGCGTCCCGTTCTCGCTCCATGGCTTGCTGCGCGATGGTGCAACTGACTGAAATCTTTTCATCAATCTTGTGGAGCTCAGCTTCGCCTTCCTTGCGGCGGATTTCGTACTTTCGCCGGGCCACAATCTGGACGTCGAGCGCGTTCCGGAACCGTGCTGCTTCATGGGACGAATTTCGAATGTCGTCCTGAAGTTCACCCTTAAGTTGTTCCAGTATAGGGTTGACGCGGCCCACAAATTCGCTGTCCGTAGCCGCTTGGTCACGCCATGAGTCGCCGAACTCGAGCGGAAAATACCGGCATGTTTCCTGTGCTTCAGGAGAGAGCGCAAGATTGAAGCTGCGAATCTGTTCCAGCAGCCGTTTACGGAAATGCTCGGGGGCCAGTTTGCCGCTGAAGCTGCGTGCAAACTGCTGTACCGACTGCGGGGTGAACGAATAGGTAGTGACTATACGGAAGCGGTTCGGCACGAACTGCCAGTCTTCAATGGAGGGCAGTGTGAGAGATTCGGGATTCAGGAATGTCAGGTCATCTGCCTTCCCCACCAGAAGAATCAGGTCGGCATACGGTACATAGCGCTGCGCCATACGCTGCACATGCTCGCGTTCCACCTCATCGGCCGGACTGTCACCGGGCAGGTCGAGCATACGCGTGCCGACACCGGTGCCCGCGGGCTGCGCGAAGCAATCGTCTGGAATCCAGACGACGACTGGAGCCTCGCTGTGCAGGCGGCGCTCACCCATAGCGAGGCGAAGTTCGCTGAGGGCCGCGCACATAGCTGCATCGCTATCGAGTGGATAGATTCCACTGCCCGTATCGATCCGCCAGTGCTGGTCAGCAGAACGCCGGTATTCCATCGCGGTTGCGGTGGCCGACTTGCCAGCCTCGCGTCCACCACGCAACACCTTACCGATACGCTGCTGAGCGTTGGGGTGTACGCCCATCAGATCGAGTAGCAGTGTAGTCTTGCCTACCTGGGTTCGGCCGAATACGACCACGTAGGGGTCATGGTGCCCGCTGCCGTGCGCCAGGTGTTCGCGCACTTCTGGGCTCAGTGTTTCCATGAAATTCCGGTAGGCGCGATACGCCCACTCCAGCCTACAGTCTTGGAGCGGCGTCCAGAGGTCGTCGAGGGACGATGCTGCAGCTGTCATGCCGTCCTATCAAATAGCGCCAAGCTGTGGCCAGACGCGGCAAGCTGCGACAGCAGGTCCTGCTGCAGCACCCGGACATCCGCCATTGCCTTTGCCAGCCGGTCTTGGAACATCAGGCGCTGGTCGAGGCCGTAGCGGCGTCGCAGGCCGTCGCGCAGATGGGTCCGTACCAGCCCCATCAGCTCATCAAAACGTGACGTAAAATGGACCAGATGGTAATCGCTAGTGTTGTGCAGCATGTTGTTAGCCAATGTGCGGACCTGGCCGTCGTGGCGCCTGACCTCCTGCAGTGCACTATGGGCCAGATAGCCAATTGCTACGGTCGCGGCAACTGCGCCGCCGATTGTCATGCCTGCTGCGCCGGCTGCGGCACCTCCGCTGGCGGTTCCTGCGGAGGTCAGAATGGCATCAATGATGTCCGCATGTCCGTCGGCAGCCACGTCGACCGCCATGATCGCTGCAATACCTTTTAGGATCCCTCGTGATGCATCGGAAAAATCGCTGAGCTGTTGTCTAATTCTGCCCGCCGAGCTTGCCAAGTCAGCCTGCGGCATCCGCTCGAGCGTCGATTCATTCACCTGCACGAGTTCCGGCAAGGCCGATGCGATTCGGGTATATTCAAGGGCCATGATCGGCAGCATTCTTGCAGCGCGTTCCAGATCCTTGTTCGTGTGCTGGCTTACTTCACCAGCCTGGCTTTGCATCAGAGCGCGCAGATTGGACTGCACCTTTTCGTCCGTGAACTTGGCAGATACGGTTTTGTTTTCCGCATCGACGTAGCCCAGACGCTGTAGCGGCGGCGCCGATACGAGCAGTGTGGTCGACGGCAGGTCAGGACCGGCGGCTTTAACCGTCAGTCTGCCCAAGGCATCGGTGTATTTCTCCAGTACGGAGCCTGCCCCGTCCCACGCACCCAGCACATCGGCTTCGATCTTTCTTTGTGTCTCTGTGACCGTCTTGAACGTGTTCGCGATCTTATTCCACACTCCTTCATGCTCACTTTCGAGCCGGTCCTGCATCCGCTCCCAAGCCGTGCCATAGTGTGCGCGCAGGATGTCCTTGACCATCTGCTGGTGCTGCTCACGCAAGCGTGCGCAAGCTGAGTCGAATGCTTCAAGGCAGTCTTTGAGTGTAGCGTGTGCGCCGTCCTCGCCATGTGAGCCTTGGGAGAACAGTGCGGCCTGGGTGCGCACGTCGCGGAGCGCGTCGGTCAAGTCAGTAGTAAGAGTCTGCTCGAGCCGCGCCAGCTGAATCTGGCGCGATGCCGCTCCGGAAACCGACATGTCGCGTAGTACTCCCGCGAGGGCCAGTTTCCATTTCTGACTGTATCCTGTTACGCTGCCTGGGCCGTCGACACCAGTACAGATCACCTGCTGGACAGCAGCGTCCCCTTCCAGCTGGAAGGCCGTTACCGCAGTCTGCCGCAGTGCTTCCAGCCGTTCTGGAGCATCCGCCAACCCCTCCGTCTTGGCGATCACGATCACTGGACGTGCCGTGCGCAGTTCATTAGCCAACATATCCCTGACAATTTCCTGCTGCGACTGATTGGCAAGACGCGTCGAATCGGTTACCACCACGCATCCCGCTGCGCCAATAAGCGCTTGCCGCATCAGATCCTGCCAAGCAGCGTTCTCGCGGCTGCGCTTCTCGTATCCCGGAAGCAGCAACAGCGCTTGTCCGTCGTGTTCGAAGTAGCGGCGTGGTACACGCAGCACCGGCAGTAGAGCCTCGGGTAGCTGTCCGCGACAGGCCTTGATGAACTCCTGCCCGTCAAGTTGCAGTTCGCGGACTTCGAACTGGCGTTTATTTTCGTCCGACGGGACCAACGCCTTGATGTAGCCCTGCGGCGCAGTGTGGTCAGCGCTTTCCTGGATCAGGATTGGCAGGGTCTCGCCGCGGCCTTCGTTCGCTGGGAGCCACGGATCGTCCTCTTGAAGATCGTATAGCGAACGTACGAGCGTAGTCTTGCCGGCGCCCTGGGTACCCCCGACTGCGACCAACCAGCTGCTGTTCATCACTTCCGCCAGCATTAGGCGGCGCATAACAGGTAACAGCTGCGCATCAATCCCGCTGTCGTCCAGTACCGTAACCGCGCCGCGTAACTCTCGCAATGCTTGGTTGAGTTTGGAAAGCAGCAGTTCAGGGGTTTGCATAGTGATAGATGATGCTGTCATAGTATTTATGGAGAAGTGTGATCGCTAGGTAGGATGAATGTCGCCTGATATTGCATTTTAGCAATATTTTCCAATTAATCCCTTGATCGTGTATCGCGTTATATAGAACCGGTCGGCTAGAATCGTGCTGACCATGGGGCACCGACGGTGATCAAGAAATGACTTGCTACAGTTTGCAATACCCCACACTGGACTAAATTCATCTCAGGAGACGTGCACCGTCCGCTGCCATCGTCGACCAAGAGGAGTTGCAACTGCAAATAAACCTTTTGGGGAGGGCGACTGTCTGCAGTGGGAAATGCCGACTATCAATAGATTGGGGCTAGTTCCGCTCTTAGGTATCCAACACCGCAAAAATCGGGTGAGCGTGATTCCTTAGTTTTGACCACGGTGCTCCATCCATCGACCGTAGGCAACGACCAGCGATAGCGAGATGGCGCCGGCGACGAATGAAATCGCATAGGAGGCCAATGTTTCAAGTGGTGATTGGTTAATCATAATTTACTCCCTAAAAAGTGGACAATCGATATTGTCCGATTCTCAAGACACGGGCGCCTGCAGGGGCGGCCCCATGATGTACTCCTAATTTCGCAATATGCTTCGCATAACCAAGGTGGGATCGGTTAAAAGGCTTTTCATTTTTCCAATAGATTCGTGGGTGAATTCTTCTTTTCCGCACTGCGGACATACATTCAAGTGATAAATTACGTCGCTGCGGTGCGCCATATAATCTGACCAGCCACACGAGACGCAAGTTAATTTGATGTATTTGTTTGGCGGAGGGATAGGCATGTGAATTCCAATTAGCTACGTCGCTTTCCTTGATGTTCCAGAATACCTTTGCACGTTCTTGGCCGGCCCAGCACCTGCTGCAACGTCAATCTTTGCCTGATTGTCGTCCATCATGTTTTTTATAATCTGACTACATATTCAAGGATGTTTGCGACAAATTGTGTCGCAAGCATCCTTGAATCGGCGCCACTTGAATCACCCCAGTCCACCGGCACTGGACGAAGGATTAATTTTTTTACTTGTACAGAGATACGGTCATCCAAGAGATAGAATTGATTGGGCAACCGGTACAGGCCCACCTATTATTTTGATGAAGACAAGCCATTGAAGTTGATATAGACCGATGATCCAGTCCAATCCGATTGAAGAGGCCTGCTTTGAAGCGGCTGAACTGATTTCGCAAGCCGATAGCTTGCTCATTACGGCAGGCGCGGGCATAGGGATTGATTCTGGCTTGCCAGATTTCAGAGGTGATCGCGGTTTCTGGAAAGCCTATCCTGCCTTGGGCGAGCTAGGCATGCGTTTTTTTGAAGTGGCCAATCCAAAGGCTTTTACATCAATGCCGGCTGTCGCTTGGGGATTTTATGGTCATCGACTGAATCTCTACCGCGACACTGTTCCACATGCTGGATTTACCAAGTTATTGAAAGTCGCAGATCAAATGCCGTACGGCGCGTTTGTATTTACGAGCAATGTCGACGGTCATTTTCAAAAGGCTGGTTTTCCGGCTGACCATGTGACTGAATGCCATGGATCGATTCATCATCTACAATGCCTGAACGCTTGCGGCCATCCGAATTGGCCTGCAGATGACTTTTATCCTGTTGTGGATGAAAAAAACTGCCGATTGCTATCGGAATTTCCGGTCTGTCCATCATGTGGTGGGCTGGCACGTCCGAACATCATGATGTTCGGCGACTACGATTGGGATGCAACGCGCACCGATCAACAGCAACGTCGGCTGGATGCTTGGATTGCGCGATCACAGCGGGTGGTGGTGATGGAGATCGGGGCGGGTACTGCTATTCCCACTGTCCGACGATTTGGTGAGGAGCTGGAGTGTCCGCTGATACGGATTAATCCCACCGAATCGAAAGTGGGATTGCCCCGTGATATTGGTATTCCACTGGGCGCGCTAGATGCGATAACCAAGATTGTAGATGCGCTAAAAACTATCTGATGCTGCAGAGTGCGCTACATTGCTGAAAATGTCAGCTTTATGACGCTAATGTCACATTTCTTAGCAAGGGAGCCAGATAAATTAAATTCCATTGCTAGTGCTAGATCCACAAGAGCCCAATTGCGATCGGGATGAGGTATGGCCATGAACGCAAGGCGATCAGCAGGTCAGCACGTGAAGGCCAGAAACTGAGAAAATTGGTTGTGCCAGCACGGAAATCATGGCGTCCCACCAGCCATATGAGAGTTCCAGATTAGCGCGGCCGAATACAATAAGGATCGGCACAATAAGAATCAGTAGCTGCGCCAAGCCAACGAACACAGAGTTGTGCCAGCGAATATTGGTGAACGAAACACTGCCAAGAACCCAATGGTTAACAGTCGCACGGCGAGGAAAAACCGATAAATGCACGGAGCGTGCATTGGTCATCTCACCAACGAAAAAATGGGCCGGCTCATACAGGATCATGTCACTCAGCTAAAAGCCGAAGAATATGGCATAGGGCTTAGCGAGTGTCCGGAAAACGAAAGCAAGAAATACAGATAGCACCAGGTACAGCAGCTTATCCCAATACTGTTAGCCATGAATAGAGTTTGACAGTTTTTGGCTGGCTAACTCACTGAATTCATACCAGCTTGCCGTTTCGGGATTCCAATTGAGAAATTGACAGAAATCCTGCGATCGTTGCGCCAGTCAGTTTCAGGAATTGAGATTGACAGAGAAGCCGTAACCGCTAATGCCTTGGGAATACTGTGTGACGCGAACTTCACCGTTTCCAAAGTGAGAAATGTTCCTTCCCGCTCCAATTAGGAACGCAAGAAGGGTAGGGTGGGGCACTCCGATTTGGGTGTTGTAGCAAGAATGTCCGCTATCCGCGATGAACTGGACGACGGATTGATTTCTCCAACAGGCGGGGCGTGACCCTAAGCGGCCCTTGCCGGCCTTCGTAAGCGGTCGGGTACAACTTCCGAGTGGACTGCACCATGTAGCCGCTATAGCACCAGCAGTATCAAGTCTTCCTCGGACATTTCCTTAAAACTGAAAGTATTACATGGGTGTTCATTTGTTCCTTGTGGTTGCGGTTAGCTCAATGAGCATCTCAAGGTAATGGAACAGATGCGGGTGTCTCATACTCTTTACATCAATCTATCTGAAAAGGAGACACCGTGGATGCCAAGGACATACTTAGCAAAATAAAGGCGATGGATTTGGCCGAATTGCCGCCAGATACTGCGGTAGAGGTTTTCTCAAAGATGCTTGAGGGACTCCAAGATGTACTAGACGGCGACACGTTGCTGAAATTCATGATGCTTATCTCTGCCTTGTATCGGAACAGCACGAAGTCAACTGAGCTTCAGATT
>DATFAZ010000161.1:0-16558 GCA_035254105.1 Noviherbaspirillum sp. | reverse complement strand
CTAACCGCCGGTATAGCGCCAACCCATTTCAGCCAGCGGACGTGCAGCCTGGCCGGCTTTCAGTGCCTGTTCGCTTGCTGCTGTACCGTCCACATAACGCTTCATGATGCCCTGCAGGATGCCCGCCAGGCGAAACATGTTGTAGGCGAGGTAGAAGTTCCAGTCTTCCTTGCGGATCGTTTTGCCGGTGCGTTCGCAGTATTTTGCAATGTATTCGTCTTCGCCCGGAATGCCGAGCGACTTGTAATCGAGGCCGGCAATGCCGCGGAACTGGCCCGGTGGTATATGCCAGCTCATGCAGTGGTAGGAGAAGTCGGCAAGCGGGTGGCCGAGCGTGGAGAGCTCCCAGTCCAGCACAGCCAGAATGCGCGGTTCGGTCGGATGGAACATCATGTTGTCGAGGCGGTAGTCCCCATGCACGATGCTGGTTTCGTCCCCGGGCGGGATGTTCTTCGGTAGCCAGTCGATCAGCTTGTCCATTGCCTCGATTTTTTCTGTTTCCGATGCCCTGTACTGCTTTGTCCAGCGATCGATCTGGCGGGCAAAGTAGTTGCCCGGCTTGCCGTAGTCGGCAAGGCCAATTGCCGCATAGTCGATGGTGTGCAACAGGGAGATTACGCGATTCATTTCATCGTAGTAGGCAGCGCGTTCGCTGTTGCTCATGCCGGGCAAGGATTGATCCCAAAGCACTCGCCCTTCGACGAATTCCATCACATAAAAGGCACGGCCAATGATGGATTCATCGAGGCACAGCGCATATTGGCGGGCAGCCGGAAAGCCGGCCTTGTTCAAGGCATCCATCACGCGAAATTCACGGTCGATCGCATGGGCCGATGCGAGCAGTTTTGCCGCAGGGCCTGGTTTGGTACGCAACACATAACGCTGGTCGCCAGCGGTGAGCTTGAAGGTTGGATTGGACTGGCCGCCCTTGAACTGTTCGACAGTCAGTTCTCCCGAAAACCCTTCGACATGCTGACGCATATATTCCTGCAATGCGCCGATATCAAATTTCTGCTTTTCCGATACAGGCCGCGTGCCCATGAATTCTTCGTACATCTTGTCTCCTTAAATGAAGGGCGGGATGGTGATCCGGGCATTTTATAACATAAAATCGCACGACCGTACTATTATTGGATAATCTTTTGCTGAGATCGATACAGGAAATACTCGATTACAAACCCCGGGATTTTTTGTACTGTTCCAGCAGCACTTCCATTGTTGTGTGACGCGATTCGCCCTGTAACTCGGAGATCGGTGAATAATTCACGATACGCACCACCCAGTCGGCATGTGCCTCGCCGACGTCAATCGCGTTGATGCATCCGGCGGTTTGCGCTAGATTGCCGAGAAAAAGACGCTGGTTGGTCAGCGCATAGGAAAGTATTGCGCGGTTGACGCCACCGTGCAATACCAGCAGGGCCGTATCCCAGGATCGGTCAGCGCGCAAACGGTCCAGTGCGGGATGGACTCGGTCCAGCAACTGGCCGATAGTTTCGCCCCCGAGAAACTGTTTGTGTTCCGGTACGAGTCCATCGAAGGCGCCGACGAAGGCTTCTTTCAGGCTTTCGTCCGGAATTGCAGAAAGTTTTCCGCCGCGCAGTTCTTCCAGTTCGCGCCAATAATCAAGTTCAATTTGCTGCCCGGTTTCAGCCAGCACGCGTGTTGCTGTTTCCACCGTACGGGGAAGACCGGAAACAATCACGCGGTCAAAATGCAGCTTTTCCTGCGCGAATACTTTTCCGGCCGCAGTCGCTTGCGCGCGCCCCAATTCATTTAGAGGCACCTGTTCAGGCTGGTAGGGTTTGCCGTCTGAATCAAAATAGGTAACGCTGCCGTGACGCATCAAATAGATGCGCCGTCTCTGGTTCGAAGTCATTTGTAATGCGGCTTTCTTTTTTCCAGAAAGGCGGTAATGCCTTCCTGCGCATCCCGATGATGCAGGCTTTCGACAAAATTTCGTTTTTCGGATTCAAAGTGCTGCGCAAGCATGTTGCTTTGCGCTTCGTGCGTCAGCGACTTGATGCGTTCGACGGCATTCGGCGATAAGGCAGCGAGGTCATCGGCCCAATTCAAGGCTGTGTCGAGCGCAGCGCCATCGGCGACCACCCGGTTGACCAGCCCGAGTTCATGCAATCTTGGTGCCAGAATCGGCTTTCCTTCGAGGAGAATCTCGGTGGCCAGCTGGCGCGGCAATGACTGCATCAGGAACCAGGAGCCGCCGCCGTCAGGTGTCAGTCCGACTTGGACGTAAGCCATGACAAATTTTGCCGACGCACTGGCGACAATCAGGTCGCACGCGAGTGCCAGCGAAAATCCGGCACCGGCTGCAGCGCCTTCTACTGCAGCGATTACCGGTTTCGGACAATTGCGGATAGCGTCGATCCAGCCGTTCAGATGGTCGATCGATTCTGCTTGCGTGGCCTTGTCCTTGGTGCGGTTTTCTAGCAGTCGATTCAGGTTGCCGCCGGAACAAAAGAATTGGTCGGCTCCCGTGATCACCACTGCACGGATCGAATCGTCCCGCTCCGCAGTTGAGAGCGTCTCGATGGCGGCGGCATACATGTCGGGATGCAGTGCATTCTTTGCCCCCGGGTTGGATAAGGTCAGGATCAGGGTTGCATCCCGGCGGGAAGCTTTTAGTTCGGCGGACATGGCAGGAATTCGATGAATGGTGGCAAAAGTGAATGGAATATCCGCGATATTATTGCCCAAATGGGGGCAACAGGGTCATTGCCGTCCGAACGCCGATTTGGCTGCCTGCATCCGGAGTCCAGCCACGGTAAGCTTGCATTGCAGAAAACTATTAATTTTAAGGAGGAAACATGCTGAAACTTTGTGGCTTCGCTACGAGCAATTACTACAACAAGGTCAAGTTTGCGTTACTGGAAAAGGGCGTCGAATTTCAGGAAGAGCTGGTTTGGGCCGATCGTTCTCCCGAGCTGCTGGCACGTTCACCGCTCGGCAAAATCCCGTTTCTTGAGACCGAACAGGGCGTGATATGCGAGTCGCAGGTTTTGATGGAATATGTCGAAGACGCTTATCCGCAAAAACCCTTGTTGCCAGCGAATCCTTTTGCCGCGGCCAAGGTGCGTGAACTGGTCACCTTCCTCGAACTGCATCTGGAACTGGTGGCGCGTGAGTTATATCTGGAAGCTTTTTTCGGCGGGAAGGTAACGGACGAAGTAAAAGAACGTACGCAGAAGCTGTTGAAGCGCAACGTCAAGGCATTCGGCAAACTGGCGAAGTTTGCTCCATACATCGCAGGCGCAGAATTCACGATGGCGGACTGTGCAGCCATGGTCCATCTTCCCTTGGTCAGCATGGCATCGAAAATTATTTATGGGGAAGATGCGCTGGCTGATCTTCCGGTACGCGAATACACGAAAATGCTGGGCGAGCGTCCGGCTGCACAGCGTGTCAATGCAGACCGTAAGGCGAATCAGGAACTGATGAAGACGTTAAAAGCCGCCAAGTAAATAGCCGGTTAAATTGCCGGTAATGGGCTTCCCTCATGGGGAAGCCTGTTCACCCCAAAGCTGTTGCATGCTAAAGCGCAGGACAATCTGTTCGTTGGAAACCGTTTCCCGAATCGAGAAAAGCTTTTGTGCTGTATTGCGCTGAAGCGGCAAAGACAGGGCAGCGTTGCGCGGGCCAATAAATGCATGGACGACGGCGGCCGAGTCGGCAGTCGCACGTCGGGTCACAACGGCGATTTCCTCATTTTGCAGGCGGACGAAAGTCCCGGGCGGATAAGTCCCGAGTTCCTTGATGAAGTAGGCGGCGAGCATCGGGTCGCTTGCCTTGCCGCCAGCCATAAGAACATCACGCATGGACGTGTTTGGCATCAGGGTTTTTCGGTACTTGCGATGAGAGACCGCGGCGCAATACCGATCCGCCATTGCCAAGATCCGGGCGTTTTGTGGGATATTTCCCACCTTCGTGCCTTCCGGGTAGCCGCTGCCATCCTCGTTTTCGTGGTGCAGCAATACATAGGATAGCCACTCCTTCTGCGTTATTCCGGCTTCCTGCAGAATTTTCACGGATTCCTGGGGGTGGTTCCGGATGATTTCGTTTTCTTTTTCCGTCAGCGCTTCCTGTTTGTCTTCCAGATGATCCTGCTGTCGCAGCATGCCGAGATTCATGGTCAGCGCTGCTGCCATGATCGTCTGCACTTCTTCCGGTGTTTTCTGCATCGCGCGTGCCACCAGCATTGCGACGATTGCAGTATCGATCGAATGCCGTATCGCGTAATTGGCTGCACTCTGGTTCAGCAAAACGCTGGCGAGCGCCACGTCGGAGTTGATGTCCGTAGCGTGGGCAAGAACCTTCACCACTTCAAGGATTTTTCCTTGAGCGTCTTCTTCGTTGCTCAGGTTGTAAAGCAGGCGCTCCAGCCGTTTGTTCGCCTGATTAATGAAATGCAGCGCGGACGGCGTTTCTGGTTTTTTTACGACAGCTCGTTCGAGATGCCTAGCCTGCGCCACCTGTTCGGCCGCTTTCGCATCAATGTACAGACCGCGCGCCATCAGAGCCTCGAGCTGGTGGGCCGACTGAACAATCTGACCGCGCTTCAACAGTAACTGATCGCCTTCACCGTATACGTCCCAAGGGAGCGGCGATCCAATCAGGAAATCCCCTACGGTTAGCTGCTTTTGATCCATGGGCTGCTCCCTGTTTTAGTAATGCCAACAGCCGGTATGACGGTTTTTGTCTCGTTAAATAGTCGGAGAATGCCGAATTTGCGGATTTCCCGGGTTGCTGTCGTCAATTTGTAATAATTTCCTTATAGCAGCATAGAAAACTTTTCACAGCGCGGCAAGCCTGTTGAGCGCAGTTCTCAAGGTTTCATCTTTTTTGGCGAAACAAAAGCGCACAATGCCCGACTCTTTCGGTCGGTTGTAAAAGGCGGATACCGGGATTGCGGCTACCCCGATCTCCGTAGTTAACCATTTGGCAAAGTCAGCTTCTGGCATCGATGAAATTGCCGAATACTCCACACACTGGAAGTAGGTGCCGTCGCATGGCAATAGTCGCAGGCGCGTCGATGCCAAGCCTTGACGGAACAGATCGCGTTTGCGCTGATAGAAAGCAGGCAAGTCCAGATAGGGTGCCGGATCCGCCATGTAATTGGCAAGGCCGTGCTGTACTGGTGTATTGACAGTAAATACATTGAACTGGTGTACCTTGCGGAACTCGGCAGTCAATGCGGCCGGCGCTGCGACGTAGCCGACTTTCCAACCCGTGACGTGATAGGTCTTGCCAAAGCTGGACACAACAAATGCGCGGGAAGCCAGCTCCGGATAACGGCATACCGATTCATGTCTTGCGCCGTCGTACACCATGTGCTCGTAGACTTCGTCGGAAAGCAGCAGGATGTCGGTGTCGCGCACGATATCGGCAAGCGCGCGCATGTCGGTTTTGCGCAGCACCGATCCGGTCGGGTTGTGTGGCGAGTTGATCATGATCATGCGGGTTTTGGGCGTGATGGCGGCTGCCACGCTGGCCCAGGGAACGGTATAACCTTGTTCGCCGACCTGCATTTGCACGAAGACCGGCTTGCCGCCTGCAAGTTCGATCGCCGGCACATAGCTATCGTACGCCGGCTCGATCACAATGACTTCGTCACCCGCATGGATGCTGCACAGGATTGCAGTGAGTATCGCCTGCGTGGCACCCGCAGTGACTGTTATTTCCGCTGCCGCATCATAAGAGTGATCGTATAGCCTGGCGACTTTCGCCGCGATGGCTTCTCTCAGCGCAGGTACGCCGGTCATGGGCGGATACTGGTTCAAGCCGCTTTTCATGGCGGTTGTCACCGCATCGATCAATGCCGGGTCGCAGTCGAAATCGGGAAAGCCCTGGCCAAGGTTGACAGCGCCTTTTTCTGCGGCGAGCGCCGACATGACCGTGAAAATCGTCGTGCCGACATTAGGCAGTTTTGATTGGAGCGCAGCGAGCGGGGCGTTGGAATGCAGTGAACTCATGCTGATGTGTGAGGTGAGAATGAAAAGTCCATTTTATACAGGATCGGCTGACCACTTCTCCGGCGTGACGATGCTGAACAGTCCGTCGCGCGCCGTTTTCCTGGCCAGCTTTAGCAATGCCTTGTCCTTTGTGATCAAAACCTGTGCGCCGGAATCGCGCGCCAGTTCGAGAAATTTCTGATCGTCGGGGTCGCTGCAAATTGGCAGCCGCACTTCGCATCGCGGATTTGTCGCATCCCGGTCGATACAGGTAATCAGGTCATCGAATTCGGCTGCGACATCAGGGCGTGTTTGGGCGTCGACAGGCAGGTGCTTGTATTCCAGCACCTTCAACCATTCAGTCCGGCAGTCCTCGCGTGTAACCGCTTCGACCGTCCGCATTCTGAGTGCTGCAAGCAGGGCGGCCCAGCGCGGATCGCGAAATACGAACAGGTCCAGGCAGACATTGGTGTCAATTACGATGCGCTTCGGTATCATTGCGGCGTTTCTTTCTATTGCAACTGGTTTTACATGCTGATCGTTCTCTCGCCCGCCAAAAGACTCGACTACGACTCGCCCGCAACCACGGATATACATTCACTTCCCGACTTCATTGAACATTCTGCCGAACTGATCGAGCAGCTCAGAATGCTGTCGCCTGCGCAGGTTGCCGACCTGATGAGCATTTCGGATCCGCTAGCGGCGCTCAATGTCGCACGGTTTGCATCATGGTCGCCGGAATTTACGGTAAAGAATGCAAAACAGGCAATCATGGCGTTCGACGGCGACGTCTATGAAGGACTGGATGCGGCGACACTCAATCCAGAGCAGCTCGGCTATGCACAATCGCATATCCGCATTTTATCCGGCTTGTATGGTTTGCTGCGTCCGCTTGACCTGATGCAGCCATACCGGCTCGAAATGGGAACCAGGTTCGCCAATGCGCGCGGAAAGGACCTGTATGCATTTTGGGGCGACAGCCTGACCAAGGCACTCAACCGGGTCATGGCGCAGGCAAGCTCACGGACGCTGGTCAACCTCGCATCGGAGGAGTACTTCAAGGTCGTCCAGCCAAAGCTGTTGAATGCGGAGCTTGTGACACCGGTATTCGAAGAGTGGAAAGGAGGAAGGTACAAAATCGTTTCCTTCTACGCCAAGCGTGCACGCGGCTTGATGGCGCGCTTTGCAGCGGTCAACGGCATTGTCGAGCCTGAAATGCTCAAGGATTTCGACACCGAAGGATATAGGTTCGATGCCGATGCCTCGACGACGCACAGATGGGTGTTCCGTCGTCGTATTGAAGAGTAGGCGAAGAGTAGGCAGGCGGCATAAAAACAAAAAACCTCGCATTGCGAGGTTTTTTGTTTTTTAAGCGTCGAAACTCACCAGAATTTCCACCAGGATGAGCGGGTTTTCGATCCCTCCGCCAAAAAGGCGCTGTTCGGGAAGTTTTTTCGCAGAACGCGCTCGGCGTCATCGCGCAGCTCAGGCAGTTCGAGCGCATCGTAGGATTTCATCATGATGAATAACGCTTCCTGGATCGCCGGCGCATCCCGATATTCCGTAACCGCCAGTTGTGCGCGGTTGGCGGCGGCCAGATAGGCACCGCGGCGGTAATAATAATTGGCTACATGGACTTCGTACTGCGCCATGGCATTGACCAGATACTTGAGGCGGGCGAGCGAATCCTTGGCGTAAATGCTGTCCGGGAAGCGTTCAGCGACCTGCTTGAACGAGTCGAACGCGTCGCGTGCGGCTTTCGGGTCGCGCTCACTCGGATCCTGCTTGGACAGGAAGTCGAGGAAACTGACCTTGTCGTTGAAGTTGATCAGTCCACGCAGGTAGTACATGTAATCGACATTCGGGTGGTTCGGATGCAGCTTGATGAAGCGTTCCACTGCAGCCAGTGCTTGCGGTTGGTCACCCATACGGTAATGCGCATAAGCGACTTCCATCTGTGCTTGCTGCGCATAGGTGCCAAAGGGATAGCGCGATTCCAGCTTTTCAAAGTGCTGGATCGCCTTTTCGTAGTTACCCGCCGATAATTCATCGCGAGCCTCCGAGTATAATTTCGAGGCCGACCAATTCTTGGTTTCATCGATTTTTTCGGGGAACAAGCCGCAGCCCGAAAGGGCCAAAGCAAGGGCAATGGCAGCGAACTTCAACGATCTTTTATGCATGGCGTTTGCAAGAGTACATCTGGACAAGAAAGCGATTATAGCCGATGGTACTTGCTTGCAACGAATCAACTGAAACCTCTATTTTGAACAAATCCCTAACCGAGACCGACATCGAGGACGATGATCTGGTCGAGCAGCCATCCTCCGACCTTCCTGCCGTTGTATTGAAGCTGACCCCGGAGTTTTGCGGCGTCCGTTTGGACAAGGCGCTGTCACAACTCATGCCGAAATATTCGCGCAGCCGCCTGCAGCAATGGATAGACGCCGGCATGGTGTTGGTCGACGGCCAGCCTGGCCGGGCCAAGGTGGCTGTGCTGGGTGATGAAACTCTCGTTATCCGGCCGCAGGCAGCGCCTGAAGAGCAAGCCTACACGCCTGAAGCAATGGCTTTGCCGATCGTTCATGAAGATGCCTCGATTTTAGTCATCGACAAACCGGCCGGCCTGGTCGTGCATCCGGCAGCAGGCAACTGGTCTGGCACTTTACTGAATGGGCTGCTTCACCACCTTCCGGCACTGTCCGGCGTGCCGCGTGCCGGCATCGTGCATCGCCTGGATAAAGAGACCAGCGGCCTGATGGTGGTGGCAAAAAACCTTCAGGCGCAAACCGATCTGGTGCGCCAGTTGCAGGCACGCACTGTCAGGCGGGAATATCTGGCTCTTGTGTGGGGGACGCCGCATGTCAATGGCAAGGTGGACGCCGCAATCGGCCGCCATCCGCGTGACCGCATCAAGATGGCGGTGTCGGAGCACTCCAGCGCGAAGCCTGCCGTTACCCACTACCAGCGCATTGCGACCGGAATGCTGGACGGGCGGCCGGTAAGCCTGATGCGCTGCCAGCTTGAAACCGGTCGGACGCATCAGATCCGAGTTCACATGCAATCGATCGGTTTCGCACTGGTAGGCGATCCTTTGTATGGCAAGCAGCATCTTGCCTCTGTCTTCGGCCGGCAGGCATTGCATGCTTATCGGCTCGGTGTGGTTCATCCGGCATCCGGTAAGGAACTCGAATGGATGGCTCCGCCGCCGAAGGACTTTGCTGATCTGCTGGCACGTGCTGGTCTGGAAAAAGTCATTATCGAATAAATGGACCTGATCCTTCCCGACTGGGGCGCAGCGCCCTCGAATGTCGCCGCTCTTTCCACCACACGGCGTGGCGGCTTTAGCCCGATTCCCTATGATGATGGCACCGGGAGCGGCGGGCTGAATCTGGGCGTGCATGTAAACGATGCGCCCGAACTGGTTCAGCAAAATCGTGCGCTCTTACGCGCCCAATTACCTGCCGAGCCGACGTGGCTTTCCCAGGTCCACGGCGTCAAAGTCATGAATGCAGCGAATGTGACGGATGTGCCGGAAGCCGATGCCAGTTTTGCAACGGAGCCAGGCGTGGTGTGCGTGATCCAGACTGCAGATTGCCTACCGGTTTTGTTCTGTGACGTGGAGGGCAGGGTGGTTGGGGCTGCACATGCGGGATGGCGCGGGCTGGCTGGAGGGGTTCTTGAAAATACTCTGGAATCCATGCGCAATGCAGGGGCAGGAGAAATTCTCGCTTGGCTTGGCCCTGCGATTGGACCGCAATGTTTCGAAGTGGGGCAAGACGTGTTGAACGCCTTCGTCTCCCGCGATGGGAGGATGGTTGATGCGTTTAAGCTGCTTCATGACCAGCCCGGAAAATATCTCGCTGATATCTATGCGTTGGCGCGTGCAACGCTGCGTAATGCCGGGGTCAATAACATCTCAGGCGGCGGGCTATGCACGGTGTCGGATAAAGCCCGGTTTTATTCTTACCGCCGGGACAAAATCACAGGGCGAATGGCGTCGTTGATTTGGCTCAAGTAAGCCGGCGATCTAATGGGCGAAGATGCCGGGCACCAAATCCCTACATTTGGTTTTTATTGATTTCTTCCCCTTGTGCCATCGCTTCTTTCTGCAATTCCTGTTCTCGAATTTTTTCGGCGTCTGCACGCCTGCGTTTGCGTTGCGGGCTTCCCATCAAGTATAAAATGATCACCAGAGGGAATACGCCATACAGCAGGAAAGTCATTATTCCCGCGATTACCGATTGCTCGGTAACGGACATCATAAGCACGACATAAAGCCATGCGATGGCGACGATATACATAACGTTTTCAAGCAGCAAGTCAAACCATAACCTTACGCCAAAACAGAGAAACAAGCATGAACATGTTCCCCCCTCAAGCCGGTTCCAATGCATGGATGTTCCAGTTTCCCGATCCAAATGTGTGGCAGTCATGGCTCAAGACTCCACCGCTTGATACCCGGCCAATTACCGCGACGGTGAAGGAATTTGGCGCGACCATCGACCCTTCGACTATGGCGCAATTGCAGAATGATTATATGCAGCAGCTCTCTGCGCTATGGACCGATATGCTGGGATCGAAGATGCCAGCGATAGGGGACCGACGGTTTGCCGCGCCTGAATGGCAAGCCAATCCGATGTATGCGTTTAATGCGGCTGCTTACCTGCTCAATGCCCGGTTTTTGATGGCAATGGCTGATTCGGTGGAGGCCACGCCGCGTGCAAAGCAGAAAATCCGGTTCGCCGTGCAGCAGTTGGTGGATGCTATGTCCCCCGCAAATTTCCTTGTGAGCAATCCGGAAGTGCAGCAAAAGATTATTGAGACCAAAGGCAAAAGCCTGACCAAGGGCATTACCCATATGCTCGAAGATCTGCAAAAGGGGCGCATTTCGCAGTCAGACGAAACTGCTTTCGAAGTTGGCAAGAACGTTGCCACCACTGAGGGCGCGGTGGTCTTCGAGAACGAACTTTTCCAGCTGATTCAATACAAGCCGCTGACCAAAACGGTTTATGAAAAACCGCTGTTACTGGTGCCGCCTTGTATCAATAAGTATTACATCCTGGACCTGCAGCCGGATAACTCACTGGTGCGTTACGCAGTCGAGCAGGGGCATACCGTGTTCCTCGTTTCCTGGTGCAATCCGAATGCGTCGCTTGGTCATGTTACCTGGGATGATTACGTCGAGAATGGGGCGGTCAAGGCGATTAATGTTGTCCGGGAGATTTCCGGGCAAGAGCAGATCAATGCCTTGGGCTTCTGTGTCGGCGGAACGATAATTTCAACCGCCTTGGCGCTACTGGCGGCACGTGGAGAAAACCCGGTCGCGAGCCTGACCTTGCTGACGAGTTTGCTGGATTTTTCGGATACGGGTGTCATCGATGTCTTTATTGATGAAGCGCAGGTAACGATGCGCGAGAAAGCCATCGGTGGTGGTGGCATCATGCCAGGTCGTGATTTTGCCTCGGCCTTTTCTAGCTTGCGTCCGAACGATCTTGTCTGGAACTACGTCAAGACAAATTATCTGAAAGGTGAAAACCCGCCACCGTTCGATTTGCTTTACTGGAACGCAGACAGTACTAATCTGCCGGGGCCGATGTTTTGCTGGTATCTGCGAAATATGTACCTGGAAAACAGCCTGCGGGTACCGGGAAAGCTGACTGTCGCGGGTGAAAAAATCGATCTATCGGCAATTGATACGCCGGTATTCATTTACGGTTCGCGGGAGGACCATATTGTCCCGTGGATGGCAGCGTATGAATCGACTGCGTTGCTCAATCCGAAAAAACGCAACCGCAACCGGTTTGTGCTGGGCGCTTCCGGCCATATTGCTGGGGTGATCAATCCACCGGCAAAGAAGAAACGTAGTTACTGGATCAACGATAAATCCGTAGAAAACGCCGAAGAGTGGTTAAAAGGGGCGACGGAACATCCTGGCAGCTGGTGGACCGAATGGGCGGACTTCCTCGCAAAGCATGCAGGTAAAAAAATAAATGCGCCGCGCAAGTTTGGTAATACAAATTACAAAGAGATCGAACCTGCCCCCGGTCGTTATGTAAAGGTCAAGGCGGAATAGCACAGCCTCGGTAGCGGCCGTATGCCTGATGATAAAGCGGAATTACCATCGAAAAAGCAGCGGCCAGCTATATTGGGGCAAGAAGCATTTGTCTTGTTTTCATTGCAATATGGCTATAAAAGGTGGTGATATTTCGCTAAATCTTTGTTTTTTCGCACTATAATAAAAATGACAGGGCGGACACATGTTCGCTTTTTTTACGAAATGGCATGATGCGTCACGACGCAATTACTGGAATTTTCGATGAATAGTGCAAAAAAGATTTCCGAGCGCTTGATCAAGAAGTATCCGAACCGCCGCCTTTATGACACGCAGACGAGTTCTTACATTACGCTGTCGGATGTGAAGCAATTGGTGCTCGACAATGAAGAGTTCACCGTTGTGGATGCCAAGTCCGAAGAGGATCTGACCCGCAGCATTCTGCTGCAGATCATTCTGGAAGAAGAGTCAACAAACGGCACGCCGATGTTCTCCAGCGGCGCACTGTCCCAGATCATTCGCTACTATGGTCATGCCATGCAAGGCATGATGGGGTCCTATCTGGAAAAGAACATCCAGGCTTTCATCGATATCCAGAACAAGCTGGCGGAAAGTTCCAAGGGAATCTACGAAGGTAAGCCCTTTAGTCCGGAAATGTGGACGCAGTTCATGAATGTGCAGGGTCCCATGATGCAGGGCATGATGAGCAATTACATCGAGCAGAGCAAGAACCTGTTCATGCAGATGCAGGATCAAATGCAGAACCAGACCAAGAACATGTTCGGTACCTTCCCGTTCGGGCCCAACGACAAGAACAACAAATAAGCCAGTGAAACAATGACAACCCGGCCGTTTGCGGCGGCTGGGCAGGCTGCATGAAGGGGTACAATAGCGGATTCGCTTTGTACCCCTTTTTCTCATGTCTAACGCCTCTCAAAACCCCAAGGTCGGCTTCGTTTCACTCGGTTGTCCGAAGGCCCTCGTCGATTCAGAACAAATCATTACCCAGCTGCGTGCGGAAGGCTATGAAACGGCCAAGTCTTATGATGGCGCGGATCTCGTTATCGTCAATACCTGTGGCTTCATCGATGCCGCCGTGCAGGAATCGCTGGATGCAATTGGCGAGGCGCTGCATGAAAACGGCAAGGTAATCGTCACTGGCTGCCTCGGCAAGAAGAAGGATGCGGCAGGCAACGATTTGATCCAGAGCGTGCATCCGAAGGTGCTGGCGGTGACCGGCCCGCAAGCGCTGGGTGATGTGATGTCGGCGGTGCATACGCATCTGCCGAAGCCGCACGATCCATTCCAGGATCTGGTGCCGCCGCAGGGCGTCAAGCTGACACCGAAGCACTATGCATATCTGAAGATATCCGAGGGGTGCAACCATCGCTGCAGCTTTTGCATAATCCCGTCGATGCGCGGCGATCTGGTATCGCGTCCGATTGCCGATGTGATGCGGGAGGCCGAAAACCTGTTCAAGGCAGGCGTCAAGGAATTGCTGGTGATTTCCCAGGACACGAGCGCCTATGGCGTCGATGTCAAATTCCGTACCGGTTTCTGGAACGGCAAACCGGTCAAAACGCATATGACCCAGCTGGTGACGGCGCTGGGCGAACTTGCAGCGCAGTTTGGCGCCTGGGTCCGGCTGCATTACGTATACCCGTATCCGCATGTTGACGAGATCATCCCGATGATGGCCGAGGGCAGGATATTGCCTTACCTGGATGTGCCACTTCAGCACGCCCACCCGGATGTACTCAAGCGCATGAAACGCCCGGCTAACGGCGAAAAGAATATTGAACGCATACAGGCGTGGCGCAAAATGTGCCCGGATCTTACGATTCGCTCCACGTTCATCGCTGGCTTCCCAGGTGAAACCGAGCAGGAGTTTCAGTATTTGCTGGATTTCCTTGAGGAGGCGGAAATCGACCGACTCGGCTGCTTTGCGTATTCTCCGGTTGAAGGCGCAACCGCTAACGAGTTGCCGGGCGCAGTGCCGGATGAAGTCCGTGAAGAGCGTCGCGCACGCATGATGGAGCTGCAGGAAGGAATCTCAAAGAAACGCATGCAGGCAAAAGTCGGCAAGACCATGCGTGTCTTGCTTGACGAAGTCAGTTCCAGTGGTGGTGTCGCACGCTCGGTTGCGGATGCGCCGGAGATCGATGGCGTAGTGTATGTAAAGCCGCCGTATGAACCGCACCGCAAACTGAAGGTGGGCGAATTCGTCGAGGTGACGATCACCGCGGCAGACGCGCATGACTTGTGGGCGGAAGCATAAATGACTGATCGGAAATCGTTGCAAACCAGCTTAATCCATTCCGGCTACACACCACCGGAAGGGTTTGCCGCATTTCCGACAGCGATCCATCATGCATCCACCGTGCTGTTCAAGGATGTCGCTTCCCTGCGCTCACGTAACTGGCAAGATAAAACCGCATATACCTATGGCCTGCACGGCACGCCGACCAGCTTTACGCTGGAAGCGCGTCTGGCCGAGATTGAAGGCGGTTCGCACTGCGTGCTCGCGCCCAGTGGGCTGGCAGCGATTGCGATGGTGGATTTTGCACTGCTGAAGACTGGCGATGATGTCCTGATTCCCGATAACGTCTATAACCCGAATCGCGAATTGGGCCGTTGGCTGGCAAAGGATTTTGGCATTTCCACACGCTTCTATGATCCGCTGATCGGTGCTGGCATTGCAGAACTGATTCAGCCGAACACACGTCTGGTCTGGACCGAAGCGCCAGGGTCGGTATCGATGGAGGTACCGGACATACCTGCGATTTGCAAGGTCGTGCACGAGAAACGTGCTGCCGGTCAGGATATCCATGTGGCGATTGACAATACCTGGTCGGCAGGCATCGCCTTCCGTGCGTTTGAACATGGCGTGGATATCGTCATGCAGGCGCTCACCAAGTACCAGTCCGGCGGCTCCGACGTGTTGATGGGGGCGGTCATTGCCCGCGAACGGGAACTGATGCACCGAATTGAAATGGCCCACATGCGCATCGGTTTTGGCGTGGGGATGGATGATGCTTATCTGGTGCTGCGTGGTTTTCCGACGATGAAACTGCGTTTTGATGCGCATGATGCCGGCGCACGAAAAGTCGCGACCTGGCTGAAGGGACGGCCAGAGATCGAGCGCGTGCTGCACCCGGCATTTGAAGATTGTCCTGGGCATGAGATATGGAAGCGCGACTTTACCGGCGCAGGCGGGCTGTTTTCCGTAGTGTTCGACGAGCGTTATTCCGAGAAGCAGACCGACCGGTTTATCGATAGCCTGAAGCTGTTCAAGATCGGCTTCAGCTGGGGCGGCTCGAACAGCTTGTGTGTTCCGTATCGAATTCAGTCGATGCGGAAAGGTTGGGTCGGAAATGGGCAGCTGGTACGTTTCAATATCGGTCTTGAAGACCCGGCTGATCTGATCGCTGATATTGAGCAGGCATTGCCCGCGCTCGCAGCCGGCGCCTGATACTTTGAATCAAGCCGGCATCGGCTTGTTGCTGTTCAAGTCGAGTATCCCTTTGATCAGGCGGTACGCTTTCCAGATCCAGGCGGCGGCCAGGATCGGAATGCCGACGACGATACCGATGATCGTGAAAATGCACACCCAGCCGATTGTGCTCCAGATTAGGAACCACCAGAACGACCTGATTTGCCATGAGTGATGGCTATAGACAAATGTTCCGGCGGTTTCCGGGCGTTTGACGTAGCTGATGATCAGTGGAATGAACGAAAACAAGCCCATGGAAAATACCAGGCTGGCTCCATGAAAAACATATAGCCACCAAGCCAGATTTTTTCGGGATTCCAAGTATGAGTCGAAAATCAGTTCCTGAGCCATCGTGATTCCTTGAAATAGTTGAATAAGAGACTATTCAAACAAGGATAAGATTCCATCCAGGCCAACAAAATTCAATGCAACATCGGCCTGCGCCCGAACAATCGGTTTGGCTCGGAAGGCCACCGACATTCCGGAAATCCCCATCATTTTCAAATCATTGGCGCCGTCGCCCATGACGATCGCTTTTTTAGTAGAAATTCCCAGTTCCCCGCAGACTTTTTCGACGGTGCGGCGTTTTTCATCTGCATCGACAATGCCGCCGACCACGTGACCGGTTAACCGGCCATCGATAATTTCCAGTTGGTTGGAATGGCTGTAGTTGAGACCAAGCGTGGTCTTGATGCGATCGGTGAAAAATGTAAATCCGCCGGATACCAGCAGTGTCTTTAATCCTGCAGCCTTGGCGGCAGCAAGCATTTTTTCGGCTCCCGGCGAAAGCCGCACTCGTTCGTCATACACGCGTTGCAGTGCTGAAGCATCAAGCCCCTTTAGCAGTGCAACGCGGCGCGTCAGGCTTTCGCGAAATTCGATTTCGCCGCGCATTGCAGCCTCGGTGATTTCTGCCACTTGCGGTTTCAATCCCTGCATATCCGCAATCTCGTCGATGCATTCGATCGTGATCAGCGTGGAGTCCATGTCCATCGCAACCAGTCCGAAATCGGACAGTTTGCGACCGGCCTCGATAAAGGTGCAGTCCAG
>DATFAZ010000160.1:0-7592 GCA_035254105.1 Noviherbaspirillum sp. | reverse complement strand
AAGGCGAATGTGCTGGAAACCTTCCAGTTCTGGAAAGACATCGTGACCGACGTGCACAAGGAGTACCAGGACGTTACACTCGACCACATGTATGTAGACAACGCCGCGATGCAACTGGTGCGCGCACCGAAGAAGTTTGATGTGATGGTTACGGGTAACATGTTCGGCGACATTCTTTCAGACGCCGCTGCGATGCTGACTGGTTCAATCGGCATGCTGCCGTCGGCTTCACTGGACGCGAACAACAAGGGCCTGTACGAGCCGTCGCACGGCTCCGCGCCGGACATTGCTGGCAAGGGCGTCGCCAATCCGCTGGCAACCATCCTGTCGGCGGCAATGATGCTGCGTTATTCGCTGAACAAGGCGGAGCAGGCCGACCGCGTGGAAGCGGCGGTCAAGAAGGTGCTGGCGCAAGGGCTGCGCACACCGGATATCTATGAAGAAGGCACCACCAAGGTCGGCACGAAGCAAATGGGTGATGCTGTTGTAAAGGCGCTGGCATAGCCGGAACAGTTTTTGAATTGAACTTGAGGGAGAAAATCGTGAAGTTAGTCGGTCTGGTGGGTTGGCGCGGTATGGTTGGTTCGGTCCTGATGCAGCGCATGCAGGAAGAGGGCGATTTCGCTCATATCGAGCCGGTATTTTTTTCGACGTCGAACGCGGGCGGAAAAGCCCCAGCAATGGCGAAAAACGAAACCACGCTGAAAGATGCCAATAATATTGATGAGCTGAAGAAGTGCGACATCATCATTACCTGTCAGGGTGGCGACTACACGACCGAGATTTTCCCGCAGTTGCGCGCGGCCGGCTGGAACGGCTACTGGATCGACGCTGCATCCACCCTGCGCATGAAAGATGATGCGATCATTATTCTCGATCCGGTCAATCTGAACGTGATCAAGGATGCGCTAGGCCGCGGCGTAAAGAACTACATCGGCGGTAACTGCACGGTGTCGTGCATGTTGATGGGCCTGGGCGGCCTGTTCCAGAAGGATCTGGTCGAGTGGATGACTTCCATGACCTACCAGGCAGCTTCCGGTGGCGGCGCGCAGCACATGCGCGAACTGCTGACCCAGTTCGGTTCCATCAATGCCGAAGTCAAGGCCCTGCTTAATGATCCCGCTTCTGCAATTCTGGAAATTGACCGCAAGGTGCTGGCCAAGCAGCATGCAATGACTGCTGACGAAACCCGGCAGTTTGGCGTGCCGCTGGGCGGCAACCTGATTCCCTGGATCGACAAGGATCTCGGCAATGGCGTTTCGCGCGAGGAATGGAAGGCCGGTGCGGAAACCAATAAGATCCTCGGCCGTGGCGAAGCCTTCGGCGCGGCAGCAAAGGCGGAAATCCCGGTCGACGGCCTGTGTGTGCGCATCGGCGCAATGCGTTGCCATTCGCAGGCGCTGACCATCAAGCTGAAGAAGGACGTGCCACTCGATGAAATCGAAGGCATCATCGCCGAGACCAACCAGTGGGCCAAGGTTGTGCCAAACAACCGCGAAGCGTCGATGAAGGATCTGACACCCGCAGCTGTGACGGGCAGCCTGACTATTCCGGTCGGTCGCCTGCGCAAGATGCAGATGGGCGGCGAATATCTCTCAGCTTTCACCGTAGGCGATCAGTTGTTGTGGGGCGCAGCCGAGCCGCTGCGTCGCATGCTGCGCGTCGTTCTGGAAGATTGATAGATACGCAATACTGCAGTGCTGGTGCTGGGGCCTGTTGATGTCCGGTTTGGTGAACCGGGGATTGGCAGGCCCCAGTTGCGTTGTCAATTCGCAACAGCGAGCGGCTTACTATAGTTACACGAAGTCCTTGAGCTTTCGGCGCAACTTAGTAATTTGGTTACACTTGCACGCCTAAGTCCATGATGATATGGTGAAAGTTCCTCCGAACAATGTTAAATTGGCGCGGTGATTGTTCTCTACCCGATATGCAAACGGACTGCCCTCTATGCCATCAAAAATGCATTCAAATAAACGCCCGACATTTGGCTCGTTTAATTTAAAGACGCTTAGCGCCGCTGTCGCATCGGCGCTGCTGTTCTCGAATGCGTATGCAGCGGGACTGGGAAAGCTCACAGTCCTGTCATCCCTCGGGCAGCCTTTGCGCGCAGAAATTGAGCTGACGTCCGTCTCCAAGGACGAAGCCGGTGCACTGGCAGCAAAGCTGGCATCCGTGGAAGCGTTTCAACAGGCAAATATCGATTTCAATGCTGCCTTGTCGAGCTTGCGTTTCTCGATCGAGCAACGTGGCCAGCGGCAGTACATCCGAGTGACCTCCGCGCAGCCATTGAACGAGCCGTTTGTCGATATGTTGATGGAATTAAGCAGTCCCAACGGACGCCTGATTCGCGAATACACGTTCCTTCTTGATCCGGCAGAACTGAACAAGGCGCAGCCGGCACAGTCCGCCTCAATAGCGCCGTCGCCAGCGAGTGTGGCCAGAACACCACAACAATCGGCACCCGTCCCGGCACCGGCACCGCAGGTGCAGCAGCCTGTGCAAACGCAGCAATCGTCACAGCAAAGTCACGGAAACCCGTCTGCTCCGCAACTGCAGCAGTCGAAAGAAGCTGGCGCCGCAGATGACTACCGCGTACGCAGTGGTGACACGCTCGGCAAAATTGCCGGACAAATAAAGCCGAATGGTATCTCCCTTGACCAGATGCTGGTCGCGCTATACCAGGCCAATCCTGAAGCGTTTATCGGTCAGAATATGAACCGGTTAAAGGCCGGACAGATTCTGGCGGTTCCAAGTGCCGAAACCGCCCGCAGCATAAGCCGCAGCGAAGCGCGCGGCATCATCGTTGCGCAGGCGGCAGATTTCAATAACTATCGCAGCAAGCTGGCTGGCCAGGTTGCCGGGGCTGAAGCCCAGAAATCGGCTGAAACCAAGCAGAGCGCGGGCGGCAAGATCAGCGCCAAAGTGGAAGAACAGCCCACTCCCGCAAGCGAGGCGAAGGATAAGCTGAAGCTGTCCAACACCATGTCTGCTCCTGCGGCTAACGCGGATAAAGCAGGTACTGGTGCAGCTACCACAGAAGACAAGATTGCAAAGGATAAGGCGGTTGCCGAAGCGAATGCCCGTGTGAAGGAGCTGGAGAAAAACGTCAGCGACTTGCAAAAACTCGCTGAAATCAAGAACAAAGCGCTTGCTGAACAACAAAAACAGGCGGATGCCGCAAAACCGGAAGCCAAACCCGAAACACCCGCTGGGTCGCCGGTCGCAGGCTCTTCGGCCGCGGTGGCAGACGCCGCTGCAGAAGTAAAGCCGGCCACATCGCCTGAAGCCTCACCGGAAGACAAGGCCCCGGCTGTGCCGCCAGTTGCGGCTACCCCGCCAGTTGCGAAACCGAAGCCGGTTGTCGCTCCCTCTCCGCCGCCAGAGCCCAGCTTTATTGACGATTTGATGGAAAACCCGATGGCGCTGCCCGGTATCGGGGCGCTGTTGGTTGCTCTCGGTGCGCTCGGTGTTTATCGTGCGCGCCGTCAAAAGCAAGATAAGCAATTCGCGGACAGCATCATCACCGATTCGAGCCTGAAAGCGAATTCGCTCTTCGGCTCTACCGGCGGCCAGAGTGTGGACACCAATAACAGCGTGTTTAACTCCAGCTTTGCCCCATCGGCCAGCCAGCTCGATACCAATGAAGTTGACCCTGTGGCCGAAGCGGATGTGTACATTGCATACGGCCGCGACGCACAAGCCGAAGAAATCCTCAAGGAAGCGTTACGCACACAGCCGGAACGCCAGGCGGTACGTCTCAAGTTGCTCGAAATTTACTCTAATCGTAAAGATCTGCGTGCCTTCGAGGTATTGGCAACTGAACTGTACGGACTGACCAAGGGCGAGGGCGACGACTGGGCGCAAGCCGCGGCGATGGGCATTGCCATGGATCCGAACAATCCTCTGTATGCAGGCGGCAAGGTGGATAAGGCGGATGCTTCGGGCAACCTGATTGCGCCGACCATACCTCTTGAAGAGCAAGGCCTGGCTACGCTGCTGTCGAGCACTCAGCCTGATGCTTCGCCGCTGGAATCGAACAGCGCCCTGGATGCTGATACTGCGTACTTTGGCAATACCAATATCGCAGCCGAAAAGCCGCTTGAACCGCAGCAGCAAGCTGAGGTCGAGGAAGAGGTAGAGAAGCCCGCATCCAACGAGATGGATTTCAATCTCGAGAGCATGGATATGCAGGACATGGCTGTGCCGAATACCATTCCGCGCCCGATGCCAGCCGAGCCGCCGGCAGATCTGGCCTCCATCGATTTCAATTTCCTGGACGAGCCGAGTGTAGCAACGCCGGCACCACAAGCAGAGCCGACTGCAGAAATAGCGCCAAAAGCAGCGGCGGCACCTGAGCCGATTCAGGATCTTGAGTTCTCGCTTGACAATGAGCTTCCGCAGGAACAGCCATTGGTCGCTGATATTCCACTGAATGTGGATACACCGGTTGCTGACATTCCTCCGCTGTCGATCGATATTCCTGGATTGGAAGAATTGCCGAGTTCCGCAGAAGTGAAGGCGGACGCTAGCTCTGATTCAATGGACTTTGACCTGTCTGGAATCAATCTTGACCTTCCCCCTGTGAGTGGCGGTGCAAATCTGGGGGCGGCATCGCAGGAAGCCTTTGCGGCAGCTGATGATGTATCGTCCAGCAGCACGGAGATGGCGACCAAGCTGGACCTGGCCATTGCATACCAGGAGATCGGCGACAAGGAAGGGGCTCGCGAATTGCTCGACGAAGTGTTGAAGGGCGGCACGCCGGAACAGAGTGAGAAAGCCAAGTCTTTGTTGCTTGAGCTTGCATAGGCTGGAAGTTTTCAGGAAACGGGCGCAGCATGTTGCTGGCGCCCGTTTTGTTTTTTGGATTTTGAGCGTCTGGTTTAATGTCGTCCTCTCGACAGTTTGATGATGTATGAACAAGAGCGCCTTGTGAGACCTGGAGCCGAATTGAAACGCATAGTGCTCGGTGTTCAATATGACGGTGCATCATGGCATGGCTGGCAGACGCAACCGGCCGGCGGAACCGTGCAGGACCGACTCGAAACAGCAATTAAACGGTTCGCGTTAATCGATATTTCCACGACCTGTGCAGGCCGTACCGATGCCGGTGTACATGCGCTGGAGCAGGTGGTCCACTTCGATACAGAACTGGAACGCGAAATGTTTTCCTGGGTGCGCGGCGTGAATGCTTTCTTGCCGCCGTCGATTGCCGTACGCTGGGCCTGCGAAGTCGATAGCGATTCTCAAGATGGTTTTCATGCGCGATTCAGTGCAACTGCGCGAACTTATCATTATGTAATTTACAACCATCCGGTACGCTCGCCCCTACTTGCAGGCAAGGCAGGCTGGGTTTTCCGGCCATTGCAAATCGAGCGCATGGACGATGCGGCCCGATACCTCCTGGGGACGCACGATTTTTCTGCTTTTCGCGCTGCCGAATGCCAGGCCAAATCGCCAGTCAAGACGATGCAGGACATCCGCATCGAGCGGCATGGCGACATCATCGTCGTAACTTTGACCGCGAGTGCTTTCCTGCACCACATGGTGCGCAACATTGTTGGATCGCTGATTGTGGTCGGTACGGGCAATCAGCCCCCGGAGTGGCTTAAAGACATACTTGAAAGCCGGGATCGCAGTCTTGCCGCGCCGACGTTCATGCCGGATGGCTTGTATCTGGCAAAGATTTCCTACGATGCAAAGTGGTGCTTGCCACAAGAATCTTCATACGTATTGCCGTGGGTGTAACCTACGTTTTTCGCCGGCCAATGAAGAGCGGGCGGGGTATATATATCGGAATGGAGCGATGAGTTTTCGTACCCGAATAAAGATATGCGGCCTGACGCGTGCCGAGGATGTGTCGGCTGCCATTGCGGCTGGCGCAGATGCAATTGGTCTGGTTTTTTACCCCAAAAGTCCGCGCTATGTTTCGCCTGCCGTTGCGGCCGAGCTGCTTGCAGCGGTTCCGCCATTTGTGACTACGGTTGGCTTGTTCGTGAATGCAAGCCGGGAGGAAGTCGAAACGGTCGTACGGGAAGCGCCGGTTTCAATGTTGCAATTCCATGGCGACGAATCTCTGGAGCAATGTTGCGAACTTGCCTATGCTGTTAACCGCCCTTTCATGCGTGCCCTCAGGATGGGGCCCGATATGACGGGCGCCGATTTGCTAAAATACGAGCAAAGTTATCGCGCTGCCAGCACGCTTTTCGCAGGATTGCTGCTCGATGCATTCGTCGAGGGCTACGGTGGCGGTGGAAAGGTTTTCGATTGGTCTCTCATTCCAAAAGAGCTCGCGCCTCGGGTCGTTTTGAGTGGTGGCTTGAACGCGCAAAACGCTACTGAAGCTGTGCTTCGGGTGCGCCCTCATGCCGTCGATGTCAGCAGTGGCGTTGAACAGTCCAAGGGCATCAAGGATGCTGCCAGAATCCGTGCTTTAGTTGGCGCGGTGCGTCAGGCGGACGCTTCACAGAATGCATAAACGAGAGAATCACCATGAAAGAACTGAACGCGCTTGGAAACTACGCAGAGCGCCAGCCAATCCCCACGACTGCGGTACATCAGACTGCACACTATAACCTGCCGGATTCCCGGGGACATTTCGGTCCCTACGGCGGCAGCTTTGTATCTGAAACACTGACGCATGCCTTGACGCAGTTGAAGGAAGGCTATGCGCATTTCCGCAACGATCCCGAGTTCCTGGCAGAGTTCGACAATGAGCTGAAGCATTTTGTCGGCCGGCCGAGCCCGATCTACCACGCAAAGCGCTGGTCGGAAATTGCAGGCGGCGCACAAATCTATTTCAAGCGCGAAGACCTTAACCATACCGGTGCGCACAAAATCAATAACGTGATCGGCCAGGCCTTGCTCGCCAAACGCATGGGCAAGCCGCGCGTCATCGCTGAAACCGGTGCAGGCCAGCACGGCGTGGCAACCGCTACCATTTGCGCCCGCTTCG
The DNA here is from genome assembly GCA_035254105.1 of Noviherbaspirillum sp. GTDB lineage: Bacteria > Pseudomonadota > Gammaproteobacteria > Burkholderiales > Burkholderiaceae_D > Noviherbaspirillum. The sequence continues at coordinate 640 of DATFAZ010000160.1, read as the reverse complement.
GCCTTGAATGCGTCATCTACATGGGCAGCGAAGACGTCAAGCGCCAGGTGCAGAACGTCTATCGGATGGAACTGCTCGGTGCCAAGGTCGTGCCGGTGGAATCAGGCTCCAAGACCCTGAAGGATGCGCTCAATGAAGCGATGCGCGACTGGGTGACCAATGTCGAAAACACTTTTTACATTATCGGCACTGTCGCCGGGCCGCATCCTTATCCAATGATGGTGCGTGATTTCCAGTCTGTCATCGGCAATGAATGCCTGGTGCAGATGCCGGAGATGACCGGGCGCCAACCGGATTATGTGGTTGCCTGCATCGGCGGCGGGTCTAACGCCATGGGGATTTTTTATCCGTACATTGATCACCAGGACGTGCAACTGATCGGCGTCGAGGCGGCTGGCGAAGGGCTGCAAACTGGCCGGCATTCCGCATCTCTGATTGCGGGTACGCCAGGCGTTTTGCACGGCAACCGGACCTATCTGCTGCAAAATGAGGACGGACAGATCATCGAGACGCATTCCGTGTCTGCGGGCCTTGATTATCCGGGCGTCGGCCCAGAACATGCGTGGCTGAAGGATTCAGGGCGCGCACAATATGTGTCGATTACCGACGATGAAGCAATTGAAGCTTTCCATAATTGCTG
>DATFAZ010000159.1:0-8865 GCA_035254105.1 Noviherbaspirillum sp. | reverse complement strand
GGGACTGTCGATCTGGGCGAAGAGGCAAAGACGGCCCTGCAGCAATCGGTGCTTACCCAAACGAAGATGGTTGAGCTCAAGCAAAAGAAAGAAGAGCTGTTGAGCCGATTCCAGAACGAGCACCCTGCAGTACAGGCGATTAATCAGCAGATGCAGGAGCTGAGTCGCGACATGGCTTCGGTTGATTCAAAGATCAGGAAGCTCCCAGATGTCGAGCAGAATGTGCTGCGCCTGAGTCGTGACGTCAAGATCAATACAGAACTCTATACTGCTCTCGTGAGCGCTGCACAGCAGCTGCGGCTTGCGACCGAAAGCAAAACAGGCAGCGTGCGCCTTCTGGATAATGCGGTCGTGCCCCTTAAGCCGATTAAGCCAAACCGGAAGGTCATAGTTGCTCTTTCGGCCGTCGTAGGGATCGCCCTTGGCATCATCGCTGCATTTGCGCGTAAGCTTGCGTATGGCCGGATTGATGCTCCCCATGAAATCGAGCAGCTGCTGGGCCTTCCCGTTGCGGCGACCATTCCGCATAGCCCGAATCAGAAGCAGCTGGAAGCACGGATTCAAAACGACAAGAGCTCGGGCGCCATGCTGCCGCTGGACGTTCCCTCCGACGGCACGGTTGAGAGTCTGCGGCGATTCCGGACTTCGTTGCAGTTTGCGATGCTTGAGGCGAAAAACAACGTTGTCATGATCGCAGGGCCCACACCCTCCGTCGGAAAATCCTTTGTCTCTGCAAATTTCGCTGCGGTCCTTGCATCCATCGGAAAGAAGGTACTTTTGATTGACGGCGATCTTCGCTCCGGACATCTGCATCGCTATTTTGGCCTGGACCGAAAGGTTGGCCTGGCGGATGTCATTACTGGTAAGGCGATGTTTGGCCAGGCTATTCAAAAAGGCGTTACGGAAAATGTCGATTTCCTTTCAACCGGAGAGCTGCCGCGCAAACCGGCCGAATTATTGGCCCATGAGAATTTTGGAAAGCTGCTGGAACTGTTATCTACACGTTATGACTATATTCTGATCGATACCGCTCCCGTTCTTGCTGTTTCCGATGCGCTAGTGGTGGCGTCCCACGCAGGGGCAATCTTCAATGTGGTGCGTGGTGGTGTAAGCACTACCAACGAAGTTGAAGAAACGGTAAAACGGTTCAAGCAAGCGGGGCATACGGTGACGGGCGTGGTGTTTAACGATTCAAAACAACGCACTGCACGTTATGGATATGGCGGCTATGGAAAGTACGCCTATGTCGCTGGCGATGTGCAGGGATAATGCACAGCGCATGCTGTTTTCGTAGTGAAGGAGGCGTTGGTCGGATGGCTTTCGCCTCTTCAGATAAGCTTTATTACCAAGTTGGTTGCGGCCAGCTGACTCTGTACGGTCGCGTTAAAGCCATCTAACGTTTATATATCTAAGGTTTTAAATTATTACCTCCCTCTTTTTTCGGGAGGGATCTTATCTTCTCCAGAAATTTGTGGCATGGACTCGTCAATTGAGTCTGCGAGCCGAGGTGTAGTCCGCCTACTCGTGCTGCATTTTCCTTGCTTGTAAAACGTCAAATTCGGCGCGCTCGCAATGAGCTGCGTCACATGCGCTTATCGTTCAAGTGAGCTCAATGGACTTCCTGGGCGAATCTATTTCGATACCCGCTCCGCATTTCGCCATGAAATCTTGGCGTTGATGATCGTGACCTAAAGCGCTTTCTACTCAAAGCCCCTTTCGTAGTGTCTATGCAAAATATTTAAGCACGGATGTTTTCACTCAAGGCACACAGCGCTCATCAAGCCTGCCGTTATGAAATTGAGTTTGCGAGTAATCAAAAATATGCGGCGTTTGTCGGATCGAATAATGCCGGCATGAATGATTCTTAGGGAATTCACGCATCATCTATTAGGCTTAATCAATCAAATGCCTTATCAATAAAAAAATCGAATTGAATACGGGATGCATACGTATAAGCCATCGAAATTTCTTACTTATTTTTTCACGCGTGTCTGGGTAGAGTTATACCGACAGAGACAAACCGTGCAGTCGTATCGCAAAAGTTTTTAATTTATCGATTGAGCCGAATGCGAAATAGAAAAGCAAAGGACTACCGCTGTAACCGTTGCGTTTTCTTACTTAAATGTGAAAACAGTCGAACGGAAAAGCTCCTCGCTTACATCTTTGCATTAACGCATTCTGGAATCATAAAAAGTGTTGAGCATCCTCCCAGACGTCGTGCATCGATGCCAAAGCAAGCTCTTCAACTCACAAGCCCTTTGCAATTCTGGGATCCGGTAACGTCTCCTTTGGTGGTGTAATCATGATGTCAGAATCAGACATGATCGGCACCGTAGTGGTTGCCGCGGCGGCCAGTTTTACTGCCTGCCTCGTGATCGTTCTTACGCAGCATTGGCATGGCAAGCACTCCCTTGACCAGGACGTAGAAGGAATTCAGAAATTTCATAAGACGCCCGTGCCCCGCGTCGGTGGAATCGCCCTGATGACCGGAATACTGGCTGTCTTCATTCTTTACGGTTTCGAACATTCATACGTCAAGCAGATTGATGTCATTGATCTGTTTAAGCTTGTCCTGTCCGCGGTTCCTGCTTTCCTGGCGGGCTTCGTTGAAGATGTGACAAAAAAAGTTTCAGTCAAAGCGCGGCTGTTTGCGACGTTTGCAAGTGCGCTGCTTGCGAGCTGGCTTCTGGGCGCGTATTTGCCCCGTCTGGACATGTGGGGCATCGACACGCTATTGCAGTTATCTCCACTGGCGGCTATTGCGATTACGGCGGTGGCTGTCGGAGGCGTGGCAAATTCGATCAATATCATTGACGGCTTCCACGGTGTCGCAGGCAGTGCGGCAGTGATCATGCTGGCCGGACTGGGCTTCATCGCATGGCGCGTCGATGATATCTATGTCACTAACCTGGCGCTTCTCGGCGTCGGTACGACCATTGGTTTCCTGATGATGAATTATCCGACAGGGCGGATATTCCTCGGGGATGGAGGTGCATATTTCCTGGGCTTCTGGCTTGCAGAGGTCGCGGTTTTACTGGTTATTAGAAATCCGCAAATCAACGCATGGCAAGTTCTTGCGATCTGCAGTTATCCGGTGATTGAGGTGCTGTACAGCATCTACCGCAGAAAGGTGATTCGCAAGACCAGTCCGGGTGCGCCTGACCGGCTGCATCTCCATACACTCATTTATCGGCGCATTGTGTGTCAGCGACTTCCGCGCAGCGACAGCTATCCATGGGTGCGCAACGCCGCAGTTGCCGTGTTAATTGCCCTTTGGATTGCGGTAGCAACTATGGCTGCCGTCTGGCTTGGCGACACAATCTTTTTGGCGCTGACGGTATTGATCGGAAATGCGCTGATCTATATCGCCGTCTATACGCGTCTTGTGCGCGGCCACTGGTGTTTAAATCCCGTGGTCGCGCTGGGCTTCCTACGCTCTCGCCAGGCAATAAGGGATTTGCCATGAATGCTATTCCATCGGTAGCGGCATCCTGGTATCTGCTTCAAACCAAGCCGAGGCAAGAGTTTCGTGCGTTACAGCATTTGCAGAATCAGGGTTTCGTCTGCTTTGTGCCAACTTTACAGGTAGAGAAAATCGTGCGGGGGAAATTGCAGGCTTGCACCGAGCCGCTTTTCTCGCGTTACCTGTTTATTCGGCTTGGACCTGCCAACACGAATTGGGCTTCTATCAGGAGCACGCGCGGCGTTAGCAAACTCGTTGCTTTCGGAAATCGCCTTGCGACATTGCCGGATGTTTGTATCGAGGCATTGCAAGAAGCCCACCATGCCTCTTTTCAGCGTTTATTTGAACCGGGTGAACGGGTCGCCATTACCCAGGGACCTTTCGCCGGACTTGAAGGTGTTTATCAATTGCCCGATGGAGAGGCAAGGGCGTTGGTCTTGATTGATTTGATGAATCAGTCACAGAAACTGACGTTTGCTGTAGAGGCGCTGCGTAAGGCAGCGTAGATCAAGAAGTGCGGGCCGTGTTCTGGCCGGTGGTCGTCATTATCAGGTAGGCAGCAGGTTTTTAAGCGAGTCGGGAAGTTGGGTTTTTGGATGATGACCCTTAATCCAAGGGCGGTAGCGTGCCTGAAATTAGCCTGCAATATTTTTATCAACGTAGATATTCAACGGTAGAAATCGATCAATCATGAAAGTCTCGAAGAACACCAGTATCGCAATCATCGGCCTTGGATATGTCGGCTTGCCTCTGGCAGTAGCATTCGGCAAACAATATCCAACCCTCGGGTTTGACATCAACGAGCGGCGGGTAAAGGAGTTGCGGGAAGGGGTAGACGTTACGCTCGAAGCAAGTGCCGAGGAGTTGCAAGAGGCAAACCGCCTGACCTATTCGACAGAACTGGAAGACTTGCGAAGGGCAAGCGTTTATATCGTGACGGTGCCGACCCCGGTTGATGAGCACAAGAATCCGGACCTGATGCCGCTGCAGAAAGCGTCCGAAACCGTAGGCAAGGTCATCAAGAAGGGCGATATCGTTGTTTACGAATCAACCGTATATCCGGGGGCGACAGAAGAGTATTGCGTGCCGGTGATCGAGCGGGTATCCGGACTTAAATTCAATGAAGATTTTTTTGCCGGTTACAGCCCGGAACGTATCAACCCCGGCGACAAGGAACACAGGCTGACGTCCATCACGAAAGTGACCTCAGGTTCCACTGCGGAAGCTGCTGATTTTATTGATGCGCTTTACGGAAGCATCATTCAGGCCGGTACGCACAAGGCTGCCTCGATCAAGGTGGCTGAGGCCGCTAAGGTTATCGAAAACACGCAGCGCGATCTGAATATCGCGCTGATGAATGAGCTGACCATCATTTTCAAAAAGATGGGGATCGATACCGAAGACGTGCTCAAGGCAGCCGGCACGAAATGGAATTTCTTGTCGTTTCGCCCTGGTCTGGTAGGCGGTCACTGCATTGGCGTGGATCCTTACTACCTGACTCACAAGGCCGAAGCGCTTGGTTATCACCCACAGGTGATTCTGGCAGGACGGCGCATCAACGACAACATGGGCGGCTATATCGTCGGCCAGCTCATCAAGCAAATGATCAAGCGCCGCATCCAGATCGAGAATGCCAATGTGCTCGTCATGGGACTGACATTCAAGGAAAACTGCCCGGATCTGCGTAACACCAAGGTCATCGACAGCATCAACAAGCTCAGGGATTACAACATCAATGTTGATGTGTACGACCCTTGGGCCAATGCGGCGAGTGCTCAACATGAGTACGGCATTACACCAATTCCCGAGCCCGAGCCGGGCAAGTATGACGCGATTGTCCTTGCCGTCGCCCATCAGCAATTCCGTGAAATAGGTGCGGCAGGCTTGCGCAGGCTGGGCAAAGAAAAGCATGTCCTGTTCGATCTGAAATACGTCCTGCCAAAAGCGGAATCCGATATGCGTCTGTGACGTTTTGGGCAGCGGCGCTCGTGAACTACCCCGTAAATGCGTTCGATGAAAAGTTAACGTGTATTGAAGGTCAAGGTATGAATCGATTTGAAAATATACAGAATGAATTGCGTGAGCGGCCAAAAAAATGGCTGATCACAGGATGTGCCGGTTTCATCGGCTCCAATCTGCTTGAAACCCTGTTGAAGCTCGATCAGACAGTCATCGGACTGGATAATTTTGCAACCGGCTACCGGCATAACCTCGATGAAGTGAAAAGCTTTGTCGATCCAACACAATGGGCGCGGTTTAACTTTATCGAAGGCGATATTCGTGACTCCAATGCCTGCCGCGAAGCTGTCCACGGAACAGACTATGTTCTGCATCAGGCTGCGCTTGGCTCGGTTCCACGTTCGATCAAAGACCCGATCACCACAAACGACGTCAACATCAATGGCTTCATCAATATGCTGGTCGCTGCCCGTGATGCCGGCGTTTCTTCGTTTGTCTATGCGGCCTCCAGCTCTACTTATGGCGATCACCCCGGCTTGCCGAAAGTGGAGGAGCGCATCGGCAAACCGCTGTCTCCCTACGCGGTTACCAAGTATGTAAATGAGCTGTACGCCGAAGTGTTTGCGCGCTGCTATGGCTTCAAGTCGATCGGCCTGCGTTATTTCAATGTCTTCGGAAAGCGGCAGGACCCGGACGGCGCATATGCCGCTGTCATTCCGAAATGGATCTCCGCAATGATTGGAAATGACGATGTTGTGATCAACGGCGATGGCAAGACCAGCAGGGATTTTTGTTTTGTCGAGAATGCAGTGCAGGCAAACCTGCTTGCCGCAACCGCGCCGGAGGAAAGCAAAAATCAGGTCTATAACGTGGCCGTCAACGACATCACCACGCTGGAACAGCTATTCAGTTATTTGAAGTCGGAACTGAAGAGCAACGACATCGAATTCGCCAAGCCACCGGTTTACGGAGATTTCAGGAAGGGCGATGTCATGCATTCCCAGGCCGATATCAGCAAGGCGGCACAGCGTCTCGGCTATGCCCCTACGTATCGCATCAGGCAAGGGCTTGCGGCAGCAATGCCCTGGTATGTACAGCACAGTAACAAAGGAAACAGCTGCCGAGGCTGAAACGCAGGGCTGACAAGCGAACAGCCACCCAAGGCAGTTCTTGAAAAAGCGATCTTGATCGCCGAATGCCGTACCCACCATGCACGAATGGATTCATAGAGGACATCATGAGCACCAGTAATGCCGTTTATGCAATCGAGGCTTATGCTTCCCAGCCTGTTTATGTCACGCAGCCTTATCTTCCTCCGCTGGAAGAGTTTCTCCCATATCTGGAAAAAATCTGGAACAGCAAAATACTGACAAATGGCGGGCCGTTTCATCAACGTCTGGAAAAGGCGCTATGCGAACATCTCGGTGTCGAGCACATCGCGCTGTTTTCCAATGGAACGCTCGCACTCGTGACCGCGTTGCAGGCATTGCGTATTACTGGCGAGGTTATTACAACCCCATATTCTTTCGTCGCGACCGCACATTCCCTGCTGTGGAATGGAATCAAGCCGGTCTTCGTCGACATTGATCCGGAAACGCTCAATATCGATCCGGCCAAGATAGAAGCGGCCATCACGCCGCATACCACCGCCATCATGCCGGTGCACTGCTATGGCCATCCATGTGACGTCGAAGCGATACAGAAAATTGCGGACAACTACAACCTCCGCCTCATCTACGATGCAGCACATGCATTCGGCGTGGAAGATGCGGGGGGCAGCGTCCTGCGGCATGGTGACTTATCGGTAATCAGCTTCCATGCAACCAAAGTGTTCAACACTTTCGAGGGCGGGGCGATTGTCTGTCCCGATGCGAAGACAAAGCAGCGTATCGACCACCTGAAGAACTTTGGCTTTATCGATGAAGTGACAGTTGTGGCGCCTGGCATCAATGGGAAGATGAGCGAGTTGAATGCTGCTCTCGGATTGCTGCAACTGCAATATATCGATCAGGCGATGGAGCGCAGAAAACAGATTGCAAACACGTATCGCGAACTGCTGGCGCAGGTGCCTGGCATCAGATGTGTCACGGAGACCGGGCAAAAAAATGCGAACCACTCGTACTTTCCGATTTTGGTTGGTGATGATTATCCGTTGAGTCGCGATGCGCTTTACAAAAAACTGCGCGACAACAATATCTTTTCACGTCGATATTTCTTCCCTCTCATTTCTGATTTTCCGATGTACCGCGGCTTGCCGTCCGCCCATCGCGACAATCTTCCGGTAGCCGCCGACGTGGCAAATCGGGTGCTTTGCCTGCCGATATATCCGGGACTGGAGGATGAGCAGATCCACACTATTGTCGGGATTATCGCCGGTTGGACACATTGATGTTATGACCATGCAGCGATTTTCAGACAAGGGATTATTACAGGAGGGACAGGCCGGCTTGTCGCTTTCTACCGCGGGAATGCAAAACGATAGTAAGGCCGTGAGCAAAATACATGATGCCGTTGGATCGCAATTAGAGCGTGATGCGATCGGCGGATTTTTTGAACTGGAGTTTCCCTCTGCGAAGGACACTCCATATCCAAATGCAAAAGAATTCCAGTCCGGGCGTGCGGCATTTCTGGCATTGCTGCAAGCTGGAAGACCCCGGCGCGTGTGGATGCCATATTACATTTGCAGCACCATGCTCGACTCGCTCAGGCAGGCCGATATCGATGTGGCTTTCTATCATATTGATAACCGCTTTCAGCTTGCTGAGGATATTCGCCTGAAGGATCGCGAGTGGCTAGTCTATGTCAATTATTTCGGCATTCGCACTCAATACGCGCGCTCACTTCTTTCCCGTTTTGATCCAGCCAGTCTCGTCATCGATTCTTCACAGGCGCTGTTTTCACCGCCGCTGGATTGCCTTGCGACAGTTTACTCCCCGAGGAAATTTTTAGGCATTCCGGATGGCGGCTGGCTGATCTCGTCCTTGCCGATTCTGGATCCGAAAGTGACAGACGACGGATCGTTTGAAAGGTCGATGTCCCTCCTGAAGAGAGGAGCATTTTCTGCGGAAGAAGCCTACGCCGACCATCAGAAGGCCGAAAGACTCCTGTTTCACCAGGAGCCAAAAAAAATGTCGCACCTGACAAGGCGGATGTTGTCAGGCATCGACTATCAAGAAACCTGCAGGATTCGCAATAGGAACTTCGCCGCCCTGCATGCGCAGCTCAACCATTGCAACGCCTTGCTGCTCGACCCTGCCGAAGTGAATGGCGCACTTTGTTATCCCTTGCTTACACAAAAGGCGGGATTAAGGGAATACCTGATTAAGAAGCGGATATTTGTCCCGACTTACTGGAAGGATGTCCTGGAGCTGGTGTCTCCGTCAGATCTGGAAACTCACCTTGTACAAGAACTTATTCCGTTGCCATGTGACCAGCGCTACGGC
>DATFAZ010000158.1:0-8206 GCA_035254105.1 Noviherbaspirillum sp. | reverse complement strand
AGCGGCGTACTGACGTCGGGCGCGGCAAGCAGCGCCTCGACCTGCGCTTCCGACAGGGTCTTGGGAGAACGTGGCGGCTGCTTTGCCGATTTCATCTTCAGGCAGGGGTCGGCACTGATCCTGTTCTGCCGTAACGCCAGCTGATAAAAGCGTTTCAATACCGCCAGACGCCGGTTCGCGGACGTGGCTTTGGTGTCGGCATGCCGCGCCGCAAAATAGGCATTGATGTCGTCGGCCTGCGCCGCGTACAAGGTCTTCCCCCGCTCGGCATTCAGCCAGGTGGCAAACAGCGTCATGTCGCGTCGATAAGCATCGAGCGAATTTTTCGCCAGTCCATCTTCAAGCCACAAGGTATCGCAGAACTCGTCGATCGGCGCCTGGCTGGCGGCCACGGTATCCGTCATCGGTAGCCCTCGACACCTTCATGCGCGAGCAGCCAGCGCTTGACGCCCACATGGAAACCGGTTTCATCATCATGATTGGAAAAACCGCCAAGCCCACCTGACGCGGTCACGCGATGGCACGGAATAACCAGCGGAAACCAGTTCGCGCCGCATGCCTGCCCGACCGCACGCGGAGCCGACTGGATCATCTTGGCGACCTGCCCGTAAGTAAGTACATCGCCACGCGGAATCGATGAAATCACGCCCCATACCCGGCGCTGGAAAGCGGTGCCGACGAGCGCCAACGGAAGGTCGAAGCGAAAATCCGGTTCCTTCAGATAACGTTCAACCTGGCGCGCGGCCTGCTCCGACAATTTATCCTCGGGCGCCTTTTCATGAAAATGACGCGGCAGATACACCAGCTCGTGAATCACGCCCGGCTGCGTCCGGATACCGATTGCGCCGAACGGTGTTTCGACGATGGCGGAAAAGAGCTGACTGTTCTGAAGGGAATTCATACCGGTAACAGAATGTAGGCAAGGGGAGCGGCTAGAGCCGTTTAGCGCATGCTACACCGAGTAGGCTCCGGCGAAAACACGCTTGCACAAGCTATAAAAAGAAGAATGCTGCCGCAACAATGGTAGGCAGGATAGCGCCCAGCAGCATGCCGCCGATGTCGATCGATTCATCATTGAAACCGTTGCGCAGCAAAGCCACGCCGGCCGGATTGGGCGCATTGGCAATGACCGTCAGCCCACCACCGGCGACCGCGCCAGCCACCAGCATGTACTTGGCGCTGTCGGACATGCCTTCGATCAGGGAGCCGAGGTAAGTCAGCGCGGCATTGTCGGTAATCGCTGTCAGGCCGAGCGCGCCGAAGAACAGCGCAGTTGGTTCGAGGCTGGAGACGATAGGTTGCAGCCACCATTGCTGCATGCCGCCAAGGATCACCAGTCCGGCGAGGAAGAAGCCGACCAGCAAACCTTCCTTCAGAATGAGCGGGTTCTGATATTGCGCATAGGCTTGGGTGAAGCCGAGGAAGAACAGGAAAAAGCCGAGGAAGATAACCGGATGATGTGCAAACACCACGACTGCCGCCAGGAACAGCAAGTGGATGAAGCTGACCAGCAGCGGAATTCCGACCATATCCCTCTCGGTCGCATCAGCGCACTGTTCTTCAGCCAGGTGCCTGCGCAGCAGATACGTGATGGCTGTGGCATTGATCATGACTGCAACGCTGGCCTTCCAGCCGAAGTGGCTGGCCATGAAGGCGGTATCCCATTGCCATGTTGTTGCAACCATCAGCACCGGCGGCGCCGCAAATGAGGTCAGCGTGCCGCCGATCGATACGTTCACGAACAGCACGCCGAGCGCGCCGTATTTGAGCCACTCCGGCATGCCCCGATCCTGCCTGAACACCTGCGGTGCGAGCATCAAGGCGGCAAGCGTCATCGCCGCTGGTTCCGTGATCAGCGAGCCGATCAGCGGCACCAGCGCAAGACACAGCCATACCCTGGCAACAGCTGTTCTCACCGGCACCCAGCGCGCTACCATATCGATCAGGCTTTTCACCGCTTCGAGCACCGGCTTGGATGCGGCGATCACCATGATGACGAACACGAACAGCGGCTCGGTGTAATGGCGCGACTCAGCATAGGCAATCGCCTTGTCACCGCCCTCTACCAGCGCCATGATCACCAGCAGGATGCATGCCCAGAAGCCGAACACCACTTCAATCTCGCCCAGCAGATGAAACAGGCCAGCATGCCGGGTATAACGGTCTGCGAGACGCTCGAATGTCTTCGTTGCGAAAGTGTGCACAAGCGCCAGCCCGAAGAGGACGGCGGCAATCAGGTTCATGTCGGTCATTGTGCCAAGGATCCTCCGATGGGAATCAATTGCATTGATCCATAAAAAATCGGCGTGCTCTACTTCCGAAGCACACCGATTGCAGGATACCATCGCCCGCTCGCAGAGAGCGTGCCTTTGTATTAGGCCAGCGCCAATGTCCCTATCATTGGCTTCGCGAACAGATAGCCCTGCTGATAGCAGATGCCAAAGTCATACAGGGTATCCCGCTCCCCTTCCGTCTCCACGCCTTCGGCCACGATGGCAATTCCCAGTTGCCGCGCAGTCAGCGCGATCCCGCTGACGATTGCCCGCCGCACCGAACTTGCATGGATATTGCGCGTCAACTCCATGTCGAGCTTGAGCACATGCGGTTGAAACTGCGCGAGCAGGTTCAGGCCCGCATAGCCCGCACCAAAGTCATCGATCGCCGTCAGGAAGCCGCGCTTGCGGTAATCGTTGAAAATTCCGATCAGGTGATCCGCATCATCCACTCGCTCGCCTTCCGTTACTTCGAACATCAGCCTTTCCGATGGAAATCCGAAACGCTCGCAGGCTTCCAGCGTCGCCCGGATGCATGTTTCCGGCCGATATATTGCATTTGGCAAGAAGTTGATGCTGAGACGGCACTGGTCCAGCTTGTGCAAGCCGAGTGCCGCCGCCAGTTCAATCGCTTTGACGCGGCAGGCTTGGTCGAAACGGTAACGGTTCTCGTCATTCACTTTGCCGAGGATATGCCCTGCTCCTTCGCCGTTCATACCGCGAACCAGCGCCTCGTAAGCAAACGGGCGCATGCTGTCGAGATCGATGATGGGCTGGAACGCCATGGTGAAATCGAATCCAAGCGCCAGTGGATTTCGGCACTCTTCGCAGCCGGCGCTGCGGAACGGTTTGGGAAAGGCGACGGACATGATTGGTTTCTTAAAATTCTATTGATTGGCTGGGGGTATCGCCTCTCCGCATCGTAACGGAGATCAGAAAATGTATGGCGCAAGAAAAAGGCCCGAAACGGGCCTTTCATCGAATTTTTGAAGGCGGCTATTAATCTTTCGAAAACCCCCACCCCGCTTGTCGCCCTCTCGAAACAGGCTGTTATTACTTGCCTTTATTCCTCGAAAGCTTCCTCGCGTTTCTTGCGCAAGGCCGGCATGAGCACTACCGCCAATGCGAGCACCGACAGCACCAGCATGGTGGCGCTGATCGGGCGCTGCAGGAAGACCATCGGATCGCTGCGCGACAACAGCAGCGCACGACGCAAGTATTCTTCCATCATCGGTCCGATGATGAAGCCGAGCAGCATCGGCGCAGGTTCCATTTCCAGCTTGGCGCAGATGTAACCGAGCAGACCAAACAAGGCCATCAGGTAGACGTCGAACTGGCTGTTGTTCAGGCTGAAGACGCCGATCGCGCAGAACATCAGGATCGCCGGGTACAGGAAGTGGTACGGCACCATGATCATGCGCACCCACAGGCTGATCATCGGCAGGTTCAGCACCAGCAGGAACAGGTTACCGATCCACATCGACACGATGATTCCCCAGAACAGCGCCGGCTGTTCCGTCATCACCGCCGGGCCGGGCTGGATGCCCTGGATGATCATTGCGCCGATCATCAGCGCCATCACCGGGTTGGATGGAATGCCGAGCGTTAGCATCGGAATGAACGAGGTTTGCGCACCCGCGTTATTTGCCGATTCCGGCGCGGCCACACCTTCGATCGCGCCCTTGCCGAAATTGGCGGAATTCTTCGACACCTTTTTCTCAATCGAATAAGCGGCAAATGACGCCAGCATCGCACCGCCACCCGGCAGGATGCCGAGCGCCGATCCCAGCACCGTACCGCGCAGGATCGGGGCTACGATGCGCTTGAGATCATCCTTGGTTGGCATCAGGCCTTCGACCTTCTTCACCAGCAGGCTGCGGGTTTCCTCGTTCTCCAGGTTGCGGATGATTTCACCCAGGCCGAACATGCCCATTGCGACGATGACGAAGTTGATGCCATCCGCCAGCTGCGGCAGATCAAAGGTGTAGCGCGGCGCGCCGGAATTGACGTCGGTGCCGACGAGGCCAAGCAACAGCCCGAGGATGATCATGCCGATGGCACGCAACAGCGAACCGTGGGCAAGCACGACGGAGGCGACCAGGCCCAGCACCATCAGCGAGAAATACTCGGCCGGGCCGAAGTTCAGCGCCAGTTCCGCCAGCGGCGGCGCAAACAAGGCAAGCAGAACGGTGGCGACCGTGCCGGCGAAAAAAGATCCGATGGCAGCAGTTGCAAGCGCCTTGCCCGCATGTCCCTGGCGCGCCATCTGGTAGCCGTCGATGGCCGTCACCACCGAGGATGATTCCCCTGGCAGATTGACCAGGATCGCCGTGGTGGAGCCGCCGTACTGCGCGCCGTAATAAATACCGGCCAACATGATCAATGCCGAGACCGGAGCCAGCGAAAAGGTCGCCGGCAGCAGCATGGCGATGGTGGCGACCGGCCCAAGTCCCGGCAGTACGCCGACGGCGGTGCCGAAAAACACGCCGACCAGGCAATAAAACAAATTGGTGAGCGTGAAGGCGGTGTCCAGGCCCAGGCTGAGATTGCTCAGGATTTCCATTTCATTCTTCCTTAAAAACCGAACCAGGAACCGAGCACCGGCATCGGCAAGCCGAGGCCTTTAATGAATACCAGGATGGCAAACACAGTGAGGCCGGCGGCGAGCAGCACGCTGGGCAGCAGCCGAAACTTGATGCTGGCAAACGCACTGACCAGGACAATCAGCGGAACGGCGACCACCAGGCCGGCGCCGCGCACGACGAAGCCGAACAGCAGCACCGCGGACAAGATCAGGATGAGTTCCTTGACGGCGAACTTTTCGAGCGGCGTGCCAGTACTGATCAGCGAGCGCACGACGGCAATGGCACCGATCACAGCCAGCAGCGCGCCGAGCACAGTCGGGAAATAGGCCGGCCCCATTCTGCCGGCGGTACCCATTGTGTAGTCCTGGCCGATGACGACGGCGGCCACGCCAAAAAAGATAAAGATGGCTCCGGACCAGAATTCCTTCGGATTGCGGATGAATGAGGACAAAATAAATCTCCTTGTGCTTTTTATATTCGATGCGGCGGATGATGTTCCCATCCCACCCGGCCCTGCACGCCTGGTCGTTTCGATAGAACGAGCTGTGTCCGGGTATGCGAAAGGCGGGATTTGCGCCCCGCCTTTCCTCTTACTGCAAAACGTTTTGATCAGGCCAGTCGGCGATCACTCTGCAATCAGTCAGCGTAAACGCCGGCCTTCTTGATGATCGGCGACCACTTCTCGATTTCCGCCTTCAGGAATGCGCGGTGAGCATCCGGGGTAGCCTTGGCTTCCGGTACCGGTTCGGTACCGAGCTCGGCAAAGCGCTGCTTCACGGTCGCATCCTTCAATGCCACACGCAATGCACCGGACAGCGCATCAACCGCCTGCTTCGGCGTGCCCTTCGGCGCGTACAGGCCGTGCCAGACGGCGACTTCGAAGTGCGGCAGGCCGGCTTCGTTCAGGGTCGGCACATCCGGCAGCGATGGCACGCGGGTCTTGGTGGTCACGCCATAGACCTTGATCTTGCCGCCCTTGATCTGGCTGGTGGTATTCGTGGTCTG
The DNA here is from genome assembly GCA_035254105.1 of Noviherbaspirillum sp. Lineage (GTDB taxonomy): Bacteria > Pseudomonadota > Gammaproteobacteria > Burkholderiales > Burkholderiaceae_D > Noviherbaspirillum. The sequence goes on along the minus strand of DATFAZ010000158.1, from coordinate 2,343 downwards.
GTCGCACATGAAGTCAACCTGGCCGCCCAGCAAATCGTTCATCGCCGGACCGGTGCCCTTGTATGGCACGGTGGTCAGCTCGGTGTCGATCGCGCTCATGAACAGCATGCCGCACAGGTGCGAGGCAGAGCCGACGCCTGCATTCGCATAGGTCACCTTGTCCTTGTTGGCCTTGACGTAGGTGAGCAGCTCCTTGAAATCTTTCGCCGGAAAATCCTTGCGCGCCACGAAAGTCATCGGGACATCCGTGATCAGGCCAATCGTCTCGAAACTGTCGATCGCGTTGTAGCTCAGCTTGCGGTACAAGGCCGGGGCCGTGGACTGGCCGATATGGTGCAAGAGAACGGTGTAGCCATCAGGATCGGCTTTCGCCACGCGTGCCGCGCCGATGGTGCCGCCGGCGCCGCCGACGTTTTCAACAATGACCTGTTGCTTGAGTGTCTTGCTCATCGATTGCGCAACCAGGCGCGCAACCGTATCGGTGGGGCCGCCTGCGGAGAACGGCACGATCATTGTGATGGGCTTGGTCGGGTAAGCAGACTGGGCATGCGCAAAGGTGCTGGCAACCAGCGCAAGGCCGGCGACAAACCGCAGAGACTTGATATTCATTAGATTTGCTCCTCTCGTAGTTGATTTTAGAAGTACAAGAAACCATTGCCCCCTTGGCAGGCTGTTAAGGCAGCGACAGGATCTCCGCATGCACTTGCCGGATAGGTACGGCAAGGCCTGGCTCCGTGGGCATTATTGCCATTGACCATACAACTAACAATTGTGGAAAGCCGCAATGCACCGCTTGCCAGTCTGACATGCAGAGCAGGTATGTGCAACGCTGGAAGATGGCCGGTTATTCCCCGCCGGAGGGAGAACGTAGATCGGGCCGGCGCAAGGCCAGCCCGTTGGCAGAAAAGTTAATCAGAAAAATAAACGTAAAGCTGATTTTTTGTTGCGAAGCACAACACAGCTTTTCTTATTTAACCAGCAACACCGGCATTTCGGCCAAGTGTAGGATCTTGGTTGCAACCGATCCCAGCAACAGGCTGGAAATGCCGGACAAGCCGCGGCTGCCGATCACGATTTCTTCGCAACCCTGCTCTTTTGCAAAACGCGTGACCACTTCGGCAGGCTCACCCACAAAAAGATGATGTTGATATGACACGCCAGCCGCATCCAGCATCTCGCGCGCAAGCGCGAGGATTTTCATGCCTTCCTCATGGTGATATTGCTTGATTTGCGTTGCATCGACAAAAGAAGTGACGCCGCCATGCAGCGGATATTGCACGTTCACCAGATGAACCATGTGCCCATCCTTTGCAGCCGATGCCCGCTTAATTACATGCGCAACGGCGTGCAGGGAAGTTTCCGAACCGTCGACAGCCACCAATAATTTCAGCATCGTTTTTCTCCGAGAGAAATATATAAAGAATTTATCCGAATTACTTGCTGCGTTCGGTTGTCTGCTTTTCCGCCGCCAGATCTTCCAGCACCACTTCGCGCTTGGCCTCCATGCGTGCGGCCAGCCACTTGCCTGCTGCGACCACGATACAGGCGCCAATCACCGGACCGAGCCAATGCGAACCCGGTATGCTGGCCTTGAACCACTCGGCGACTGCCACATCGCTGACGACCATGCCGCCGGCAATCCATCCGAGCAAGGCGCCACCTGCCACAATCACGACCGGGAAACGATCCATCAGCTTGATGACGAGCTGGCTGCCCAGCATGATGATCGGAATGCTCAGCAGCAGACCAAAGATGATCAGCACCTTGCTGTCGCCAGCAGCGCCGGCAATCGCGATCACATTGTCCAGGCTCATCACTGCGTCGGCGATGATGATGGTCTTGATTGCTGCGACAAGCGTGGCACCAGCTTCGATCTTGTGACCGCCTTCATCATCTTCCGGCAACAGAAGCTTGATACCGATCCACAGCAGCAGTGCCGCGCCTACCAGCTTCAGGTAGGGCACCGCCAGCAGCGTCACTGCAAACAGGATCAGCACCACACGCAGGCCGATCGCGCCGGCCATGCCCCACAGGATGCCCAGCTTGCGCTGCTGTTCAGGCAGTCGGCGGCAGGCAAGTCCGATGACGACCGCGTTGTCGCCACCAAGGACTACGTCGATTGCGACGATCTGCAAGACCGCCACCCAGAACTGGGGATTACCGAAGTCCATGATTATCCTAGTAAGCTGATATGTTGAAGAATGCGTAAAACAAATGGCTCAGTGCCACCATCGATGGCCGCCGATTAAAGCAACCCTGTGACAGGCAGGCAGGATTGCAAATTATGCAGCAAGCCGGCCGGCGAAACCATCATTCCACCCTGGCAGCAGCCCGGCGCGAAAT
>DATFAZ010000157.1:0-47381 GCA_035254105.1 Noviherbaspirillum sp. | reverse complement strand
CCGTGCCGTCCCCCTGGAACACCCGCATATTATTGCTGCTCCAGCCATCCTGGGTCGCTTCCGCGCCGCTTGGTGCCGTGATGCCGCAGTACGACATCATGTCGTCATAAGCGGCGGCATCCGCCACTGGCGCGCTGGGGGCGTCGGTACCGCCGCCCAGCCCGCCGGCGCCGCCGCCGCAGCCGCTCAGGATCAGCGCGGTGCCCAGAGTGGCTAGATAGACGGCGTGTTGTGCGAATTTCGGCAATGTCATGGTTTTCTCCCCGGTTGAATGATGACGTCATCATCCGGCTCCGATGCAGATACTTCATCCGGTTTGCGACGAATGCGGGCCGCGCCGGGAGGAAACCGGCCATTGAACGGATAAACCCCGGCGGAAACAGGCCGGATGACATGGAACAGCCCCACCCCGTCTGTTATACTTTTGCTCATTAGCAACATTGGACCGGCCACCCGCCGGATTGCGTCACGATGGTCCCTTTTGCTTCGCTGTCTGCACTCCGACATGCCGCTGGCATGCTGCCGGGAGTTGTGCTCGCCGCAGCGTCTGTCGCGCATGCGGGGGAAGTGCCGGCAACCGCTATCGACATGGACACGGAACAGTGGCAGACGGTCGAACGGCTGTTGCGGTACGACGTCATAGTGGGCAAGCCTCTGGCGCCCGACATTGGCTTATGTGTCGACAGCCAGGTTGATAGGACGAAGGCGCTGGTAACACAACCGGTTGATAGTGCCACCTCTTCATCCCGTTTCGAGGATCAGGTTAGCCGAGCCGCGGAGGCGTGCATCAGCCGCGCTGCGCAGGAAGCCCGCGCCTCACGTTTCGTCGGCGAGATCGTCGCATCGCTCATGACAGGCCGGCAGCACCGTATCGCCCAGGAAACTGAGCGTGCCCGAAGCTGCCTGGCGTCCGCGACGGACGTGCCAACCCTCAAGGGTTGCATCACGAAAGCACGGGGGCAGGAACTGGCGGAGAGCGACTGGAAGCACTGGGTGACGCTGTACGAGCAATACCGCAAGCCGTGATGGGGCGCGAAAGAATGTCGTCGCGAAGACGGCGACTCGGTATAGCGGCGATTGCATGTCTGCTGCAACCCGCGCGCGCACTGGCCGTCATGAACCTGGCCTCGCCATCATTCATTGGAGCCGGCGTTACGCCTCTTGTGGAGGCAGCAGACGTACCGTCCTCCTTTAATGACGCCTATGCACGTCTGCAGCCGCTGGTGTGGCCCTCATTACTGTTCCTGCGAGAAAAAAAGGCCGTGCAGGCCTTAAAACTGCTCGAAGAGGCCCGCGGTTACATCGAAGAAAATCCACAGGAACGCTGGCCTTTTCGCTTATATGTATTACCCCCGTTCGGATTTGCGCTGCTCGTACTTGGACGTAACGCGGAAGCCGTGGAAGTGCTGACGCTGGCAGTACAAACATATGAACGGGTGCAGGCCGAAAACCTGACCACATACAAACAGATCCTCTTTCGCTCGAACGAAAGCCAAGGAAAGGCAGCGATCAAGGCGGAATTTAATCGACAGCTGTTGTCGATTGTTCCTACCGCATCCGGCCCCCTGCCAACTGTGGCCGAATTGATGTTTGATTGCAGCATAGGTTCGTCGGACATTTTTTTTTCGCTGGGACGCGCCTTACGCGAAACCGGGCACGTCAAAGAGTTGGCAACGCTGTATGAGAATCATGTCAAGCCTCAGGCCGACGCAAAAATAAGCGACTTTGAAGCCATCGTCACAGAGTATCGACTGTTCAAGTTTGCCGTTCTCCTCTTCCAGGCTGACAGGCCGGATATCGCGGAGAAGGCGCTTGAACTGGCCCTCCGCATGAATACGGATCGTTTTGCCGATATGCGCGTTGCCGGTTCGCCCGTAGAGCTGGTTTGGTCGTCATTCATCAGGCAAAGGACTATCGCGTCCGCGTTATTCCAGATAGTCGGCCAGACTGCCTTGGACGAACCGAAATCCGGTCAACTGCTGCCGCATCTGCTTCGCGCGAAGGGTGGTGCCGTTCGCTATGTCGAACGACTCAACCAACTTCTGGACCGGTCTGAAAACGAAAATGTGCGTCGCCTGCGCACCCGGATGTTTGCCATCGAAGACCAAATCGCCGCACTTCCTCCTACGGAGATGGGGTTGGCGCTACTGTTCGCCTATACTGCGCAGCACGGCCAGCACATGATTCAGGCAATACGCCAATTGAACGCGCCCGCTTCGCTCGATTTCAACAGCGTCACTTCCCTGAACCTGCCACAAATACGTCGCCATTTATATGGCAACGCAGTCGTGGGCTTTATCCTCTACACGCCGCTAGCCCACGACAAGTTCGGCGTTGCGCCAACGTGCTACCTTCGCTACTGCATCACCGCGGACCAACTCCAGCTGCTGGACGTGGGGGAGCAACACGCGATCGACCGGACGGTTCGCGCCTTCCGGCTGGATCTCATCAGTGGCGGCAACGGGAGTCAATCCGGCAAGGCGCTGGCGCAACGCCTGTTGACCAATCTGCCGCGCAATGTGGAAACAGCGAAGCAATGGATTATCGATCCTGATGGAATGCTCTGCCTCGTTCCATTTGAAGCGCTGCCGGAGACTGACGCGCGCTTGGGGATAGAGCTGCGCTCCTATCGTTATGTGACGTCGATTGAGCAGATCGAGCCTTTGCCGCCGCAAACTAAACAGCAGGCTCACGCGTGCATCATCGCGAACCCGTCATATGGCGTCCCCGGAACGGATACGTCTGCAGGGAGTGGACAGGCGCAAGTTCGAAGTCCCGCGAACCTGTTGGACTTGCGCGACTTCTCAGTGGCGGAATTGCCAGATACGGCACAGGAAGCCCAGGCTGTCGCCGGAGCACTGGAGCGTATTGGAATTCAGGTCGAACGATTTGAAGGTGCGAGGGCGACCAGTGGCGTACTGCGATCCGTGCAATCACCCGCCGTACTGCACATTGCGTCGCATGCGATGATTTTTTCGCCGAACAAGATGGACAATGACTGGTCCGTTGATGATCCCAACCTCGCTGACCCACACCGGGCGGTCGAGCTGGTGCTCCCGGGCCGACACGCGGGTCTTGTCCTGTCCCGGGGCGATGGACCCGAGCTTCTGCTGGCCAAGGACATCACCCGCCTGCCGCTGCAGGATACCGCGCTGGTCGTCCTCTCAGCCTGCAACACGGGCAACGGAGACGTTGTGCCGGGTGAGGGCGTCGCCAGTCTACGCCGGTCGGTCGAGCTTGCAGGCGCTAGAAGTTCCGTGACGTCGCTATGGGCCGTCCCGAGCCAGGCAACGACCGAGCTCATGGCATCGTTCTACCAGCATCTCGGTCATGGAATCCCCTTGGCTGAGGCACTTCGGCAGGCCAAACTGCAAAAGGCGCGTCAGGGTCGCCCACCAGTGGAATGGGCGGGCTTTCTATTCGCCGGGCGTGATGACATTCTTTTTAGTAACGGTAGACGGACCACATAGAGTTTACGCCCCGAAGTTTGAAGGAATTGCGTATTCTGGTGTTAGTCCGCTGCCTGTGCGGCCCCCGTAGGCATCCAATCTGGTGCTGATATATGCGCCGTCAGCCAATCGGTCCAAGCTGTCATAGCCTAAATTCTCCAGACTGGCTCAGCCCTAACCGGACGTAGTCGGCTCCTAAAGCAGCCGTTCACCAGAAAATATCAAGCGATTCCGGTCGCCGCCATTCTTTGGGCACGAGCCGGCCGAACAGGTCGTTACCGCCCACACCGAGCCAGCACCCATTTTGCGGGCCAGGTCCGACAAACGATGTTGCAATCATTTTCCTTGATGCCGACGCTGAATGACCGATGGCCGCACCTCGTATGGGATCTGTTCTGTGAGCGACACGACGCATTCACGCCGAAGGCAGAGAACCCGTGAGCGAGCGTCATGGTTTGTCGCACCACAGAGGGAAAATGGCGGCTAACCCCAGAGGAGCAGTGCTCGCCGCAGCCATGGCGGCCGTTGCACGAGTCCAGATAATCGGAGGACCGCTTTTGACACCCCATAAAAATCACGCCGGTGCCGGATTTGTTTTTACGCTGACCGACGCGGTAGTGGATGCCGCGCGCATCCTGGAACTTGATCTCACGACACTCGCGGCAATCCTGCAAATCGATGTCGAGTTTGCGGCGTTGCTATGCTCTGGCGGCGCAACATTGGCCCCTGCCCGACAGGAGGAGTGGCAGCGCGCAATGGATTTTGTGCGGCTGTATTGCATGCTGGAGGCGATGAACACGCATCACGATTCCGGCCGGCAGTGGCTGCGGCAACCGCATGCGCATTTGCGGGAACGGCCGATCGACGCCCTGCTCCGCATCGATGGATTGCATCGGGTCCTCAACTGCATCCGACCGACCCAGCAACCGGACTCCGATGCGATCCAGCCCAACGCATACCCATATTCCACTAAATCAGCCCAGCCATGACTCCGGAAAACATGCAAAAGCTCTACGATGCTTTCCCTCGCTTGTATCGAGGGCGCGATCTTCCCCTGCAGGCATCCCTGATGTCGCAGGGATTCTGCTGCGGCGATGGGTGGTTCGAGCTGATCTGGAACCTGTCAAAGGATATCGAACAGATCGCATACAACGAGGGCCGGAACCCGGCTGCCGATACCTGGCCAGAAGCGACCCAGGTCAAGGAAAAGTTTGGCTCGTTGCGCTTTCACTTGCGTTTCAACACCTGTTCCGCGCCAATGCGCACGCTATTGGAAAGCGCACGCGACGCCTCCGAACACATCTGCGAGGAATGCGGCCAGCCAGGGACACCCGTGCAGCAGCATCATGGAATACAAGCGCTTTGCCCGCATCATGCCCAATAGACCACCAGATCGCATGCTGCAACTGGACTGCCCCGGGTCCGGTAGACACTTCTGGCCTATGATTGGACTGCCAGAAGAATCGCATATCACTGCGACGCCACGTGTCGCACCATCACGAACGCCGCTGCCGCTTCGTGCGACAATGGCATCACGACAACAAAATTCGAGGGAGCGTATGTCCGAAACTCTTTTGCGCAATATGGAAATGCTCAAGCTCATGGCGCGCGACCGCAAGATCAGCGCGTCGGAGATCCAGCAACGGCTCGAAAGCAAGGGGTACAAGGCCAGCAAACGCACGATCGAGCGCGACCTGCAAACGCTTTCGATTCCGTTCGGCCTGGAAGTCGACGACCGGAACAAGCCCTATGGCTGGCGCTTTGCCAATCACGTCACCATCAGCCTGGTGCCGGGATTGAGCGAAACAGAAGCGCTCAGCTTCCTGCTGTTGAAGCAGTTCTCCAGCCGCCTGCTTCCGGCCAGCATGAAGGACGATCTCGCCCCGTATTTCCGGGAAGCGCAGCGCAAGTTGTCCGACGACGTGTCGCATAGTGCGGTGCGAACCTGGCCCAAGAAAGTCCGTTGTGTGGAACCGCACCAGCCGCTGCTGGCGCCGACGATCGATCCCGCCGTACAAAAGGAGGTGCATGCCGCCCTCCTGCGCGGCAAACAAATCAGTGTCGTCTATCGCTCCGGACGCCAGCACGAAGTGAAGGAATATTCACCGATCAATGTGCTCGGACTCGTGGAACATGGCGCGATTTTGTACCTCGTCGCGACATTCTTTACCTACGAAGATGTCCGGATCATCGCGATGCATCGCATTCAGAAAGCGACGATGCTCAAAACGGATACCAAGGTTCCGGCCGGGTTTTCGCTGGACGACTACATCGCGTCGGGCGCGTTCGGTTTCGGCAAGACCGGGAAGAACATCGATATTGCGCTGCGCTTTTACAACGGTGCCGGGTCCCATCTGCTGGAGGCGCGGCTGGCGGATAATCAGGTGGTCGAGGAGCTCGACAACGGCATCCTGTCGATCAAGGCATCAATTCCCGATACGCAGCGCTTGCGCTGGTGGATTCTCGGCTTCGGCGCGAACGTCGAGGTGGTGGAGCCACCCGCGCTGCGCGAGGATATCCGGCAAGCGCTGGAAGAAGCGTCGAGCCGCTATCGCACGCCGGCGGCTGTCGAATGCACAGAGCCGAAAAATCGTGCGGCGGCATGACGATATAACCGGGCATACTGGCAGACGTAAGGAGAAGCGAATCATGGCAATGCAGCTTGTGCACTTCGTGCATGGCAAGGAAAGCGGGCCGTGGGGTGGTAAGATCACCGCGCTGGCGGAGACCGCGCGCGGATGGGGATGGGAAGTCGAAAGCCTCGACTATTCATCGACCATGGACCCGGCGGCCCGCCTGGAGACGCTTGTGCGTGCCTGTCATGGCTGGGAAGGCGATCTCGTGCTCGTCGGCTCGAGCATGGGCGGGTGGGTCGCGGCGGAAGCGGCGTCGCGGCTGCGAACGCGCGGGGTTTTCTTGTTGGCGCCAGCCCTCAACATGCCTGCGTATCCCAGCCAAAACCCGCCGGTGCCGGCAGACGCGGTGGAGATCGTCCACGGTTGGCGCGACGAGGTGATTCCTCATGAAAGCGTCATCCAGTTTGCGCGCGACCGGCGTTGCATGCTGCACCTGGTCGACGGCGATCACCGGCTAAACGAGAATCTTCCTATCCTTACCGAACTGTTCGGGAGTTTTCTGCGGCGCCTAGGTGACCCCCTGGAAGGCCCCGGTACCTGACTCGCTTCCCAACTGGCTGAGTTTCACAGGCACCGCAGCAGAGCGCATGATCAAACATCGTGAGAAGAGCCTGCACATTGCGCGGTTTCCACGTTTGGAATGCCTTCCCCCGCCCCGGATAATTGCAGCGGGCGCATCCGCCCCCGAGGCAGCTCGCTGATTTTTGATCTGTTTGCGTGGCTGGCGCACCAGGTTAACGCAACGGCATGCTATATTTTTATGCTATGCAACAACTTCCACAGCCATCTCACTTGAGCGCAGCGGCGGATTTCAACGACGCACGAAAGCTCGCCACCTTTTTTGCCGAACTGCGTGCACGTCGCGATGCGCGTGAACTCGCCTACACTGAGTTCGCGCCGCGATTGTCTCCTCGGTTTAATACCTTTAACTTTTTGCGGCCAGGTGAGGTGAAGCTGTCCGAATTGCTGGCAGCGCTGCTCTCCCCTACCCATCACCATGCACAAGGCAGCCTGTTCCTGCGGCTTTTTCTCCGGGCGCTCAATCTGGAACACCACCTCGAAGAAGACGGGACAGTGCAGGTGACGTGCGAGGCGCGCACCGACTGCATTGAACGCAGCGCGCGGCGCATCGATATTGAGATCAACCTCGGAAAGTTTGGCTTGGCAATCGAAAACAAGCCGTGGGCAGGCGACCAAGATGAGCAACTGGCCGACTACGGCAGGCAGTTGCAAGCCAAGTACGTTACCGGAAAATGGTGCCTGGTCTATCTGACGGCAAACGGTACCGAACCGAGCCCGGCCAGCTTACCTGAAGTGCAACGGCAAGCATGGCTTGCCAGTGGCCAGTATGCAGAGCTGAGCTATTCGGATATGGTTCACTGGTTGTCGGCTTGTGAAGCGCAGTGCAAATCCGACCATGTGCGTCATTTCCTGCGCGACTTCATTGACTACTGCAATCAGGAATTTTTTGGATCCAATGCCATGAACAGCGATCTCGTGCGCGACATTACGCTGCAGCCCGACAACCTTGAGCTCGCGCTCATAGTTGCTCAAGAAATCCCTAACATCAAGGGGCAGCTCTTCGACCAATTTGTACGCGACCTGCGCGTGGCGTTGCATGAACAATTCCCAGGGTGGGAAATCGTTATCCCGGACAATTACAGGGTCGACGACACGCACTACCGTCCGATCACATTAAAGAAACCGGAGTGGAAGAATTGCCACTTCGCGCTGGAATTTTTCAATAAACGGTGTAACGGTTTTCACTGGGGGGTGCGCAAGGAAAGTGAAGCAACGCCGAATCTTCCTGGCGTCTTCGACGCGATTCAGGCAGCCCTTCCCTATCGCGGAGAGCAAGCAGACTGGTGGCTGTGGCGTGTCGCGTTTGAGCCCTATACGAACTGGGACAACGACATCACCTTATGGCCGGCACTGCGGAATGGGCATGTCGTCAACATGATCATCAAGAACCTGCTTGATTTGCGCGACGCGGTCGAAGCGGTGATCGATACCGGCAAGGGATAAGCCAGCCGCGTGCTCATTGCTGTAGATGACGCAAGATACACGTTGCAGATTGCACCAGCGTGCGCGCCTTGCGCATTCCCGCGTCATCACAACCAACTGATTCCCATTGTCTGCGCAATTCATTTGCCCTGTGTGCAGCCGATAGCTGCCGTCTCCTCAAGCGTGCCGGCCGGGCACTACCGGCCTATAGCTGTCTCTCGGGCGGACTCGAAGCACCCAATACCGGATAGTCGACTACTAATGGACCACCCCGAACAATTGCCTAGAGCATTCGAACCGCTCAATCTTGGAGTTCACCCACAAAATGCGGTGCGACATGGCGCAGGGTTTCTAAGTGGACGCGTTGCAGACGCCTTGTTATTCTCCGCAATAATCGGCATCCGACGCGCCGCTCGCACGAATAACCGCTTAAGCAATCGGTTTAAAATCTGCATCACCATCGCCTTGCGGCCCCTCAAACGCCTTTCCGTTCCGTCCGCCCCGTCATTCCAGCTCTTCGTCAGACCTTCCGCATATTGCATCTCGCTCGGCCGACCTTGCTGAGGATCGCGTAACTTCGTCACTTGTGTGTGGGAGTCCAAGTCTGCGAGGCGGTGATCATATCGACCGGTTGTGCAGCGGTGAGTGCGGCAAGGCCTTTAGCCGTCGCCTGGCTCTTACGCCAGACCAGCGCTTCGCAGGTGTGGGGCCCACCGGTCCACCGCGATCTTCTCAAAGCCTTCTGGCTTGGGGTGTAGCTCATTTGCCCATTGGTGGGCTTGGAGCGTTTCGCGGCTGTCCACCAGGACCACATGGTTTTGATTCTCCCGCTCGATCTGCTGGAGCCTTAAGGTGAAATTGTCGAGGATGTGGGCAATGCATCTTCGTTGGAGGTGCGTCGGCACATTAGCAGCATCTAGCGCGGCCTTAAGCCAGGTGGAGCTGTTCCCGAATACGCCCTTGCCGCTTGGATAGGCATAGTCATAGTTGTGAACGTATATCTTGACTCTGTCATTCGCCGACACGAGGATACGTCCGATCAGCACCTTATAGCACTCTGCGATCTTGTCCATAAGTCGGTAAAGTTCACCGGTCGGCTGGGGGTTGAAACAATCAACCTCGTCGTTCGCATTCGCACAGTTGTACTTCAGCAGCGGTCGCAAATCATTGAAGCCGGCAAAGTCATTCCCGCCGCCACTGATAAATACCGCGGAAAGTGACTGGCCGTGGAAATTGAGTGCACGGCGCACTCTCTTCTCATCCGTGCCATAGACATACTGGTATGCTTCCGCCCCGTTTTGTCCGACTGCGAAGATATTGTGTCCCTTCGGCCCCACCAGGTCGCCGAGGTAATTGATTAATGAGCCGCCGGGAAAGGGATACCAGAACCACGAGTCGCCGATCGCAAGAATGGACGGCATATGTGGTCCGTCCTCCGCGTCGAAGGCGCGCTCATCCCAAAATACATTCCGATACCGCATATTCATCTCCTTTCTCTTCTTGAATGCAATGTCAGCGCATCGAATGATCTACACAATGAAGCCAGTTTCATACTATGACGAACAGCGTGTAAAACGCCCACGACAGGGCGTCTGGGGTCTGCGTCGGATCAAAGGTGGTCTGATTCTGGGAACAGGTGATATCGACGCAGCGCTCGGCCATGAGCTCACTAGGTGAACGGCCGATGAAGGAGCTTTTGGATTCAATGAAAACCCTCACGTGAATCCCGCGACAAGATAGATTTGTTGGCCTCGTACGTTAGCTAGGCTGATGCTTAGACTCAGTATTTATCAAGTCCGCTGGAACCGCAGCATTCTGTATAGAAAGGTTCAAAGTTTTTCGAAAGTGGATAGCGTGGGATGTTATTGCGTGGAATTATGAACCTGACTTTGACGCAACTGTTTATGTCCCGGTACAGTCACAATTACTTCCATGTGCCGTTCCCCGCTTGGTGATGGCCTTGTCCATTTTGCGTGGGCCGCTAGCTTTTCAACGGTGGGATATTTTCTGGATGCAGATGTTGACATCATTTACATCTCCGGAAATGATCGAATCGATACCCTTTACGAAAAACATTCCCAGGCACAAATGTGTCATGGGCAAACAACGTGTATCCTCAATTATTTGCCAAGTTTGGGTTGAGAAAAGAATTGTCCGGCCGTCGAGGGTCGAGACAGCACCCAGTTCGCCGTCGGGAGACCAGCAAAGTGACGCTGAACCGGATGCCAATGGTATTTCGGCGATTACTCGACCGCTGAAGGCATCCCAAATAGTCAGACTGGGGACTATGCCTCCACCCACTAGGTATTTTCCATCCGGAGACCACGAAAGAAGACAGATTTCAGCATTTGTCTTGGCTAGTTGCCTGTAAGAGCGTCCATTCCAAATCAATAGCCGACAATCCTCGCCAGAACTGACGAGATGTGATCCATTCGGCGACCAAGCGAGTGCCAAGATGCCATTAGCATGCCCAATGATCACTTCACCTTCGCCAGTTACGGCATCCCAGAAACCGATCGAACTATATGCCGAAGACGCAATTGTGCTGCCATCAGGAGACCATGCAACGCAACCAATAGTCGCGTAATGGTAACCACGTACGCGCTTTACGGCGCAACCGCTTGTTGCATCAACAACGTAGACGTTGCGATCGCTGCCGCCAGTAACGAGCTCGCGACCATCTGGGGACCATGACACGCTCCGGAAGTAGTCATCCAAGGCTTGCCTACGTCGCTCCTCAATGCGGGCAGGTTTGCCGAATGCGCCAATTGCTGGCTCATACACAGGCTCAAATGTCCACCTGATCAATCCTGTTTTCAGATCAATGAGCGAGACAGACCGGTCGTCGCCGGCTAGCGCTAATAGGTTGCCGCATGGCGATCGCACGGCACAATGATATCTGCGTTTATGGGGGCTGAGATCAAATTTACGTCGGCCGTCGACGAGAATCGCTACACTCTTGTCGCTAGAGCCCGAAGCAAGCCATTTGCCGTCTGGCGTTCTTGCCAATGCGCGCACAGAGCCTCGGTGATTGTGCGGAGTACTCTGTACATATTCGTCGGTTATCGGCCTCCGCCCTAACCATTTAGGAAAATCGTTAAACTGGGCGGTAGTTACGGTATGGTCGGCACCTCCGACAATGATCTCAGATCCATCTGCAGACCAAACGAGGGATAGGATAGAATCGCGCGAAAGTCTGCCATACCGCGTGATTCGCCATGAAATCCCGCTAATGACAACAACGTGTCCTGAGATGAGTCCAGCAGCCAGATAATCTCCATTTGGTGACCAACCTATGCAGATTACCTTGGCTCTCTCAGCATCCACAGTAGCGAACAGCTCCGCGCATTCAATCCGCGCAGTATTCTGCCAAACTGCTGATTGCACTACTTGGACAACGCCATCGGTACCGCCAGAGGCCAAAAATTTGCCATCGGGCGAAAATGCGACCGAACGCACTCTACCAGAATGCGGTGCGAGTTCCTCGACTTTGCTCAACGAAGTTGGGTCAAGTATTACGACGACTCCGTTTGCGTACCCAACCGCAATGAAGAGACCACTTGGTTGCCAGGCAACTGACCGTGCCCAGTCCTGCCCGAACTTTGCCGAACCTAATAGCGTGCCGTCAGGAAATGACCAAAGTCGCACATTGCCGTCAGCCGAGCAACTGACAATTGCCTTTTCATTTGGCGCCCATGCAACGCTCTTGAGCGCGTCGGAATGTGCCGCGACGCATAGTAGCAATTCTTTTTCTCGCGGATTCCATATTCGTAAGGCACGATCGTCCGTACCCACCGCCAAATACCGCCCGCTCGGACTCCACGCTAGTGCGCTTACCTCGTCGGAGCGCCAGCCCGCGACAGTGCATAACATTAATCTGGCTGTTGCATCGCCTTTGTCAATCGTCGTTGAGGACTTCATGTCCGCTAACGGGAGCAATGACGATATGAATTTCTTCACTAGCAAATACTGAAGTGCAGTCACCCCCGATGGCTTGCAAATGGAAATATGATCGTCGTCCAGAGGGATGGGAATCACTCCTGGCAGCCCCGGATCCGAAGACGTCTCATCGACGACCAAGAGTGGGCCGACGGGCCTCGTCTCAAAAAAAACTTGCACTTGACATCCAAGCTCAGGGAGACGATTGCGGAACCAGACATTCAGTTCTCTCAGCCTTGCATCATTCTCGCGAAGGTCTATCGTGGCCGCCGAGGGGCGCAACAATTTCCAATAGCTAATCCAGTTCGCAATGCGTGCGCCAGAATTCGGTGTACCCAAGAAAGTAATGCCACGTACGTTTCGGCTGATCCCCATCCATTCGACACGATTCATCTCAATTGCGTGGCGCAGCATCTGCTTAACGAGTAATCCGCCAAGGCTATGTACGATAAAAAAGATCGGCCTGTCGCCTAAACCGTTTGCTTCAAGAACTGCGGCCGCCATTGTCGCACGGTCAGGAAGCGGCAGACTTTCCCCTCGCCATTCGGTAGAACTCGCTGGATAGCCAAGTGACCATATACCAGTGGAAGGAAATGATTGTGTGAATTCACTAGGCCAGCAAATCCCGTTCTTGGCGGTCCAGGTCAATAAAGGGTGCCCGTCGAGTCCATGTACAAAGACAATGTCAGCAACTCGATTGCTATTGTCGCATCCTGCAATCCTGAGTAGTTCGGTAGTTCCCATGCGTACTCCAGAAACAAGGAAAGTGCGTCTAGGTACACTACCACTTGAGGGGGATTAGTAATTACGAAATAAAATTGGATGTGGCCTATATCAAGCATTTGGCCAGCATGCCGGCAGCTAGGAATGCCATTGCTCTGCAATTTGGGCAAAACGTGCCCGCCAAGCTTGCCTTACTGAATGTTGCCATGACAGTACTGTGGCAGAGCATGATGATGGCGATCTTTATCGAGCCAGATATATCCAGTATTCCCGACAATGTCATTGATGGAAAAGTCAATGAAGGAAAGTTCCGGAAGGCGATTATTTGGCTTGTAGAAAACCGCCATACGGGAAGGTACTTGCCCAGGCTCTGCTCGTTCCGTCGGCCGGCATCATTGCTTGGGTTGCCAAGATAATTTAAACATAGTGCCAGACTGCCCCCTTCCGGGAGCGGCGAACGACTGATATGGGTCGGGTGTTCTCCTTCATCCCACCCTTTTGATCGTCTGAAATACAGGCGATAGCTGCCAGTGCCTCAAGCGTGCCGCAAATGCACTGTCGGCCATAAGCGGAAATTGGCGGCTACGGGAGCTCACCGCTTCTTGGCGTTTGCGAATGGTTTTCCGCTGGCAACTATTTGAAACGGGTCAAGATTCCCTGCGACTACCGGGCGCTAGGGCCAGGAATCAACATCCGGTTGCCAAGTTTCCGTCGCGGCGCGACGATGCTGGACAGGACTCGCAATATGGCCGGACAGCTGCTGGACCGTAATGCGTTGAGGCCCCATCCCGACTTGCAAAAAGACAGACTGCGGAAGCGGCCGTTTAGAACGCGCACTGGGCGCTATGACGAACGCAGTTGCCTCAGTTGCTCCGCCGTCCCAAGCGCGCTGGAGGCGCTCCCTGCTGGCCGTGCGCAGCATGGCCAAGCCAATGGCGCGGGCCATTGTCTGCAGACCTTAGTCCCGGTCGTCGACCGTGGCCCTTACTTCGGCTGCCAGCGCGCAAAATTCTCTGAACGGAATCTCGTCAACCACACGGGTCTGCCCGGGTGTCGGACGGCGGAACGACACGATTTGGGCTGGGATATCTTTCTTCGGCCAATAGAAATCGCCGGCATCCTCAGGCGGCCGCTGGAAATGCCGGGACGCCTTGACATCTCTCTAGGTGCGTGTCAATCGCTTCGTCCATGATCATCTCCATCGACGGATATCAACGACAACCGCGAAGGAGACGCGTCATGACATTTTCCAGCACCTGGCAAAGCATTCAGGCCTCCTTAAGGCCGGGCGACAACATCCCGAACTGGACAGCTGCGAAAGGCTACCTTGGCGACAGCTTCCGGATTTTCGCCGTCTCCTCCTCCGCCATCGAGATCGACTCGCCAGGTGCGGATACCTTGCAGCGCGTATCGAGGAAGGACATGGAGTTCATGTATGACCGCTGGGCAGACTATTGCGCCGGACATGTGACGCGGTCGACGCTGTGCAAATACACCCGGGTGTCCAAATACTCGATGAGTATCCTGAAGTACCTGCAAACGAACACGCCGAAGCACGCAGCCTGAAACGCTTGCGAAGGCGAAGACGGCGAAGTGTAGACAGCGCCGCGTTCCGAGGTGCATGGCCGCGCACGCCGCGCGCAGTCAGCCCTGCTGCTGGCTGCTCCGCGACATGCGCGAATTGCCTTTTGCCGAGTTGTGCACGCGGCACATAAGTGCCGCATTGTCGAGCGTCGAACGTCCGCCTTTCGAGTGCGGATCGATATGGTCGATGGTGAAGGTATTCCAGTCGAGCTTGGTCCGGCATCCCGGATACGTGCATTTGCGCTCGGCGCTCGTATTCCAGATGATCCGGCGCTGCTCGGGCGTAAAGCCTCGCTGCGCGTCCTTCTGCGCGAAGACGGATGCAATGATGCCTTCCAAAATTTCTTCGCGCTTCCGCCGTTGGCCGACAGCGTCCGTACCGTGCAGCACCGTCAGGAGATATTCCCGGTAAATCGAATCCTGGTTTTTACCAGCTTCGAGATTTTTCCGCGCAGTGCTCAACGCATCGACTTCATTCGAAAACGCTTTGAGCAAACCCCATGCGAGCCGATTGCGCTTCTTGTCGGTCAGGATGGCGCCTTCCTGTGCGAGGCGATCGATCAGGGCGACGAGCGAATAGAAGTCGCCGATCTGCTTGAACCGGGTGCTGCGCAGCTCCGGGAACATGCGGCGTACATGATTGAGCGCGGTAACTACGCGGCCGCAGGCCTTTGTCAGTTTCGCGGACGTGATACCTTCATTCGTCATGACCTTGTCGATTGCGGCTTTCTTGTTGATGACGCCGCCTTCGTTCATTGTCACGATCAGCTCCGCGATGAACTCGACGTGCTTCATCCTTGCCACCTGCTGCTTCGATATGGCGCCCAGCTCGACGAAATAGCCCTCATACTTGTTCGCAATGCGAGCCGCTTCGCGCAGCAAGCTGGATCCCGAGTACTTGGCATTGCGCTTTTCCTGGCCGCTCAGTGGCTTTCCGGTCGAATTGATGCGGACGAAAATCTCGATAATGTCCGAGAGGTCGCCCGACACTTCGATGACCGGAATCTGGTAGTTCTGGAAATTGGAATGTAGCTGTTGGTATTCCTTTTTCGTCTTGATGATCTTTCCGGACAAGGTCTGCAGGCCTTTCATTCCCGGAATCTCCAGCTTCACTTCGAAGCTCGTCCCACGGATATGGCCGAGGAAGCTGAACAAGGTTTCCAAGCGCTGCTTGCCATCGATGACGGAGTAGGTGATTTCCCCCGCCACCTCCCGCTTGTACAGAAAAATCGCCGGCAGCGGGTAGTTGCGCACGACGGTGTCGATCAGCTGCTGCCTGTCGTTCTTGCCCCACACGGATTGGCGCTGGAACGCTGGGGACAGGTCCAGCGCACCATTGTTGTAGAAGAGGGCGAGTTCATGGATGGTTTTCGTATTGTGCTGCTTGAGGATCTTGCTGGACTCCACGTATCGTCTCCACGGATATCGGCAGGCAGCGCCGCACCAAAGTCTGGAGTGCGATGCGCCTTGCGCGAGCATATGCGGCAAAGAAACTGTTAAAGCGTCTTGGTGCTTATAACATACTTGCCGACGGGGGAACAGCAGCCAGGCCGGGATTAGGACCGAGGCCTGAGAGGGATCAAGGCATCAGGGCGCAGCGGCGGCATGATGGCATTCACTGTATGAATCGCCATGTCCTTCTCCGAATACTTCCGCACAACGCGTTGGCATCTTGTCGCTGCGCTCTCTGCTGGCTGTCGGCGCAATCGTCGCAGCGGCAATTGCAGCGTTGCTTGCGTTTCCTTGAGCAAACGAAGGCAACAGTTCACAGGCACTTCAGTCATTCACTGTGTTCTTCGCCATTGCCTTTGCTGCTGGTGTTCTGTCAATCACGTGGTGGTGGTTGGTTTTCTAACACGGTAATGGACACCGACCGCTCTGCAGCTGGTCATCTTGGACGTTGAACGTCTGGTTTGGAGCAAGGTGACGGGCCGCTGTGGGTCGATTGCCGTCGTTCAATTGACCGATGGTAATGACTGCTTACGCGCCAACTGCCGCCAGTTGATCATTCAAAGATCGGCTCAGGACGCAACATCCCGCAACACCCAAATTCAATAGGAACGACGGATCCTTCGCTGTAACGCTGATCATGATCAGTGAACATAATGAACTCGTCGCTGAACAGAGTGCACACGAGCAGTGAAATACGCACGCTGAAACGCGTTAAAAAATGTCTGTTCTTAACGAAGGGTGGCCCGCCCGCAATAATGCCGCATTGACCTGTAACGCAAACACGCGTTGTTTGAACTTCACCCATTCTTCGAAGCTAACGAACGACGTCTCCGGAAAAAAACAGTCCACATCTGAGCAATTCGACCGGCGAAGCAACATGAATTCTTCAAGCGTGACCTGTTCGCGCGCAAGCTCGCCCTCAAATAGCGTGTGACAACCGGATTCCACGATATCGAAAGACCGCAGTCTCGCCTGCTGCGCTTCCTGCAGAAACTCTTCTCCGCCGTGAAAGTACAACGTAGTTTGCACTTCTCCGCCATGGCGCTGGCTTGCGCGTAAATATCGCGCAGGCTCATCAAGCCCCTGGATCAGACAGGCACTATGCCCGTCGCCCGCCAGCACTGTGCGCCGGGGCGGCAAGCGCGTTGTGTGATCAAGATACCACCGGACGGCAATGATCTTTTCCTCAAAACAGTCGCGTGCTCCTGCTCGGCGCCCTTCTGTCACTGCCGTGACCGCGCCCAAAAAATCATCGGTGAGGTCCATCTCCACACAGGTAATTCCCTCATCCCTGTCTGGCGATCCCAGAAAGAACCGTGGCACGTGAATTGGTCCCGTGGCACACATCGTATGATTCATCGCGGTGTCCATGCAGTAACGTATTGCTGACAACTTCTTCCGGCGCGGCGATGCATTGGCGAACGCACGGATAGCCTGAGTCGATCACAATCGCCCGCCCTCGCGGTAGAGGCAGCGTAGTCGACACGGTAGATCGCACGCGCGCCTGTTCATCCACATTGATTGCGATCGGTTCGATGCCGAACAGCAGCGTGAAAAGGGATGGGCGCCATCGTTCTATCCGGGGCTGTTTCATCGCCGGATCGCTATGGCCGAGCCGTCACGTCTCGTAGCGGAGCCAGATTGGTCACTTCCAGCCAGAAGCCATCCTCGCGCGCGAGGAGCGCGCCGCCGACCAGGATTTTCCATCCATCGATGCCTTTGGTTGCCGTCGGCTGCGTTGCGCGCTCGTCCGTGCCGCATGTCACCAGGTACGGCGCGTAGCCGGAGCGAATCAGCCCAAGATGCTTGAGCCGCTCGCCCGCACCCAGGCTTTCGTCGGCCCCCTCCACGTCCGACACCCAGACACAGCGCTTGCCATCGATTTCCCGGATAGTGTCCTGCCACACGCATAAAAAAACACGCTTGTCGTGCTCCCGCACGCCGCCCCACGACCAGCGCTCGTCCTGGAGCGCCGCACCGAGTGCATCGAACAATTCACGCATGCTCATGTCTTCACCCCTTCCCTGACAATGCCACCGCTGACAGCCCCCCTGTCCCTTTGATGACTCCGATGCTTTCCAGGTGAACGCCTGCACGGCAGGGCTTCCGCTCCCAGAAAAACGGTTCAATTGACGTCGTGCCGGCCAATGCGTTCCTGCAAGCCGCTCGCGCGCTGCGTTTGCTTGCGCACGGCGTCGTCCAGCACGGACGCATCCGGCGTCAGCAACGTGAACCGTGCCTTCGCGCGCGTGATGCCGGTATAGACCAGCTCGCGCGTGAGCACCAGGCTGGACGCAGAGGGCAACACCAGCGCAGCGTGCAGGAATTCGGATCCTTGCGCCTTGTGCACCGTCATCGCGAACGCCGTCTCGACATGCGGCAACCGGCTCGGCAATACGCTGCGTACCGTGTCCCCTGCATCAAAGTAGACGCGCATGATCTGGGGCCGTGCCGGATCGGGCAGCGTGATGCCGACATCACCGTTGACCACGCCCAGGCTGCGGTCGTTACGCGTGACCATCACCGGCCGGCCGGGATACCACTCTCCACGGCAACGCAGCGCACCGGCGGCATCCATCGTATTTTCCAGCGCCGCATTCAGTTCCTTCACGCCCCAGTCTGTGTCGCGCACCGCGCACAGGATCCGGAATGTGTCGAACGCTCCCAGGACCGCCTTGACCCAGTCGTTGTACGCTTGCCCGTCCTTCCCGTCAGGACGCGCCTTCAGCAATGCGAGATAGCGGCCGAAGCCGCCCGTCGCGTCGGCGCTTTCCCGCATCGCCAATGAAAGCACGTCGTCACGCCGCGCGCGCTCGATCCATGCCAACACCTGCTCGTCCGGCGCACGTAACGTTTCCCTCGCTGCGTTCACATCGCCACGATTGACGGCCAGCGCCAAGGTGCCGATCGGGCCGCCGAAGCGCCGGCTCTTGCGCAGCATGACCGTCTGTTGTGCCAGCGCATTGCCGTCACCCAGCATCGCGTCCGGCATGGTTTCACCACTGGCTGCATGCAGATACGCGGCGGTCATCGCAGCATACCGGCCCTCTTGCGCGCGATGACACAGGTCGCCCAGCACCGCGCCCGCTTCCACCGAGGCCAGCTGGTCCTTGTCACCGAGCAAAATCACCATCGCGTGGGCGGGCAGCGCATCCAGCAGCAACGCCATCTTTTCCAGGTCGACCATCGATGCCTCGTCCACCACGAGGACGTCCAGATCCAGCGGATTGCCCGCGTGATGACGCGGCTTGCGGGTATCGGGACGCGCGCCAAGCAGCGTGTGCAGCGTCAAGCCGGCACTCATCCGGGAGGCCAGTTCCGCCAGCGGCAACGCCGCTCCGACACGCTTGGCCAAATCGGCCAGCGCCTGGTCGATCGATTGTTTCAGGCGCGTCGCCGCTTTTCCGGTCGGCGCGGCCAGCGCAATGCGCAGCGCGGCCGGGTCGTCCGCCAGTGCCAGCAGCAACGCCAACAGGCGTGCGACCGTATACGTCTTGCCGGTGCCCGGCCCGCCGGTGACGATGGTCAGCTGGCTGCGCACGGCGACGGCACACGCGATTTTTTGCCAGTCCGGCCCGCTTTCCTGCGGGTCCGGCTCGAACAGGCGATCGAGCCATTGACGCACGGCAGCGCCGTCGACCTCTCTCCGGTGCGATGCGCGTGCAATCACCGATTGCGCAATCAGGCTTTCGGCGCACCAGTAGCGGCGCAAGTAGAGTTTTATACCGTCGAGCACCAGCGGCTGCTGCCGGTCCGGCTCGTCGGCCGCGCGCACCTGAGGACAGGCGAGCAAGAGCGTGCGCCAGGCATCGGCCGACGTGGGCAGCGGGCCGGCTGCGGCGAGCACTTGCTGCCAGCGTTCCGTCGGCAGCGCCAGCGCATCGCCCAACTCCTCCCGCAGTTCGGACAAGTCGAGACAGCTATGGCCCCGTCCCTCGAACTCGGCCAACAGTGCCGCGCCCAGCAGCAGCGGCACGGGCGTCCGTTCCGGATCCAGCGCGCCGATGAACCGCGCGAACGCGGTCGCCATGCGGCGCAATGCACCGTCGTCGGCGAGTTGATCGATTATTTCGTAGAGCGCGAATGCGGTGGTCATACGCCGGTTTCCTCCATGGCCGCGGGTGACAGCAGCGCATCGGCTGCTTCAATCAGCGCGGCATCGGGCGCGAGCAGATAGCAGCCGCGCGTGGCTGCATTGCCAACGCCCCGCAGAAAATAAAACACGGTCCCGCCGAGATGCGTCTGCGGCGCGTACCGGTCTCCCAGGCGCGCCTTGAGCAGACGGTGCAGTGCGAGCTGATAAATCGTTCCCTGCACATCGTAACGATGCGCGGCAACGGCGTCCGCCAGCGCCCGCTCATGGTAGGCGGCATCGTCGCGACCCAGCGACGTGGTCTTGTAGTCGAGCACCCAGTAGCGGCCGCCCCACTCGCACACCAGATCCTTGAATCCGCGCAGCATGCCGCGCAGCTGGCGCGCCTGCAATGCCGGCCGCGCACGCCCGTCCAGCAAGTGCCGCTGGCACAACTGGTCCAGATCGGCCACCGCAAAGTCGGCCGCCGGCACCCAGAATTCCATTTCCGCCCAAATATTGTCCAGCTGCGACAGCGCGGCATTGAACGGCGGTAGCGGCGTCGTCACGGCTGCCTGCAGCCAGGCGGCTGTCTCTTCTTGCCGATGTTCCCAGCCGGCCCGTTCGCAGCGCTTGTGCACGCGGCCAGGGAAATCCCCGGAGGCCGCGATCGCGAATCCTTCGTTGGCGATCCATTCCAGTTGTGCATGCACGAACTGCCCGGGCAGCGCGCCGCGCGGGAACCGATGCCACGGTGCGTCCTGGGTTTCCTCTTTTGCGGGACTGCTCTCCTCGTCCAGCAGCTTTTCTTCGGTCGCCGTCGTCGGCACGTGGGTAGCGCCCACGTCCTTCGTGATCGATGTATAGCTCGCAATGCTCCAGCGCCGCTCGAATTGCGCGTCATACAATGGCGCACGCACCAGCTGCGACGCGTCGCGATCCCGTGCCAACCGGGTCAATCCGGCAGGCGCATTCGCCTCTTCGATATGAATAGACGGGCAGGCGGCACACATCGCCTGCAGCCGTTCCGGCAACTGGTCATTGCCGACCTTGTCGCCGCCGGCGAGCAGATAGCCGAAAGCCGTGGTGTGAATGTCGCCATCGAGCGACGTCACGCCCATCCACAACGCATGGCGCGCGCGTGTCAGCGCCACATACAGCAGCCGCACATCTTCTTCCATCCGGGTGGCCTGCACTGCCTGCAACGCGTCGCCGGACAATGCGAAGTCCACCAGGCGTTGCCCCTCGTCGTCCATATACTCGATGAACGTGCGGTTGCGCCGGGTAACGCTCTTGGACGTGATCGCGAACGGCAGAAACACCAGCGGATATTCCAGCCCCTTGGACTTGTGAACGGTGACCACCTTCACCAGCTGCGCATCGCTTTCCAGCCGCCGGATACGCTCGTCGCCGCTGTCGGCATCATCGTCGATCTGCTCGGACAGCCAACGGATCAGCGCATGTTCGCCGTCGAGCGTGCGGCTGGCTGCCTGCAGCATTTCAGCCAGATGCAGCACATCCGTCAGGCGGCGCTCGCCGCCCGGCTCGCGCAGCAGCCGCGCCGGCAGTGCCAGCTCATGGATGAAGCGGCGCAACATCGCCAGGATCCCCTGTCGTTGCCAGACGGTGCGCAGCGCCTTCAATTGCGCCAGGCGTTCATCCCATGCGGCGTCGTCGGTTGCCAACTGCGCCATCTGCTCCAGCGTCAACCCTGCGCTGCGGGTTGCGAATGCGGCGCGTGCGGCATTCGCGTCGAGCGGGTTCGCGACTGCCTGCAGCCACATCAGCAGATCGGCCGCCTCGATAGTCTGAAACACCGAATCCTTGTCCGACAGATAGGCGCTCGGCACCTCGCGCGCCTGCAGCGCGTCGCGCACCGCATCCGCTTCATACCGGTCACGCACCAGGATGGCGACATCGGCGGGTTTAATGCGCGTCAATTGCCCTTCTTCGATGAATCCGGCGGCAGGGTCATTGAGCAATGTAACGATTTTTTCCGCGCAGAGCGCCGCAAAATGCGTGCGATAGCCGTTCGTGTCCAACGCGCTATCGGTGTTGCACCAGATGCCCAGCGCCGGCACTGCGCCATTCACATCGACCAGTGTCTCCGGGCGGCCCTGCGAACCGACTGCCGTAAACGGCAGCGGATTGTCTTGCCCGTTGCGAAACAGAAACGCGCCCCCCGCGTGTCCGGGAGCGGTGGCGTCGCCTTCCGCATGCAGGAACAGGCGATTGACTGCCTGCACGAACGCGTGCGTGGAGCGGAAGTTCTTCGCGAGATGATAGTGGCGCCCTTCGGTGGCGCGCCGTGCGGCGAGATAGCTGAAGATATCCGCGCCCCGAAATCCATAAATCGCCTGTTTCGGATCGCCGATCAGGAATAATCCTGTGTCGTTGCTGTTGTCCTGCACGCGATACAGCAAATCGAAAATCCGGTACTGGTCCGGCGAGGTATCCTGGAATTCATCGATCAGCGCAACCGGATACTGGCCGATGATGCGTGCGCGTAACGCTTCTGCATTCGGCCCTTCCAGCGCGGCACGCAGGCGCGTGAGCATGTCGGCGAATCCGAACTGGTGACGGTGCTGTTTCAGCTCTGCAATGCGCGCGGCAATCGCGACGGCCGCATGGCGCTGGATCTGGTAATCGATCGGTTCCAGCTGGGCCAGCGCGTCCCGCAACGGCTTGACCTGTGCGAATGCGCCGGGCACGTCAAGTTCGGCATTCTTGTCCTTGCGGATGCCCTGCAAATACGCCGGGTCGAGCTTATGACAATGCTTATGAAAGGGTTCGTCAGGGAACAAGGCATAGGGTGTGGTTGCCCAGTCGCGGATCGCCTGAAAACACGGATTCATCCACCGCGCCTGGATCGTGGATCCGTTCATCGCGCTGCGATGGGTATCCATCCATTCCTGGATCGTGTCGGCGCGCTCGGCCCACCCGGCCTTCAGTGGTGCCAGGCGCGCCTGCTGCTCCGATTCCAGCACCGCAATCAACTGCTGCAGTGTCGCGGCAGCGGGCGGCGTGAACAGGGGCGCGCACCGCACCAGTTCGCGGGACGCTTTTTCCAGCGCAGGCAGGTTGGGCCAGCACGCCTGCACACGTTCCAGTCCGCGCGCATCCAGCGCATACACGTGCCGCCGCCAGTAGTCGCGCACCGCCGCGCTGCGCACGGCATCTTCGCTGGCAATCAGTTCCTCGTCGAACAGGCAGCCGCTGTCGAACGCGTGTTCGCGCAGCATGCGCTGGCACCACGCGTCGATCGTGAATACCGCGGCATCGTCCATCCCTTCGGCGGCAAGCATCAAGCGATGCGCGGCTTGACGGCACGCAACGTTGTCCGGATAAGCAGCGATCAATTCCTGCAAGAACGGGTCCGAGCCCACTTCCTGCTCGCCCCGGAAACACCGCGCAGCCTGAACCAGGCGGCGGCGGATGCGATCGGACAATTCCTGTGTCGCCGCGCGGGTGAAGGTCATCACCAGGATTTCGGCCGGCAGTAGCGGCCGCGCGAAAGCCGCCGCGTCACCGTGGCCGAGCACCAGCCGGACATACAGTGCAGCGATCGTCCAGGTCTTACCGGTGCCGGCACTCGCCTCGATCAGGCGCGACCCGCTGAGTGGAAAGCGAATGGGATCGAGAGGGGCGCTCATGCAGCTTCTTTCTGTACAAGAATGTCTTCGAAGGACGACATCGTGACGTGGGATTCCACCCAGGCGAGTAGCGGCGCGTATACCCGCCGCGCCCATGCTTCCCATTCCGGGTCGCCCGCGAGCCGCTCATAGTCCGGCCACAGGCGTGCCAGGCATGGCTCGCGCTGCGCCTCGCCGGGAATCGGCGAGTACGGGTCGCCGTCGTATACCTTGCCCGGCTTCTGATCGTTGAGCAGCGCGATCGCGGTGTCGAGCGCGACCGGCAGCGGCCGCTGCATTCCTTCTTCCCAGCACGCGAGCACGTTACTGAGCTCGACCTGTGCCTGAAGAGGATCCAACGGCGCCAGCGTCAGCACGCAATCGCGCGCGACCACGATCGCCTCGACCTGGTGCCCGGCCGCGGCTGCCGCCAATTGCCACACCCATTCGGACAACAGCTTTGCCGGGCGCACGGCGTCGCCGTCGGACATCAGGAACTTGCTGGCGTTGCGGGTCAGGCGCACGACAGCGCTGCCGTCGCTGTGCAATTTGTCAAGCCAGTCGTCCAGCCGCATCGTCTTGTGCGGCACGCCAATGCGTACCCGGTCCGCGCGGCTGGCATACCGGGCGCACAGGTGCAGCCATGCCTGCCTGGCCGGAATCAGTTCGGACACTAGCCTGTCACGCAACATCTCCCCCGCCAATCCGACCGGCAGCACGCCCTGCTTGACCAGCGACGCGGCGCGCTCGCGCAGCACGTCCGCGACCCGATCGCTATCCTCTTGCTCGGCCCCATCGGCGAGCAGGCGGTCAACCAGACCGTATTCCTGCAACCCGTCCACCGAAAATGGCTCGTCGTCTTGCGCGGCAACGGTCGTTTCCGCAAACACCACGCGCAGCCGTTTCTTGAAGAAATGCTTGACCGGCTGACGCACGAAGCTGATCAGCTCCCCCACATCGATTGCCGCATCCGGCTGAAAGGGAATCACGGTTGCCTGGTGCGCGGCCGGTACATCGTCGTGGTGTGCCGCTTCCCATTCGCGCGCGTACGTCCGCACAGGGCTGTCCGGTTCGAAATAACGGCGGCTGAACGGCTGGAGCGGATGCTCGGTGGTGAGTTGCTGCGCGTTCAGCGCCCAGCCGGCTTCGAGGTAGTCGCGCAGCTGGGACACGAGAATCGACGGTGGCATGTCGGAATTGTCGCGGATGTTGCGGCCGGACCAGCTGATATAGAGTTTGTCGCGCGCAGACAGCAGTGCTTCGAGCATCAGATAGCGGTCGTCGTCACGCCGGGAGCGGTCGCCCGGGCGTGCCAGCTGCGGCAGCGCGAGCAGATCGAAGTCGGCGCGTTGCCCGCCGCGCGGAAATTCGCCGTCGTTCATTCCCAGCAGGCAGACAATCCGGTAAGGCACTGCGCGCATCGGCATCAGCGTGCAAAACGTGACCCCGCCGGAAATAAACCGCTGGTTCAGCACTTGTTCGTCGGTCGCCGCCAGCCAGGCTTCGCGCAAGACCGCTGCCGGAATCGCTTCGGTGAAGCCGGCGCTGTCGCAGTCCTCCAGCCAGCTGCGCAGCGACTGGTCGAGCCGCGCCAGCGTGAGCTGCTCGTCGGTGTCGACAGCCTTGAAGAATCCGTGCAGCAGCGCGCGCATCTGCTCCGCCCAGTCGGCAGGAGGCCGGCATGCGCCGAGCACGGTGCGCCAATGCAGCAGCGCATCGATCAGGCTGGCGAGCGAACCTGCGAGGTCCGCCTCGATGCCGCCGACCTCGGCGTAGGGTTCGATGCCGGCAAACGCGCCGCCGTCGCCGCTGGCGTAGCCGAGCAGCATGCGCCGGATGCCGAACATCCATGCATTCTGTTCGCCCGCCAGCGCCAGGCCCAGTGCCTTGCGGTGTTCGTGGTCGAGCCCCCAGCGCACGCCGGACTCGTCAATCCATTGCGCCAGCCGTGGCAAGTCTTCCTCCGCGATGCCAAAACGCGCAGCCAGCGCGGGCACGTCGAGCAAGTCGCGGATTTCACTCTGCAGGCAGCGCTGATCGGGCAGCCGCAGCAGCCAGTCGAGCGCCAGCAGAATCGGGTTGGAGCGGCGCTCGTTGAGGTCGACGATGTCGTACGGAATGCGGCGGTTGTCACCGTCGCCGTACTGACCGAAGACGGCGCGAATGGCCGGCGTAAAAGCGTCGATGTCCGGCACCATCACCACGATGTCGCGCGGGCGCAGCGGAGCCTTGCCGGACTCGGCGAGCAAGCTGAGCAGGCGGTCGTGCAGCACTTCGACCTCGCGCTGCGCGCTATGCGCAATATGGAATTCAATGGAACGATCGGCATCCGCCGGCGGCGTGCACGGATGCTCGTGCAACGGCTTGAGGTCGCG
The DNA here is from genome assembly GCA_035254105.1 of Noviherbaspirillum sp. Lineage (GTDB taxonomy): Bacteria > Pseudomonadota > Gammaproteobacteria > Burkholderiales > Burkholderiaceae_D > Noviherbaspirillum. Next base: position 21,515 of record DATFAZ010000157.1, on the reverse strand, counting down.
GATCGCCGCCTGCGCCTGTTCCAGCAAGGTGGCGCCCTCCCCGGTACTGAACAGGTCCACCCGCATGCCGGCAAACCCGACAGCGCTCGCTTCGCGGTCGTCGAACTCGTCAAGCATGCGGATGAAATCGCGCCCCAGGCGTCCCCAGCCGGCGAGCAACGGATGGCTATGCGCATGCAGTTCTTCCAGCGGCATGCCGGCCAGATCGTTGCCACTGCGCAGCGGCTGGCGGCGCCGTTGCGCGGTCAGCAGCTCGCGTCCGCTAATGATGTCGCCCCAGTGGAATTGGCAGGGATTGGGCACCGCGGCGATCACTTGCATGCGCAGCGACAGCGCGGCCAACGCCTGCAGCGTCTGGTACGGCAAGGCCGAGATGCCGAACACGATCACGCGGCGCGGCAGCGGTTTCACCGGGTCCGCCCCGTCCCGCAATGCATCAACGAACCGCAGGTGGATGTCGGCGCGCCCGGTTGCGCGTTCCGCTTCGGGCACGCTCCGGACGATCTCGCGCCACAGCAGCGCCTGCCATTTTTGGTCGGGCGCAAGCGGCAGCGCCGTGCCGCTTGCGGTGCGCAGCACATCCTCACCGCTCGCCCAATCGGCGAGCCAGTCTGCCCGGTACACCTGGTATTGATCCATCAGGTCCGACAGGCGCTGCGCCAGTTGCAGCCGGCGCTCGGCGTCGCCGTCCGCCAGAAAATGCCGCAACGGCTCGAACCCGGCACGGTCCAGCAGCGTCGGCAGCAAGCGCATCAGGCGCCAGGTCAGCGCTTCCTTGTCGAACGCGGAACGGGGCGACACGGCTTCCGCCCCCAGCACTGCGCGATACGTGTGCCACAGAAAGCGCGCCGGCAACGTGACCTGGGTCGCGGCGCAGACGCCCATTTCTTCGGCCAATGCGATCTTGAGCCATTCGGCGACGCCGTTGGACTGCACCAGAAAGATTTCCTGCTCGAGCGGCGCGAGCGGATGAGCGCGCAGCCAGTCGAACACGGCGGCGCGCAATTGCTCCAGTTGATTGCCGTGCAGCGTAATAAAACCGGGATTCAGGTTGGCGGACATAGCGGCGTAGGGTAAATCGCGTGCAGAACCGCAGGACGGCAAGCATGCCGCGCAGCACAGGCAACACGAGGGATAAAAATCGGGGAAATCGACGGAGCAAATGTTGCCTCAGAGGCACGACAAAGCATGTCGCATGCAGCGCTGCATCGATAATCTATTTCCGGTTGGAAATTGAAACATGCCGCTATGACGTGGTCAATGCTTTTTGACAACCAATTGTTGCGGCCATGGCAGAGGCGCGACGATGGGCAGGCGGTCGAACCTGGCTGCCGACGCCGGCACAGGATGAGCCCTTGTCGCAGAAGGATTGTGGGCAAGGGCAGCGCGTTTTCTACCCAATGTATGGGAAGCGCGCGCTGAAAGCCGTCTGCCCGTCGGCCCGATCAGGTGCCGCACCAACGTAGACGAGCGCGTCCCTGCCGAGGGTATTTGTCCTGTCTGCGCGACGGCCGTCGTGACTAACCGGCCTGCCGGCCGCGTTTATCGACGTGTCTCGGTGACCGGCGGTGCTCAGCACGGCTAGTCATGGTCCGACGTCGAAGTGACGACGTGTTGCGTTGCAGGTGAGACAGCCGACGATGCGCCCGCTTGTGGATCGGTGACGGAACCAGAGCATTTCTTAAGGACTGCAGACTGCAACAAGGCGTCATGCTCACCACGCAGTCGGGCATATTCCGCTTCTTGCTGTTTGGTGCCGCCGAGCGCAAATAACGCAGGCCAGAACACCAGTGCGCCGGCCGTCAGGGCTTTGTCATTGAATGCCGCTTCATCGAGGCGTCCGCCCAACTGATTGGCCCGCACCTGAACTCGGCCAATCTCCGCAGCAAGTTGCTCACAGTCGTACGACTGGTACTGCATGGGCGACGCATAAGTCGGTGCGATATCTTTGGATGACGTGGCGCAGCCAGTGACAACGATGGCAGACAGCGCGAGTGTTGCCGACAAGTTTTTCAATTTGAACGCCCCTTTTTCATTCGCAATTTTTTAAGACTTCATCACAGGGAGAGCCGCCAAGCCTTGCATTTTTTCAATGGCTGAGTCCGTTGGTCCGCGCACCGGATGACCGGTCGACGCGCAAGGTGAGAACATCCCCGTAAAAGCTCACCTGTGCGACGCGTTGACGGATCGCCTCATCGCGCCACAGGAAAATAGCTGCGCGGTAGAATTAGTGCATGAACGCTCGCGGCTCAGACGTGCGCCGAAGCCCTCGACACGGCGGATAACGGTTCGCATTGGCACGGCTTTTACTGCTCCGTTGTTGATCCCCGCTCCGTTCCGGAGCTGATCGCATTGGCGCCGGCAAACCAGAACGTCATCTCGGCGGAACAGCGCCTTGCGCTCGGCAAGCCAGTCCGTGACGTTACGGGTGCTATCGAGCTGCGGCGCGGGGGAAATGTGGACCCGGTGCGAGACGATCTTCTGCTGCAGAGTGAGAAACGGTGAAGCGAGACTGGACGATGAACGAGAAATCGGCGTTGGATAAGTTAATGCACGACGAGCTGTGCGAAGTGCGGACGGCGCAAGGCGTGCGTGAGGCACGCTGGCGGCCGGCAAGCCGATTGTTCTTTTTTACGGATCACGAGCGTCCGACGTATTGCGCTCTTGACGACGTGCTGGAATGGTGGCCAGCGAGTGTGCCGTTTTAGTGACGCAGCGCGGGTGAAACGGCCTGTGCTGTCTCCGCCTGAGCAGCGACTATGGCTCCAGCACTTTTTTGAGCACAGCAGACTGCATTCATGCAGCATGCGCGCTGCGTAGCAGGGATATTCTGCCTTTTGCTTTTGCCCCTGGTCTGCTAAAGCGGCGACGCGATGCATGGGCAGAAAAAAATGAGTCCCGTAAAAAACAAAAGGCCCGGCTGCATGCGCCGGGCCTTTCATGTATGTCTGGTTGCGGGGACAGGATGTGAACCTGTGACCTTCGGGTTATGAGCCCGACAAGCTGCCAGACTGCTCCACCCCGCGTCTGAGGCGGCGGATGCTACAGGTCATCGGTCAAAGGGGCAACCGCAATCAGGAATGCTTTTCGTCTCGGCGTATTCTTAATGTTCAATTTCAGCTTATGCGACCACAGAATCATTATGGCTGGTGGCCGCAATCATTGGCAGCGAAGTTCGCCTAAGCAGACATTGCCACATTGTGTTGACGTGCACATCGCGCCCCAAAGCGATCCTTGCTGACTCCCGAAAGCAACCGTTCAGCGGTTCAGTGCAGAGTCACATTGCTGATCAGGTCAACTGAATAAACAGTTCCGAGCAACGCTCCGCTCCTGACGTCTTCAACCGCAAGTGCAAAACAGGCGATATCCTTTATGGACTGGCACCATGCGAATAAATAGGTCAGAAGCTAAGAGTTGCAGCCTTCTCATTTTCCACAAAGACGAAGCATTTTGTGGACGCTGTAACCAAGCCAGCGCTTGTAGAGCAATGCGCCATTACAGGCTTACCGTTGTAGGTACTTTGAAACTCGCCTTCTCCGGACATCAACGATAGCCTTTCATCAATTACCTTTGCTCCGTTAATAAAAATTTTTACGTTTGTGAAGTCATAGAGCTCGCCACTAATTTGCCAGGGTGCAGCAGTGGAGCCCGCAGGCCGATAGCCTTGGCTCGGTGCAACTGTTGAACAGCCGGCAGTAGCCAAAAGAGTACAAAGGAAAAAAACTGATGCCGTGTTTTTTCGAGGCATATCAACTCCTGATGTAAGAGAGTTGGCAAGAGAAAAAGCTAACATAATCCAAGAGGTAATTTCTAACCGGCAATGAGAATAACCGACTGACGCGCCGGCGGCATCCCATATTCATGGTGGGTGCACTATCCCCGTATCAACCGCCTCGACGTGTGATCGCAAAATTTTCCCCGGAGGGAGATAACGGTATTGAACGGTGGCGAACAGCCTGTTTTGTCGTATCTGCGGAACATTCGACAATCCGACTTCATTCAAACAACCCTCGACACCATTGACGCTCACGGCGAAATCGACGTAGTAGGAATTAATTTAAAAGAATGTCAGGTAGACATTTGCGAAGTAGCCATCCACCTCATTCCGGGTCTTCATTAGGTCACGGACAAGCACCTAAATGACGTTCAAAAGGAGACGGACAAATTCTCACAATATTGAATACACCAGAAAGTATTTGTCGGAGTACCACCAGCACTTCATGCTTTGGAGCCCCGTAGTTAAAGATAACCAAGGGAACGCGCAGTACAGTCAAATCGGGCACCTGGAAGAGATCAAGGTAAATATCAAGGAAAAATATGGGGTTGAGCTGGAGAGCGTCGTGAATGAGGCGTTTCTATTCTGCCCCCAGGAAATGCGGGGACATGTTGCAAAAGAAACCGCAGAGCTACAGTGCCCATTGATGCGGTTAATGCAGATGGAGTCATATCTTGGCGAGCATGTAACGAAAACTTCGGCAGTCAAACTTGATCGCCCTAACTTGGGAAGATAACTTATGGGCTGGTTACGATGTAATCCGCGTAATCCGAGAAGACACTGGGACTACCCAAAAGGCCGGTCTAAGTTGTTTCGTCCAGGCGCCTACCTTAGTCAGGATAGGCAAGAGTGTCGATCAGCGCCCACCGTTTCTCGCTTCATGGCAGCGCGCTGTCAGGTCGGGATATGCCCGACCTCGAGATGCCACCGCCTTTCAGTGCAGGAGATCTCACGTTTAAGCGTTGCTCAAGTCGTCTTGCAACGACGCAATTTAACGGTGCTAATCGCGTATAGCTCCAGTGTTTCTGTTAGTGCCGGCCCTGCGGAAGTCGTCAAAGCAATATCGAATGAAGATGTTTCTGAATAACAGCTTCTAGCCGGTTTCGTCTAGGCGGTGCACCTTGCGTTGGCTGCTTTGCCCCGCCTTCCGGCGCTTCCCGCCTTGCCCAAAGATCTCGTGGATAAGCGAACCTATGCGCCCCCCTTGTTCAATGGCTTGCGGCCTCGACGAATGCCGATGAGCCCCAGTGCGCCCACGAGCAGGAGCATCGCTGCCGGCGGCTCCGGGACGGCTGCGGCCGTCGGAGTCAGGAGGTAAGCATGAACTTGGCCGCCAATCGAACCGTACCCGGTAATTTGCCCATTGTTATTGATGCCACTCGCATAGTCCAGGGTCCATCCACTGTCCTGAGCCGCCGCCAGTGCATTTAGGTCAAGTAAGTTCCCCGCGTCGTAGAGAAACGCGCGGATTGAAGTATCGCCCGTGATATTGCTGTATCCGACTACTTGCCCGATATTGTTGATGCCTGCGGCTTGACTATACGTTCCGCCTAACGTGCCGAGGTCGGTCATGCTACCCCCGCTATATACGAACGCATGGTAAGCGGCATCGCCAGAGATGTAGCTCGCTCCAGCCACCTGCCCGGCATTGTTGATGCCCATGGCCCAGCTATCCGTTCCGCCTAGCGTGCCAAGGTCAGTCATGCCGCCGCTGTACAGGAACGCATGCTGGGCGATATCCCCGGTGGTGCTGCTACCGCCGACTATCTGCCCGGCATCGTTGATGCTATAAGCACTGCCATTTGTTCCGCCCAGCGTACCGAGGTCAATCATGCTGCCACCGCTGTACAGAAACGGATGTTGGGCGGCGTTACCTGCGGTGGCGCTTTCCCCGACTACCTGCCCGGCATCGTTAATGCCTGAAGCTCTGCTATACATTCCGCCCAGCGTACCCAAGTCGGCCATGCTGCCACCGCTATACAAGAAGGCATGGCTGGGAAAATAGCTACTGATGGCGCTGACCCCGACCACCTGCCCGGCATTATTGATGCTTTCAGCAATGCTGAACCGTCCGCCGAGGGTGCCAAGGTCGGTCATTCCACCACCGCTGTACAGGAACGCATGAGAATCGCCGATGCTGGAAGTCGTGCTAGCTCCGACCACCTGCCCCGCATCATTGATGCCATAGGCGTTGCTACCTGGTCCGCCCAGCGTGCCTAGGTCTGTAATGGTATAGATCGGCAGTGCATAAGATGCAGTCGCCACGCTGGCGAGCACGGCAGCGCACAGCGGCATTAAGACTCTCTTCGATTTCGACATTCTCATCTGGCTGTCTCCTTTTTTGGGCTTCTCGTTGGTTGATGACGGTGTTGCGCACATCGACGACAAACGAGTCAGGCAAGGCATGTGCCAGAAAAAAAACAGCCGATAAATCAGCGGGTTGACGAGAAACGAACTAGCCGCAGCAGTGCAACCGTAAAATGCGTCGACAGAACCGGCGCTATATTGTGTCATCTCCGATTCTGACCGAGGTAGCATTCACGAAGAAGCTCCGTTGCTTAATTGCGAGAGCCAGCTCGGGCCAAACTGCAACGTCCTCAGTCACTCGCGTAAATGCATGCATCGTTTTTTGTATCTCACTGCCCCGGGGTCGGTTTTCGTGCGACAGTCATTGCGACGAATGGCGAATTTTGCCCGCAGCTCCCAGTGAAGGCTTACTGCCCCAATGGCCGCAATTGACCGGATCAACACGGTTGTTCGGCGGTCTCCAGTGTCCGTTCTCCTTTGTATTGCAGACCGAGATGCACTCCATTGTATGGATGAACAATGGAGGGCGGCGTTGACAGTGCATCGCCGTTTTCAACTACGCTGGTGCTATATTGACAGTCGCAATAACAGCGGTCATGCAAGGGAAGTCCGCCGACGCAGACGTTGCCAAACCGTTCGCTTACCTGCCCTGACGGTTGTACGAACTGGGTCGTCCCGTGACGCTCATACGCTACACGACGACGTGGCAAGCGGACTGAGTATCAACGCCCCCTAATCAGCGAAGCCAAATAACCGATCGGGTTGATCAGCAGGGAACGAATCGTGTTCATCGGGGAAACCGACAACTTTTCACTGCCGCACGGTGGGCACGTGGCAGGACAGAACAGGACATCACTGCGCATACGGATCGTCTTGTGCCAACCACAATCTTCGCAAGCGAGTTGCACATATGAATCAATTGGTTTCACCGGCATGATGCGTCCTTCCGTCACGGGAATTTTTGGCGGGATTCGCTTGTCCTTCCATCCCGTTCTGCTCGCGAAATAGCCATATCGTCTGCCCCATGACCCATCAGATCGTCTGAGAAACCACGCGTCCCGGCCGTTTGGAAAACCGGCTGTAGGCATCGAACACCTCGACATCGAGCGTCACTGACCTGCCCCCGTAGACGGCAGCCTTCAGCCATTCGACTTCCGCCGACAGCACCGGCTCCCCTACCGTCTTGTGCCAGCATTTTTCATCCGCTTCCCAGCGATAGAAGTGCTGCTTGAGCAGATCCTTGGTGTCGAAGCGCGAGCCACGCGCCCAAACACGGTAATTTTTCATCAGATACTCGTCCAGCAAGCGCTTCAGTCCCGTGATGCCGGATGCAGGCAGCTGGCGTCGCAGGATTTCCAACAGTGCCAGGCAGTCGGCCTCGGCCCGGTGTGCTTCGTAAAAAAAACCGAACTGATAGGCGATGTAGTCGAGCTTGTGCGAACCCAGCCCCTCAGCGCTCCAGTTCAATTGCGCCAGCGAACACGCCCACGGCACGTTGGCAAACTGGGGCAGGCGCGCTTCAAGAAAAGGCCGGTCAAACAACGCATTGTGCGCGATGACGATGGCGGCGCCGTCCAGCAGTTCGGCGACACGGCCGGCATCGAGCGCTTGCCCGGTCACCATGTCATCCGTGATGCTGTGGACGGCCGTCGATTCCGGCGGAATGGGCATGCCGGGATCGTCAAATCCGTTGTAGGAATCGACGATCCGATAAACCTGCCCGGTCTGCGGATCGAACTCGAACGCGACCATTCCCAGTTCGATCACCTTGTCCTCGTCATGGCTGGTGCCGGTCGTTTCCGTATCGACGACAATCCCCTTCCTCAGCGGCCGGCCATCCGGCTGTACGTAGACTGTCCTCGGGGCGAAGCGGCGGATGACGCGATAGTCCGGGTGTTGCTCAAGCTCGCACGCCATCGCTTCCATGGCCTGCGCCTGCCCTGATTGGTTTCCGCTCATCGTTCTTCTCCCTGTTGTGGTACGGCCCGTCCGTCCCGCTATGTGTTTTGCGATGGACAGGCTTGATCGCCACCATGCCGGCGCCGCAATGCATGGTGAGGTAGCTTGCAGCCCGAGCGCCTTGAATACTCGAAAGGTAACCGGCGGCGGCGACAATCCGTGTCGCAGGAACGGAGTACAGGGTTATCACAACCGAATCGAGCGCTGCTCAAGCCCCAACGTCCGGAACTACTCCACGACGGACACCCCCTCCACTCGGCCTAGTCCCCGGACAGCACCGCGCATCCCGTTCGCGCATACCAAAATGTTGCTTTTATGCACCATTACCGCAGGTTGTCATATATACTTTTAGTTTCTGAAAGGAAATTTACCATTGCATCACTGAATCGGCTATTCCTTTTGAGAGCACGTCAGTCGCCCTCGCTCGTTGTCATGTCGGATCGCTGTTCTGTTGAGCGAGCTGGATAACCCGTGCGGCCGGCAAGCGGCATGTTTTCGTCACCGTTCTCGGACTGTTTTGCATGGCCATCGTGAAACCAAGCGCACTGCCCGCAAGCCGCCATTCGGGCGGCGTCTATCGTGAACTCGACACGCTGCGCCGTCTGCAGGAAGCCCTGCCTGACGGCTATGAAATTTTCCATAACGTGTCGTTGAGCAGCGTGCACGATGGACAGGAACGCCATGGCGAGATCGATATCGTCGTGATGGCGCCGTCGGGGAGCCTGCTGCTCATGGAGATCAAGGCCGGCGACGTCAGCGTGCGCAACGGCGAAATCTACAAGCTGTATACCGACAGGGAGCACGACGTCAGCCGGCAATGCCGGGTGCAGTATGCGGCCATGGTGAACCGCCTGACGGAAGCTGGCCTGCATCCGTACGTGAGTAGTTGCCTTGCCCTGCCTGACTACAATGTGCAGGGATCGCATATCGTGTCGATGCCGCATGCGCGGATTGTCGATGCGACCGACTATGATTTCCTCGGTACGCGCGTGCGCGAATTCCTCGGGGCCGGGCATCGCCCGGTCGATGTCGCGGCGCTGCGCCATTTCCTCAATAATGAATTCCGCGTCGCGCCGGATATCGCGGTGATGAGCGAACAGCTGCGGCATACCGTCAGGCAAATGGCGGATGGGCTGGCGAGCTGGGTGCCGCGCATTGCGGCGCCGTCCCGTTGCATCCGGGTGCAGGCCACGGCAGGCTCCGGCAAGACGCAGCTGGCGCAACGTTTACTGCAAGATGCGGCAGCACGCTCGCATGCGGCGTTATACGTGTGTTTCAACCGTTCGCTTGCGGACCACATGGGGCGCATCGCACCGGCGAGTGCGCGCGTAACCACCTTCCACGAAGCGTGCGTCGTTCACTTTCGGCGAAATTACCGCGAACCGGATTTTTCCAGTCCGGGAGTCTTTAATGAGGTCACCGCCGCCTACATCGGCGACAGCGCACAATTTACGCCTCGGTACGACGTGCTGATTGTCGATGAAGGCCAGGATTTCGAACCCCACTGGCTGCAAAGCCTGATTACCCAGCTCAAGCCCGATAGCAATCTCTATGTGCTGGAAGACGACGACCAGCGCCTCTACAAGCGTGACGAGTTCGACCTGGCGGATGCCGTCGTGATCTCGTGCCGGGACAACTATCGGAGTCCTGTCCAGATCTGTAACGTCATCAATGCGCTGCGTCTGACCGCCACAACGATTCAAAGCCGCAATCCATACCCGGGCACGCTTCCGGACTTTCATGTGTACCGGGATGACCGTACGCTCGTCGAACAAACCGCTTGTGCGGTCGATCGATTGCTTCACCAGGGCTACAAGCTGCAAGACATTGCCGTATTGACCGGCCATGGGTTGAACAAGTCGGCGCTCCTGCATCGTGACAGCATCGGATCACATGCGACACGTCGCTTCTCGGGGCGCTATGACCGGTCGGGCGAGCCGGTGTGGACACAAGGCGAACTCCTCGTGGAATCGATTTATCGATATAAGGGCCAGAGCGCTCCGGCGGTTGTGTTGGCCGAGCTCGATTTCACGGAACTGACCCGGCTTGAACGCGCGAAGCTCTTTGTCGGCATGACGCGCGCGCAAATGACACTGGAATTCGTGCTGTCGCACGAAGCGGAGCAATGTCTTGCTCAATTTTTTAAAGGGTGATGCAGCAGGATGATTTTTTGCGACACATTTTGTCGCAATCATCACCGAACATTTAGTCGGATTATAAATCCGGCAGATGGGCACAAATCAGGCAATGATTGAAGCTTTCTGGGACAACTACATTGCATCAACTGACTTCAGTTTTAGGGAGAAAACTATGATTAACCAATCACCATTGGAGACGTTGGCCTCTTACGCCATTTCATTCGTGGCCGGTGCCGTCTCGCTGTCACTGGTCGTCGCGTACGGCAGGTGGATGAAGCACCGCGGTCAAAATTAATAGATCAAGCTCGACGTAAATTAACGCGACGGTAAATCACCTGAGATCCAATCCAACCGAACTCTGTTGACATGTGCTCTCTGGCGGCAGACAGGCTCTTGGCCGAATCGTTTGTTGGCAGCCGTAGATCTTCTTGGGTAAACGTTGCAACGGGCAATTTCCAATTTGATGGAGTTTGCGTAAATGTTCCTGTTTTCGCGCTTTTGCTGACATATGCCTAGAAATAGGTGATGCCATTTATCTCGAATTGCCAGTCTGCCGTCCTTAATTTACTAGATAAACAAGAAAATCTCATGTGGTCAATTATGGCTGCCGGCACTGCAGTGGCAGCGGGTTACGCCGTTAATAAGAAGTCCAGAGACGAGCACAGAAATACAAATTGCACTTAGGGTCCAAGTATGCAGCAACACAATCCTGTCGCGATATACAACTGCATCACGAATCTGATCGAGGAGTCGGTCCACCGCATTACGCATGCGCCAACTTCACGAGCCGACAACGAGAGCGTCGCGCAGGAAAGGGAAAAAGCGCTCAAGCTGTTAAACGAATACAAGACAAAGATTGCCAGCGACCTTGAGGAGCTGAGGGGCCTGTCAGAATGGGAAGTGTTCACTATTGCCATGTACGGGGAAACCAATGCAGGCAAGTCCACGATCATTGAGACCTTGCGCATCCTGTTTAACGAACCACGCAAATGCGCGTCGCAAGCCCAGTTCCGACAAATTGCGCAAAGTATTCAGTTTGATACGACACATATTGAATCATTGCAGTTGCAGATCCAACAGGCATCTGTGCAGAAATTGACGCAGGAGCAGGAGCTCCTGGCAATGCATCAGCAGCACGCAAGCGCGCAAGCTCGATCGCAGCAGACAGTGCAGCAACTCCAGGATGCTATCCAGGACAAGAAGAGCAAGTTTGGCTTGTGGCAGAAGATTGTCCATTTATTCAAGAAGCTTGAGGAAGAGCGGCTGCTGGCCGCACAGATCAATCATCTGCATCAGCTTAAGTCCGCACACCAGTCCGCCGAGCATAAACTACAGACCCAGATCGACGCCCTGGGCGCGCAGGTGCAGCTCCACCAGCAGGAGCTGTCGCACATTCATAGGAACCTAGAACGCTTGGCCCCCTTCGAAGATGGGGCGATTATCGGCAATGGTCGCTCCGATTTCACCATTGAGTCTCAAAGCTATCAATTTGACGTGCAGGGCCAGAAGTTTGCTTTAATCGATGTACCGGGAATCGAAGGAAATGAGAAGTCGGTCAGCGATGCGATTAACGGAGCCGTCAAGAAATCACACGCCGTTCTCTACATCACGCGTAAACCATCCCCCCCCAACAAGGGCGAGCCGGGCCAGCCGGGGACCATTGAGAAGATTCGCGCACATTTGGGAACCCATACCGAAGTCTGGGCTGTCTATAACAAGGGTGTCACTAACCCGATGGCGTTGCAAGCGCCGAAGCTCATCAACGAGGGAGAAGCCACGAGCCTGCAGGACCTCGACAAGGAACTGAAAAGCCAGCTCGGTGACAGCTATCAGGGTTGCCTCAACCTGAGCGCACTGCCGGCATTTTACTCGGCCACAGATTGTCTTTTGCCGACGAACTCGCATTACAAGAATCGTCAGAAGTTCTTGGCAGGAATGGCGATTCACGACCTCCTTGAAAAGAGCAATTTCGCGTCGTTTATGCACTTTGTCAGCAAGGAACTCTGCAGCAACTATAAGGACAAAATCCGCAAGTCCAACATGCGCAAGATCCAGTCGAGCATCCAGGAGGGCTTGCGGACGCTCCACGAGCTGATAGAGACATTCTCTACTGCGAAGAACAACTTGGACAGCCAGCTCAAATCCGCTTCTCGCGAGCTCGATCAACTCCAGGACAGCATTGCACGTCGCGTCAAGAGCCGTTGCCGGGACAAGATCTCGCAGACGAAGGTCGAGAACCGCAAAAAGATTCGTTCTCGCATCGAAAAAGACCTGAGTAATGACGAATTCAAGCAGATAGTTGAACGCCGAATCGCGAACCTAAAGGAGGACCTCGTAGAAGCGCTGCAGGCCACACTGCGCGCTGAAATCGATGGCTTCGAGATCGAAATCAAAGAGGTTGTTACGCGCTTCCTGAAGAACGTCGACGAGGTGCTTGAGATAAACATCAACCGCCACTTCGGCGCTGGCCCGGGCCACTTCGACCTCGAATTCAAGATCGACAACGGCATCAATACTGTGGGCCTGCTCTCGTCTCTGGGCGGGGCAGCCGCCTTGGTATGGGGGACCTTCTTCGCCTCCAACCCGCTGGGATGGTCGATCGCTGCCGCGATTGGCGCGGTAACACTGCTGTTTAGTTTCTACAAGGCAGTACGGAGCTTCTTCAGCTCGTCGTACAAGATGGAGCAGCAACGCAAGGTGGCAGACGAAAACCTTGCCATGGTATTCGACAAGATCGAACAGATGCTCGACGAGCGGATGTCCGAGGCGGGCAATGAGATCGCGCAGACCATGGAGCGACTCAAGGATCAGTTGTCCGTCCCGCTAAATTCGGTGCAGACGACGCTCCAGACGCTACGAGCTGCAAGCAAGGAAATCAACAAAATCGCCACTACGATCGTATGAAAGGAACAGGCATGAGCGACACGATTGAATACTTCAACCAGCAAAAGCAGGAGGCCCTTAATATCCTCGGCAAGCTCATCGACTTCGTCAGGCAAGGCAACGAACTAGGCATGGAGATTCATCCCGACTTGGTACAGAAGGTGCGCAAGGGCCTCGACGATGTGCAGGACGAGAAGCTACGTGTCGCCTTGATTGGCGGGTTCTCGGAAGGGAAAACGTCAATTGCCGCTGCTTGGATGGAGCGGCTGGACAAGGCCAGCATGAAGATCAGCCACCAGGAATCATCAAACGAGGTCAAGGTCTATGAGGTCGAGGGAAAGCTCCAGCTTATCGACACACCCGGGCTATTCGGTTTCAAAGAGCAGCTCAATACAGATACGATGGCAATCGAGAAATACAAAGACATCACGAAGCGCTACGTGAGCGAGGCTCATCTTGTACTGTATGTGATGAACTCCACAAATCCAATCAAGGAAAGCCATTCCGATGACCTCCAGTGGCTGTTCCGCACGCTGAACCTGCTACCGCGCACGATATTCGTGCTCAGCCGCTTCGACGAAGTCGCTGACGTTGCTGATGATGCCGACTATCTCGAGAAGTTCCTCGTCAAGAAGTCGTCGATCACGCAACGCCTGGACAGTGTGCTGAGCTTGAGTGCCGACGAGAAGATGGACCTGTCCATCGTCGCCGTAGCAGCCAATCCTTTCGACCTAGGCACTGAGCACTGGCTCACCCATCTTGAGGAATTCAAGCGTCTGTCGCATATCAATGCACTCCAGGAGGCGACCCAATCGAAGATCCGGCACAGTGGCGGCGCGCTAGCACTCGCCAACGAAGTCAAGAAGAGCATTATTTCCGACATCATCCAGAAGCAGTTGCCAGTTGCACGAGAGGGCTTCGAAGCGTTGCACGAAGAGACGCAACGCATGGACGCAATGCGTTCCGATCAAGAGTACGAACTCAACAAGTCGGGCAAGAAGATCAACGATGCACGGGTCAATTTACGCGGTCGCGTGATCCGCTACTTTGAGGACTTAATCCTGCAAAGTAAGGGAGTCAGCATCGAGACGTTCAACGACTTTTTCCATCGTGAAATCGGATCGGAGGGCATATTAATTAACCAGCGTGTGCAGGAAATATTTTCGGACGAAGTCAGCAGCATTGCGCAGGACCTCAACCGCATTCAGGTAAAGGTAGATTCGGAGTTGCGCCATTTCCAAAACGTGGTGCTCAACATGGGCAAGCAAGGGCTGAACTATATTACCAAAGGCAACTTCATCAACAACCAGAGCGTGCTTGCGGTTCGTGATGGCGTCGGCACAGTAGCAAAGACACTCGGGGTAGATTTGGGAGGGCTCATCAAGTTCAAGCCATGGGGAGCGACCAAGCTGGCCAACGGCCTTAATGGTGTCCTCTCGGCAGTCGGACTTGCGTTAGAAGCATGGGATAGCTGGCAGCAGGAAGAGCGCAAGCGCAAGTTTCAAGAGTCGATGGTCAAGATGCAGGAAAACTTGTCCCGCCAGTGCCAGGAAATCATCGCTCTAATCGACGGTCAGGATTTCACAGAAAATTTTTTCCCTGCTTTTCTGCAGCTCAAGGAGCAGTTACAGGCACTGCAAAACGAGCTCAACCAAATCTCGGCCAAGTACGAGCGGTTCAAGCAATGGTATTCGTTCGGCCAGGCCATCGACGTCGAGTTCCGTGAACTGGACACGACACCGGGAATGATCAACCCGGAAGCTGTCTCCACCGCGACTTGCCGACACTCGGACGGTTCGAAGGGATCGGATTTCATGCATGCGGCAACGGAACCAGCCGCAAGTGCTGCCGGCGACTCGCCCGGCACCCTGTACTCGAGCCCCGACAAGAAAAGGCTTTGGCAACGTATTTTCTCCTGAGAGTATGTGCCAACGAGGGGGCGCACAACCTCATGGTTGATCCTAGCTGCCAGGTCTTGGACTTTTCGGAAAATCGGTTGGCGTGAGTCAGGCTAATCCGGCATGGCCACCCAACCAATGGCGTGCTCTTGGCGTCCATGGATTGCGGCATCTTTCTGAGGGTGCGACGTTCGATGTCGCTTCGCCTGGTTAGGCTGTACGCATGTCCAAGGTACCGCCGATGCGCCAATTTCGAATTTACTTATCTCGCATTACCTCCCCCGCTCGCCCTCGTGTGGAAAGAATCGACGAAGCACTGCTGTGGGCGGCTACGGCACTGCTCGCGCTTGGTCTGGTGATGGTGTATTCGGCATCCATCGCGCTCCCCGATGCGCCCAAATATGCCGCGTACCGGCCGGACCACTTCCTGCTGCGCCAGTTCGTGGGCATCCTGGTCGCCGCCGTGATCGCGCTGGTGACATTCTGCATTCCGATGGCACGTTGGGAACAGTGTGCGGGACGCCTGCTCCTTGCCGCACTGGTGGCACTCGTCCTGGTGCTGCTGCCTGGCGTCGGCAAAGGGATCAACGGCGCGCACCGATGGATTGCACTGGGCGTCGTTCACCTGCAACCGTCGGAATTCGCGAAGCTGGCAATGGTCTTGTACGTATCGAGTTTTGCAACGCGTCGCACTGCCGTCCTGCATTCCCTCACGAAGGGGTTCGGGCCGGTCGCACTGACCTTGCTGCTCGTCGGCATTCTGTTGCTGCTTGAGCCAGACATGGGGGCGTTTTGCGTGATCGCGGCCATTGCGATGGGGGTATTGTTTGTCGGTGGCGTCAATGCAATTTGGTTTGGCAGCCTGAGCGCGCTGCTGGCAGCGATCTTCAGCGTGCTGATAGCGACCTCGCCGTGGCGCCGGCAGCGTTTTTTTGCCTACCTCGATCCGTGGGGTGGCGATCATGCGTTGGGCAAGGCGTACCAGCTATCGCATTCGCTGATCGCCTTCGGACGCGGCGAACTGTTTGGCGTCGGATTGGGTGCCAGCGTGGAGAAACTCCATTATTTGCCGGAAGCCCATACCGATTTCCTGCTCGCGGTCATCGGCGAGGAACTGGGCTTTGCCGGCGTCGCAGTCGTGATTGGCCTGTTCTACTTCATCGTCAAGCGCTGTTTTTGCATCGGCCGCCAGGCGGCGCTGCTGGACGCGTCATTTTCCGGATTGGTTGCGCACGGCGTCGGCATTTGGCTCGGCACCCAGGCGATCATCAATATGGGGGTGAATGTGGGCTTGCTGCCGACCAAGGGGCTCACGCTGCCGTTGATGAGCTATGGCGGCTCGGGGATGATTGCCAATGGCATCGCCCTGGCCCTGGTGCTGCGCGTCGATGTTGAAAACCGCCGGCGCATGCAGGTCCGCCGATCCTGATATAGCTGCAGCCGGCCTTAACTTTGGCTAGGGTGCTCCATTGCACTGGCCTCCCCTGCGGCCCCCCCTGCGCTTTCCGCTCCGCGCCAGAGGGTGCCGCTGCCACATCAGCGATCGGTTGCTGCGACTGTCGCGGACACCGGACCACCGGATTGCAAGATGGCGCGTAACGGCACTGTCCTTTCTGCAGGCGGCGTGCCGAACGTGCATTGCCACGCCACGTATTCTTCGACGCGCCGGACATGTTCGACGCTATCCGGCATCTGTTCCCGCATCGCTTCATATTGCCGGCGCCGTGCCTGTTGGAAGGCGCGGCGGGCCGCAAGCCGCGCGTGGTAATCGGGGCCATTGAGCAGCATCACGAGCCTGTTCAGGACCACGTCACACTCCGGCGGTGCCGGCGTGTTCTGGACACCTTTATGCTGCTGCAACACTACCGCGACGGGGTCGTCCTCGATGCAAAACTCTGCCGTAGACAGACGCCGGCCGTCGATTGTTCGCAATGACACAATCATCGCGCTTCCCATCGCACACTCCCAGCTGTATCCGCCGACACAGTGACGCATGCCCCGTCCCTCGTCCACCAGGCTGACGCTGTCGGTTAATTCGCGCACGGTGACGGAACCCAGCTGAATGGGGCGCGGCAAGACGGCCGGCCAGCTCGCCACGGGTAAAGAGGTACGCCCGGGGCGGGCTTCGGCTTGCTGGACCGGATGCAGGAGCATGAAGGCATGCCAGCGCCGCGAGCATGCCATCAAGCGATGAAACGATTGTGTCGCGAACCAGTCGAGCAGTGCGTCGCGGTGCGCATCGGCTGCGTCACCCCGCTCCGCTGCGCCGTTCAGGCAAAAGCGGCGCAGGCCGCGCAGCAGCGCCCTGGCGTACTCTTTCAGGCCGTCGGGATCGTCGCCGGCCTGGCGCATCCGGTGGATGCGCGCCGACGCCGCCCCAAGCGTTGGCCGGGCCACCTCGCGCAGCCAGCGAGCCAGGATGGCGCCGCAACGCGGCTCGGTCGTCAATAGATCGGCGACGGTCGCGTCATCCCACAGTGCCGTCAATACCGTAAGCAGCGCTGTCATGACGAAGCGCATGCTGCGCCAATCGTCATCGGTCAGCGGGCGCTTTTCCGGGGGAAGCCAGGACAGCATGGACAGCAGCAAGTCCATGCGCGGGACGGCGAAGGCCTCCCGGTGCGGCAGCATCTGATGGCGCGTCCAGCGCACCGTTTCCTTCGGCACGCCGAACGTGTTGGCGATCGCCGCGAAAAGCGGGTCTCCCGCATCGATGGCGCCAATAATTGCGCGAACGTGGCGCGGGTTGGTGCGACGCGACACGGGAGCATCGCCGACGTCGTACGAGTGCATCTGGTCCATCCCGGACAGGATGCGTAACAGCCACGGCAGTTCTTGGACCGCCTGGATGCGATTGCGGCTATGCTCGCGGTTTCCCGCCACCAGGAAATTGTAGACCTTCAGGTCGTCGTAGCGCCGGTGATAGGTGCCCTGAAAATTCCTTACCATGCGCAACGCCGCCTGATCGAGGCCGGCCACATATTTCTGGATCTCGAGATGAGCGGCCGTCATCGACGCGTCCAGCTGATCGTGCAGTGCAGGTGGCAGCGCGTCCAGCGCGTCAAACCCGTAATCCTGGCGCAGCAGGTTCAGCATCGCCAACGCCATGCTCTGCCGCAAGCGAGGGCTGACGACCGGCGGCGGTGCGATCGGCGCATATTTGGCAAGCTGGACCGTACACATGGCATCGCCCGGCCGTCCCGCGTTGATCAATCCGGTCAGGAACGCATCGTGCCGCTCAAACAGATCAACCTGGTAAGGCTGGCAGTGCAGCCATCGGGCGACGCGCGGCAGGTATTGCAGCGCCGTGTCGATATCGCCGTGCAGATGCATCTCATACAGCAATCCATTGGCGAGCTGTAGCCGCAGCACGGCACGACTCCCACTCCATGCGCGGCCACGCTTCCTTGCATGTGGATCACGATCGGCGATCAGGAGCACTTGCCGGATCGTGTCGTCGTCGTAGGACCGTTGCATGGTATGCACGATGGACAGCAGGTATTCGACGGCACCAGGCAAATGCGGTTCAGTAATGCCTGGAAAGCAAGATTCGATACATGCGTGTACCGGTTGCGTGCGCGGGTCCAAGGAGTGTTCCATCTGAGTGTCGGCATCGTCCTGCAGCGGCCTGGTGTTGCACGGCCAGCCGAGGCATGGACAGTTTTTGTGCTGGGAGTGCCTGATTGTCCAGATGCTTGCGACAAATGGCGTCGCGCCGCGAGGCATGACCGGATATCGGGCGTTGTCACCATGCTGCAGGCAAGCTTTCCGGGGCAATGCCGGCAGGCCATCACCCATTTGCGCAGAACCGGTTAGTCGTGCGTGTGACGACTGACCCTACCCCAATAAATAGTACCGATGGAATTAGAAATTCCGGCATGATTTCACCTATAGAAAGGGAGCCATGCCGTGAAGAGAAGCAAATTTACAGAACAGCAGATTGCGTATGCGTTGAAGCAGGCGGAGTTGGGAACGCCAGTCGAAGAAGTCTGCCGGAAGATGGGCATTTCAGACGCCACGTTTTACAACTGGAAGAAGAAGTACGGTGGTCTGGGGCCGTCAGAAGTTCGACGGTTGAGGCAGCTGGAAGAAGAGAATGTCAAGCTCAAGAAGCTCGTAGCGGACCTGTCACTGGACAAGGCGATGTTACAGGACGTGCTGGCAAAAAAGCTCTGAAGCCTTCTCGCAAGCGGCTGCTGATCGATGAGCTGCGTGACCGGCACAAAGCAAGTTTGACGCAAACATGCGCCCTGTTTCGGATGTCACGCTCGCTGTATGCGTACCAATCCAGGGCACGTGACGCAACGCCACTGATCATGCGCATCAAGGAAATCACAGCCACGCGTGTTCACTACGGTTATCGTCGTGTACATGTGATGCTCAGGCGGGAAGGCTGGTCCGACAATCAAAAACGTGTTTATCGCCTCTATCGTGCTGAAGGCTTGTCTCTGCGACTGAAACGTCCCAAGCGGAACAAGTCAGCCAGACTGCGCCAGCCGAAACAGCTGGCGACAGCGATCAACCAGATCTGGAGCATGGATTTTGTAGCCGATGCACTATTCAACGGCCGCCGCTTGCGGGCTTTGACGGTGGTGGAAAACTACACGCGAGAAAGCCTGGCCATCGATGTGGGACAAAGCCTGAAGGGAGAAGATGTGGTCGACACACTAAACAGGATTGCTGCGTACCGCGGCCTGCCGGAGACGATCAAGGTGGACAATGGGAGCGAGTTCATCTCCAAGGTCATGGACAAGTGGGCGTATGAACGTGGCGTGGAACTCGACTTCAGCCGCCCCGGCAAGCCGACCGACAACGCCAAGGTTGAAAGCTTCAATGGTCGCTTCCGTCAGGAGTGTTTGAACGCCCACTGGTTCTTGTCACTGGATGACGCCAAAGCCAAGATCGAGGAGTGGCGGCAGTACTATAATGAGGCGCGTCCCCACTCCGCATTGCAGTGGGCCACGCCATCCGAATTCGCCCGTCTGGCAAGGGAAAAGGCCAAAACGGACGTATCTACGAAGCCGGAATTTTCTACTTCAGGCCGGTACTAATTCTGGTGTCGGGTCATTTTAGAAACGGACTCTACTACGTTATGAAGCTAATGCCGGGGGCAGGTCAGTCGCATAAGAAAATGCAAGCACTACTACGATATAGCCTTCGATTTCTTTGACCTGCGCGGCGGCTTGTTCACATTTGATATCTCATCAAACTTGCGCTGTACTTCTTCCAGTTGCGACCGTAACTCGGCAACCAGGCTCATGGCGCGAGCGTTCTGCGCATTCTTATCTTCGAGCAGTGTACGTACTGCCCTCAAGTCATCCACCGCAAGATCACGGCTAGCGGTAACTGCCTTTAGGTTCCCCTCGAGCTCACCCGCCTTTTGTCTATAATTGCCAAGCTGTTCCTGCAGTGCCGACTGTTCCCCACGGTGGCGCTCTGCCGCTTGTTCGGCACTCGCACGTAAGCCATCCATCTCCTTATGCAGCTTGCTGGTTGTAGTTCGTTCGCGGTCGATCTCCATTAATGCGCGAGCTTCCGACGCGCGGAAGCGCTCTTCCGCCAGGTTGGCGGCCGACCGCAGTTTTTCGAGCTCCAACCCGAAATCCCGCCTGGCATCATCCAGCTTCTGCAGCAACCCGGCGTTCTCGCCGCGGGCTGTTTGCAACTGTAACTCGATCGAGGTGATCGTCGCCTCACGCGCGGCAACTGCCTGCTCCAGTTCTCCAACTCGTGTATGAGCCTGCTCTAGGGTTTGACTGATTAATGCATGCGAGGCGTGCACTGTATCCCGATCGGCTTCCGCCTTTTCCTGCGCCTGCCTAGCTTCCATGACTTGCGCCTGAGCGTCGCCGCGCAATGTTGCCAGCCCTTCCTGTGCGACGCCCTGCGCAGTGGACCAGAGCGACGCGACGAGCTCAGCGGCCGCCGTCTTCAGGGACTCTGGCAAGTCCGGATGCTCGATGCGCACCCGGCTCTTGTCCCTTAAATCTTCCCAGAACTTGTTGAGCGCTTCGGCCGGCGCACTCATGCTGCCCTTGCGCACCAGTTGGTAGAGCTTGTTCGTCGTTGGCGTCACTCCGTAACGGAAAAACAGCAACACGCACACTTCGCGGTACAGGTCTTGTGTCTGCGGGAATTGGGTGCGCAGCGTATCGATATCGGCGAGCAGCTGTTTTTCGTTGAATTCAGACATAATCAGGAAACCTAAAAGGCAGGAACTTACCTAATAATATAACGTAATACGTTATTGTTCCAATTTCTCATAAGCTAAATATGACATTAGCGCTATAATGTCTAATTCACTAGAATGGACGCGTAAATACATGCGTCACCGTCTATATGCCGTCCGACTCGCCGGAATCCCTCCCCCTCCTGGTCCTCGACGCGACCGAGCGCGTGCCGCTCTTGCCCGAACTGGATGGCCGCAACGGCAGCAACCGTGCGGCGGGAAATCACGCGCTGATCACTGCCGATAACGATCTCGATGCGCTGCACGCGTGGCTCGCACGCTTCGTCGACACGAAAACCACGTTCGACAACTACCGCAAGGAAGCT
>DATFAZ010000156.1:0-3603 GCA_035254105.1 Noviherbaspirillum sp. | reverse complement strand
CATGATCAAAGTCGTTGACGCAGCTGTTGCAAAGGCATACGGCGGCAAGCGCAAGATCAGCTGGATGGAAATTTTCGCAGGCGAGAAGTCGACCAAAGTCTACGGCCCGGATGTGTGGTTGCCCGACGAGACGCTGAAGGTGTTGAAGGATTATGTTGTTTCCATCAAAGGCCCGTTGACCACCCCGGTGGGCGGCGGCATCCGCTCGTTGAATGTGGCGCTGCGTCAGGAACTCGACCTGTACGTCTGTTTGCGTCCGGTGCGTTACTTCAAGGGCGTGCCTTCGCCGGTACGCGAGCCGGAAAAGACTGACATGGTGATCTTCCGCGAGAACTCGGAAGACATTTACGCCGGCATCGAATGGCAGGAAGGCACCGAAAACGCCAAGAAGGTAATCGATTTCCTGATCAAGGAAATGGGCGTCAAGAAGATTCGCTTCCCGGGGTCGTCCGGTATCGGCATCAAGCCGGTCTCGCGTGAAGGCACGGAGCGCCTGGTCCGCAAGGCAATCCAGTACGCGATCGACAACGACAAGCCGTCGGTGACCATTGTCCACAAGGGCAACATCATGAAGTACACCGAAGGCGGCTTCCGCGATTGGGCCTACGCACTGGCACAGAAGGAGTTCGGTGCGCAACTGATCGACGGCGGCCCGTGGTGCAAGTTCAAGAATCCGAAGACTGGCAAGGAAATCACGGTTAAGGACTCGATTGCTGACGCATTCCTGCAGCAAATCCTGCTGCGCCCGAACGAATACAGCGTGATTGCCACGCTGAACCTGAATGGCGACTACATTTCCGACGCTCTGGCTGCACAAGTCGGTGGTATTGGTATTGCTCCTGGCGCCAACCTTTCCGACTCCGTCGCGATGTTCGAAGCGACTCACGGTACCGCGCCGAAGTACGCCGGCAAGGATTACGTGAATCCGGGCTCGCTGATCCTGTCCGCAGAAATGATGCTGCGTCACATGGGCTGGGTTGAGGCTGCCGACTTGATCGTCTCTTCGATGGAAAAATCGATCACTTCGAAGAAAGTGACCTACGACTTCGCGCGCCTGATGGAAGGCGCAACACAAGTGTCATGCTCCGGCTTCGGTGACGTCATGATTTCGAACATGTAGTTCGTTCGATGGAAGAACAAAATGGCCGGAGCGATCCGGCCATTTTTTTATCCTTTTACTTGATCTGGGTCTGTTCCAGCGCGAAACGGATCAGGTCGGCTTGACCTTCAATACCCAGTTTACGCTTGATGTTGAGGCGATGCGTTTCTACCGTGCGCACGCTCAGGCTCATGTCGCGCGCAATATGCTTGTTCGATTTTCCCGTCGCAATGCACTTCAACACCTCACGCTCGCGGGGTGTCAGCAGCAAAGCGGGGGGCATAGGGCGGGACAGTTGCTTTGCAAGGCCGGCGCTGTAATAGATTCCGCCAGACATGACGGTGTCAATGGCCGTGATAATGTCCATCGCCGGAGCATCCTTCAGTACATAGCCGCGCGCTCCTGCCTGGATTGCCTGCATGACATATTCCGCCTTGTCATGCATGCTCAGCATTAATACCGCGATCTCGGGATATAGCGTGTTAAAGCGGCCGGTAAGCTCAATGCCGTTCATCCCTGAAAGATTAATGTCCATCAATGCGATGTCGATCATCTCGGTCGCAGCGTGTTGTAATGCCTCGTCTGCATTGCCAGCTTCGGCCACGATTGTGAAATGCGGTATGGTTTCGAGGCGGGCACGCAAGCCGTCCCGAACCAGGGGATGGTCATCGATCAGCAGGATGTGAACATACGGTTGACTAAGCATTTTTTGATTTACATTCGATACAAGCTGGCGGTTACTCGGGTGCCTTCAGCGGATGAAGCCAGATTCAAGCTGCCCCCGACGGCATCAACCCTTTCATGCATATTGCGCAATCCGATGCCGCGCTTGGGATGCTGCGCGACGCCGGCGACGTCGAAGCCGATGCCATCGTCGGAAATAATGAGTGCGACACTGGACTTGTTGCCAATCAGCCGAACGTTGACGTTCTTTGCGCTTGCATGCCGTTTGATGTTGGTCAGTGCTTCCTGCGCGATACGGAATAGTACTGTATTCGCCACGTCGCTCAGCCCGTCAACCGATCCGTCCGAGCTGAATCGTGTCGTGATCGCGGTGTGTTCGCTGAATTCCTGAACGAGATGGTCGAGCGCTGCCGCCAGTCCGAGATCATCAAGCAAGGCGGGTCTAAGGTCGTGCGAGATGCGCCTGACCTCACCTAACACATCATTGAGTTGTCCGGCAGCGCGGTCGAAGGATGATCTTGCCAGTTCCGGTTGTGCCGCATTGGCGATCAATTTGGCAATTCCCGACTCAACCTGTAATTTGATCGATACCAGCCACTGGCTGATTCCATCATGCAAATCGCGCGAAAGACGTGCGCGTTCCTCTTCTTGTGATCGCACCACGCGTTGTGCCAATGCGCGCAGCTTGGCATCGGCAACTCGGTTTTCGCTGATATTCAATGCTAGGCCGGAGAGTCCTATTGCGAGTGCGCTAGCGATGGCAATACCGGTAATCCAGATCATCGTGTTATCGATATTTCCCGAAATCTGTGCATCGATCTTTGCGAGGGCGGCGTCGACATCGTCCAGATACAGCCCGGTTCCAAGCATCCAACCCCACCGTTCAAGCTCGACCACATAGCCGAGCTTGGGCGCCATCTTGCCCGACGATGGTTTCTCCCATAAGTAGCGCACGAATCCGCCGCCCGCCTTTGCTTGTGCAATCAGCCGCTGTATCGTCGGGCTGCCGCTCGGGTCGCGAAGGTCCCAGAGATTGCGCCCAACCAGTTCCGGCTTGCGAGGATGCATGAGATTGCGACCCTCAAGATCGTAGAGGAAGAAATACCCGTCGTCGCCATAATCAAGTGTCGCCAGAATCGCCTTCGCTTCATTTAACGTCGCTTCGTCATGCCGGCCCGATTGATAAAGATGCTCGATGGAGCGGGTCGCAAGCACAACAAAATGCTTGAGCTCCGCTTCCTTGCTGGCCAGGTAAGCCGCCTCGACCGAGGCGCGCTGTTGATGCGCCAGGAGCGTCGCTTGATAGCGTACCGCAAGCGCAATCGCAAACAACGCAACGATGAGCGGAGTGATTGCGAGCAGCAGAATTTTTTGCCGGAGCTTCATGAAGCATTACTTTACAGCTATTTTTGCTCGTGGCGATCATTTGCGGCGACGAAGGGCTCACGCGTGATGGTGATTGCTACGAGCAGCTTGTAAAGTTATCACGGACCGCAGGGCCAGTGCCGATACGCAACGAATGGATCGGGCGAGAGCGAAGAGACGAAAAAAAACCCCGCGTATGCGGGGTTTTTGGTACTCTTGCTAATCGATGTGATTAGGGCGACTGAATATTGGAAGCTTGCTTGCCTTTGGGGCCTTGCGTGACTTCGAATGAGACCTTTTGACCTTCTTTTAGAGTCTTGAAGCCTTGCATCTGGATTGCGGAAAAATGGGCGAACAAATCTTCACCGCCGTCATCCGGAGTGATAAATCCGAAGCCTTTGGAATCGTTGAACCACTTGACGGTACCTGTTGCCATAAAAGCGTCTTTCATTAAT
>DATFAZ010000155.1:0-11396 GCA_035254105.1 Noviherbaspirillum sp. | reverse complement strand
CGGGGAGCTGTCCTTGTCCGGCGAATTGCGCCCGATCCGGGGCGCATTGGCGATGACCTATGCCATGCATCGCGCCGGCGACGCCAGCGGCAAGGAGCGCTCCTTCATCCTGCCGCGCGCCAATGCCGATGAAGCGGCGCTGGTGCAAGATGCCGCGATCGTTCCGGCCGACTCCCTGCTGCAGGTCTGCGCACATTTCGCAGCAACCGACAGCGAAGCAAGGCTCGCACGCCACCAGGCCCGGGCCGCTGCCGCGCGCCCCGCCTATCCCGATTTCGCCGACGTGAAGGGCCAGGCGCAGGCCAAGCGTGCGCTGGAAGTTGCGGCCGCCGGTGGGCACAGCGTACTGATGGTCGGCCCCCCGGGCACGGGCAAGTCGATGCTGGCGGCGCGCTTTCCCGGCATCCTGCCGCCGATGACAGATGAGGAAGCGCTCGAATCAGCGGCGGTGCAATCGCTTACCAGCGGATTTACCATTTCGAAGTGGAAAGCGCGGCCATTCCGTGCACCGCACCACACTGCCTCCGGCGTCGCACTGGTCGGCGGCGGCGTGAGACTTCTACGTAAAGATAAGATTATCCATTTAAAATTCGGACTACTTGCTAAAATGCAAGTATGGCGAAATCCTATTCCCCATGGCTTGATTCCTTCCCCGACGACAATTTGCTATATCAGGTCTACTGGGGTGGCGAACTGCTTGATCCAAAGTCGGAAGAGTTCACGCCGCGAATACGGTATTGGCTACAACACGTCGACGATTACGGAATCGCGATTCCTGATACACCCTTCGTGGAAGTCACGGAATCCATCAGTAACATCCCCCTAATCACTTTGGGATCATATTGGCAACGCCAATTGCCCGCATCCCCACTTCATGGCGATATACCTTGGTCGCATAATTTGCAGCTCGTTAGGCCGGAGAAGTGGACTGCAATCAGAGCCGGGGATTTGCTGTCCACCTTTGCTCCGCATCTTGGTCGTCGACACACTGCAATCAACCCCTCGGATAAACGTTTGGTGTTTAAGACGTCTTCAGGCAGGCGGGTCTTTGGCCATAACGCGTGGGTGGTTCTCGCACAGACACCCTCGAGTCATTGCTTAGTATTGGTCTACAATTTTCTGGGCGCTGGCCGCAGACGCTGCCAGCTGGTGCTAAATCGGTCTATGCGATTCGCAGGAAACACTTCACCAAAGACGGCCATATGTTGAAAAGCACTGTGATAGGGGCCCTTCATTTGCTTGCCATTCGACGCAAGACTGATATGACGGAACAAGACCCATATTGATGACACCAAAAGCATAACTTGTATTCACTGCATAGGAGTCGGAAGACGCCCGAAGACCTTTGGAGATTTTTCTGCGCCAGGAAGCATTTTTCGCAAGGATTGACGCTCGTCCTACCAACTCACACAAGTTGACTGAGGACGGTCCGTTGACTTTATGTGGCGTGGCGGAAGGCACCACCAGCAGGGGTATGAAACTACAATTCAACAGTCGGCGCTGCAGAGCGGTGCTGCCTAGATCTTTATTTGGGGGAATCGAGTGTGGGCAGAGCAACATCGCGCTAATCAATACCTGCACTTTGGTTGAAACAGCTTGGTGTCGCACTAACTGAAATGCTGAATTTCTTGCGAGAGACGAGAGTGCGGGACTTCGTTGATAGCCACTTGCTTTCAGCTACGTCGGTATCATTGAAAAGACCGCTTAAGCGGCATGATTTCTCCCCTGTTTATGGGATTTACGCTGCGAGAAATTTCTTACATGGTTATGTGTGTGTGAGTCGAAACGAAGCTAGTGACAAATAGATGACTGATACAGGGCAGGCGTGTCGCTAATATTTGGTGTTTGATTTAACAAAAAATAGGCTCTTGAAGTGAGGAGCAATACAATCGTTTGTACGCGCCCCTTCATGAAAATCACCCGCCTTTTTTATGTATATGATTCCTTGTTCTGATTGAGCAGATATTGCCGATGATGGAGTTCCATATTCCGGACGGATTCGCGCGCTTTGCGAGCCAAGTAGAGCGGCGCTTTGCAGTGTTGTTACAAAAACGCGTTCTCACAGGCATTGACGTGCTGCAACTACGCAAATGGCTCAACAACTTTGAGTCGGATGAAGAACGCTATTTAGCAGCTCATCTGCTCGACTCATTGGTGCTTCGGACCGACAAAATGCTCGCGAGTAGTTCGGAGCATGTCTTGCAAATGCTTTTGCCAAACGCTCTAATAAGCTGCAATCGGTTCAAGGTAGACGATCTTGCTGAATTTATATCCCGGATGACGAGTGGCAAGACGGAAACAGGCATTAGGTTTGTCGCTGTAGATGGAACGTTTGAAAAAACGCCGGGGAAGAGCGGCGCTGCGCTTATTGGTCATGCGATTGATGAACGAGGGGGGCGGTCATTAGAATTGACTCGTGCAAGTTCGGCGAGTGTGCACACGATGAGCTATGCCGCCGAGGATTTCATGCTTATTGCTGACGGGGTCGGCTTTCGTGCCGACGCTAAGTCGGATTTTCGGACACGATTTCCAGCCAAGAGAGTGCTGCTAGATGCCACAACTCTGGATATTCCGGAGCTGTTGCTCATTTGCGCGAACTATTGCGCCGACCCCAATATTCAGCATATCGGCTTCGTATATGTTGAGCCGGAAGGATACCGTTCCAAGAGCAAAACGGATGCTGATGAAGTGCCGAACCACTTCCAGACGCGACAAATAGAAATTCGCTTCTCGACGCGCCATCTGCAGCCTCCTTTCGGCGAAATCTCATATATGCACGTATCAATTTGCGAAGATGTGGTGGTACCGTGAAAGCCTGGGATTAACGACATAAACCAGTCCAAGAAAACGTCCGCATCCCCAACCAGAATCCTTGCACTTGATGCCAGCCATCTTCCTGAAGATAGCGCGGCGCATCTTCCGACTCGATACCCTCTTCAATGACCTCGAGCTTCAGCTTGCGCCCGAGCGCAATAAGGGCCTCCGTAATGGCGCGACCAGAGACGTTACTATGAGCAGTTTCCGCTAAGGGCATGGCGCATCAATGCGAGTAGCTCGTCAATTCCAAAGGGCTTCATCAAGTGGCACTTAACTCCTACTTCAGCGGCCACATCGCTGATCTCGTTTGCAGCGGATACAAAGACAACCGGGACGTCTACGCCATTTTCATGCAACTTCCGAATGACCTCTGCACCGGTCAATCTTGGCATTCGATGGTCGAGCACCAACACGTCTGGCTTGTATTGGCCCGCCATGTGAAGCGCTTCTTCACCATCAGCGGCCTCCCATACATGCCACCCATCCATGGCCATGATTTCCACCATCGCCTCACGAAATTCATCATCATCGTCAGCCACCAGGGCAGTGGTTTTGCACCCGTCATCTTTCTGCTTAGCCATTGCGCTTGCTAACCTCATACGACCCCACCCCTGTCGCAAGATGCGTCTCTGGGTACTGGTCGACGACGACAACGACCTCGGGTACAGATGGGAAATGCACTATGCCAACGGCAAGTGCTTCGTTAGTATGAACCTCGACGGAAACCGTACTGCGCAGGGGGGCAGCATTAAACGCATGCAAAAACGCCCTGAATAACGTCCTCTGGACGTCAACGCGGTCGGCAAAGACAGGAACTGGCACTGGGGCATTTACGATGACTTCCAGTCCTCGTACCGACGACTCCGTTCCAAGCAATACGGCAATATCGCGTGCCAGTTGTGCCAGGTCGAGAAAGGTGGGTGGTTCACTGGATGCCGTGGCGATTTCGAGCCACAGCCGGGATTGCCGTTGAAACCTGTCAATCAGGCTGGTCGCAGTGTTGATAAGAAGTGAGACTTCCGAGTCAAGGCCTTTACGTGCCATCAAGGTGGCTTTTTCCAGCCGCAAGCGAGCGGCACCGTGCAGTTGAACCATGTCCTGGCGGAGACGCTCCAGCAAGCTCGCCTCCGTTTCGCCTTCCACCAGCCTCTTGAGCTCCAATGACAGTTCTCGACGATACAGCTCGGCTTCGATCCCCCGCGCTGCGCAAAAGAGGATTTCCCGGATCTTGTGCGACGCTTCAATCCGACGGACGGATGTGCTAATGACGCCGATAGTGTCTCCCTTTGGCCCCTTCAGTGGGAGACCCTGGCAGGTGAACAGGTGAAAGCCCTCGATAAAGTGTTCCGGTCCGACGAGTTCGATATAACCGTTTTCCTGGAGCGGGCTACCAATACCGTTTGCTCCGGCATGATGTTCGTCCAGCATCGATCCGGGACCAGGAACACGTTCTCGGCCGTACACCGTGTCTTCGTCTCCGATAACATCTACGACAATGGCATCGCGGTTACCCAGCATTGCTGCATGGCGTTCTGCTCCAGCGGCTCTGGAAAGCGCACGCATGTACGGTCGAGCCGCTTCAATCAGATCCTTTTCGTGGCCTAACAATGCGTTTGCCTCTGACGACTTCAACTCTTCCGCACGCATGACAAATGGACTCGCTCCAACGTCCGTGCAGCGGCGCCAGGCGATATCGATCGGCTTGCGCAATACATCGTGCGGAATGGAACCGGTAATGACGTAGTGGCGCCATACGTCATGTATAACATGGCTCTTTGGTTGCATAGCGATCTCCAGCAATTCGGGTGACGTGATTGGGGCTAACTCAGTGAAGCGATTTTTGGTCGCGATTTTTCCACCACTCAAAAAACTCTGCACCGGACATGGGTCTTCCGAATAAATAACCTTGCATCTGGTCGCAGCACCGTTCTCTTAGAAATGCGAAGTCCCCTTCAGATTCCACTCCCTCAGCGACAATCTTCAGATTCAATGCCCGTCCAAGCGCAATAATGGCTTCAATAATGGCCGGCGCTGGGCCGCCTTGTTCGATACTTCGCACAAATGACTGGTCGATTTTGAGCTTGTCGACAGGAAGGCGAGCGAGTTGGCTCAAACTCGAGTAGCCCGTGCCAAAATCATCCAGCGCTACCGTTAGCCCTGCGTCCCGCAATGCCAACAACATGCGCACTGATTCGTCAATATTTTTCAATAGCGCGCTTTCGGTTAGCTCAAGTGACAAGTTTTGTGGGCCTACGCCACTCTCATTGAGAATTCCAAGCAATGATTGCAGGAAGTCTGGTTGCCTAAATTGAATTGGCGAAACGTTTACGGCGACACGCAGGAATTCGAGTCCCTCGTGCTTCCATGCCCGGATCTGGCGACATACCTCGTCAAAGACCCATCGACCGAGGGCGCTAATGATGCCAATGGACTCGGCAATGGGAATAAACACATCAGGACGAATCATTCCATTTCCCGGCTGCGGCCACCGCAGCAGCGCTTCTGCGCCACAGACTTCCTGATTTTGCGCGCTGATGATAGGCTGATAGAACACCTGAAACCCTTGCCCATGCACGCCGCGCCGTAAGCGTTGTTCAAGTGAGAGGAGGTCTCGGTTTCTGGCTCCCGGCGACAAGGTGTAGAAGCGGTAGCTGTTTCGTCCTGCCTCTTTTGCTTCGTACATCGCAGCATCCGCATTCTGCACAAGATCGGCCAGCGTGCGTCCATCGCTCGGGTACAGGCTCACGCCAATACTGGGTGAACAATAGATTTCCTTCCCCTCTATCATATAAGGCCTATTCAGCCGTTCGAGCAAACCGGACGTGACTCGCGCCGCATCATTCGCGGAATTTAGATTAGGCAGAAGCGCAATAAACTCGTCGCCTCCGAGACGGGCTGTCAGGTCCTCCGCGCGCAAGGACTGCCGCAGTCGCTGCGCCACCTGCTGCAACAATTGGTCACCGATATCGTGACCATAGGTGTCATTGATCGACTTGAACTGGTCGAGATCAATGAATAGCGTTGCGAGAATTTTGCTCAATCGCTGCGTCGAAGCAATCAAGAGCTGGCCAAACTCGGACATGGAGCAGCGATTGTGCAAACCGGTCAATGCATCATGGTGCGCCAGATGCAGCATCCGTTCTTCAGCTTCCTTGCGTTCCGTAACATCGCTTGCAAGCACGACGACGCCCTCAGGCGAGGGAAATATACTCACGCTCCACCATTGCGTGGCCTGGCAATATTCAAGACGCGCGGCGCTTCGCCGGGCCATTGTCTCCTGCAGTCCAGGGCGTAAGACGTCCATCAGGTCGTGCGCAAAAAATTGTGATAAAGGTTTGCCCTGAAGCTCTTCAGGTGCTGCCGCCAACCAGGCGCCGGCTTTTCCATTGGCATAAGTGATGTGCCAGTTCCGGTCAACAGCGACGAATGCCTCGCTCACACTGTCAAGTACCATGCGCATACGGGCACGTGCAGCTTCGGCATCGGCGCGCAACCTTCTCTCATGGCGGTTGCGCTCGCTTTGTTCCACAAGCAGCGTTACTCGTGCCAATAATTCACGTGCATTGAACGGTTTCACCAGAAAATCGTCCGCACCCGCTTCTAGTGCAGCACTGCGCTCATCCTCGTCGGCTCTGCCCGAAACAATAATAATGGGTAACGTCGATACGACGGGATCGGTACGAATTGCCCGTACGAGGTCTATGCCGCCTAAGCCGGCCATGAGCAAATCGGTGACCAAAACATCAGGGGGGTTGTGATAAATTGCAGCCAATGCACGGGCGCCTTCAGTTGCAGTCTCGGTCTGGAAACGCTCACCAAGCAATCGTGCGATGTAAGTCCCCAACTCTGCGCTGTCATCGACCACCAGTACACGTGCCCGCGGAACTAGCTCTACGTTCCCGGGGGCGGACCTGCCATCCGCGCTTTCTTGCCGGTCTGCTCCAGGCTTTAGCCAGTTGTGGACTTCTTCAACGTAGTTACTGACTTCCTTGAGAGGTAGCCCCTCAGGGTCCTCCCTGACCGCCTTTGCTGGCAGATGCGCACGCCCGAATGGTAGTGACACAATGAAGCTGGTTCCCTGGCCTTTCACACTTTTAACCTGGATATCGCCACCGTGAAAACGAACGAGCTCCTTGACAAGCGCAAGACCAATTCCACTGCCTTCTTCGCCGCGGACACGTGGCTCTCTTGAACGAAAGAAACGGTCGAAGACAAGTGGTACGTCTTCCGCTGAAATTCCGCTCCCTGTGTCCGCTACCGTAAGCTGTGCCCAATCGTTCTTGTTTTCGAGCATGACGCGAATCTCGCCGTGAGCCGTGAACTTGAAGGCATTTGACAAGAGATTGAGAAGAATTTTTTCCCACATCTCACGATCGACATAGACTGGTTGGGGCAATGGTTCACACTGCACCGTCAAGCGCAAACCAGCTTGCTCGACAGCTGTGCGAAACTGGCTGGCAAGCTCTTTCGTCAACGAGGTCAGGTCTGTTGGCTGGTAAGTCGCTTTCACACGCCCCGCATCCGCTCGTGCAAACTCCAGCAAAGTATTTACCAAACGCAGCATACGCTTTGCATTGCGCGTAGCAGTCGTTAACGCCTTCATTTCACTATCATGTCTGTCGCGGTCAACTTTGGTTAACTGATCAAGTGACCACAGCAACAGTGTTAGAGGCGTACGTAGCTCATGACTAACATCATTAAAGAAATCCGTCTTTGATTGGTCGAGCGCGTGCAGCTTGTCGTTGGTCTCCAATAACTTCCTATTTGCCGTTTCGAGTTCCAGTCTGCGTCGAAACAATTCCACGGCGAGTTCTTGTGCTCGGTTATCAATGCCGGTCATCGGCAATGTCTTCACCAGGTCAGTGACATCCTCGACCCGATGGATGATGCAGATCACATCACCGTGCTTGCTTAATACAGGAACGTTTAAAGGGCTCCAATGGCGCTCCTCGAAGGTTTCTTGACCCGTCGGAATATCGTATTTCTGCAACGGCATCGTGTCTGGTTTCTTTGTCGCCATGACGCGCTCGAGAGACGCACGAAGACGTTCAACGCTTTTATCGTCGGGAGAAGCCGGGTTGGCAGGAAATACTTCGAACAAGTCGCGCCCGGTTATTTCTTTGTTCTCAGTAAGGGTTACCTGCCGATACGCCTTGTTTGCGGCGATGATGGTCAGATCCGGACGAACGAGCAAGCAAGGAGATGGCAAGAATTCGAAAATTTCTTTGTAGTCCAAGAAAAGAGGAGCAGGACTTGGCGCCATGATATTTTCGGTAAGGTTTCCGGGAATAAACAAAAGACCCTCGCTGTGGTTCGTTAACAGATCAAACCAGACCTTCTACTCGTGGCTTCTGCATGTGATCTAATGTTCCATCCGCTCGCGGCACCACTGCACAAATTCAGATGCGGGTAGCGGCTTGCTGAACCAGAACCCTTGCGCCTGATGGCATCCGTGTTCCTGGAGATAGCGCAGCGCGCCTTCCGACTCGATACCCTCGCCAATGACCTCGAGCTTCAGATTGCGCCCGAGCGCAATAACAGCCTCCGTCACGGCGCGGCTTACCGCATCCCTCTCGATTTCCTGCATGAATGAATGGTTGACCTTGAGCTTGTCGAGCGGCAAGCGACTCAGCCGACTCAGGCTCGAATAGCCAGTCCCGAAGTCGTCGAGCGCGACTTTCACGCCGAGCGACTTGATGCGGTTCAGTATCTCGAACGCTTCGTCGACGTTGTCCATGAGCGCACTCTCGGTCACGTCAAGCTGCAGGCTGGCCGGGTCGATGCCGGCGTGCGCGATAATGCTGCCGAGCCTCTCGGGGAATGCCCGCTGGCGGAACTGAAGGGGCGAGATGTTAATGGCAATGGAGATCGGCAATCCCTCCTTGCGCCAGGCCTGGTGCTGGCGACACGCCTCGGCGGCGACCCATTCGCCCAATTCGCCGATCAAGCCGCTCGATTCGGCGATCGGGATGAATGTCGCAGGACCATGGGGTTTGTCGCCGTCCCCGGGCAACCGCGCCAGGGCCTCCGCGCCGATCAGGTTGCCGCTCTGGACGTCGATCACGGGCTGATAATGGAGTTCCAGCGTGCCGTGCTTGAGCGCATCCCTGAGCCGGGCTTCGAGTCGGCACATTTCATCGGCGTGGCGGTCCAGCTCGTCCGTATAGACCTGGTAGTTGGAGCGGCCGGACTGCTTGGCGTGGTACATCGCCAGATCCGCGGTCCGGATCAGCGCTTCGATGCTGTCGGCATGCTCCGGGTAATAGCTGATGCCAATCGAGGGCGAGATCGACAGTTCGAGCGTATCGATGCGGAACGGTCGGCTGATACTGTCGATGACCTTCTGTGCGACGATCGCTGCCTGGTGGCGCCCGGTGCCGGGATGGGCAAGGACAATCACAAACTCGTCGCCGCCAAGGCGCCCGACCAGATCCTGATGCCGGATGCAGTCGACCAGCCGCATTCCTACCTCCTGCAACACCCGGTCGCCGACCTCGTGCCCGTACTGATCGTTGATCGGCTTGAAGCGGTCAAGGTCAATGAACAGCAGCGCTGCACGACCGCGGCTGCGTTGTGCTGCTGCCAGGAGATGGCTCCCATATTCGAAGACGAGCGCCCGGTTGGGTAGGCCAGTCAATGGGTCATGTTGCGCCGCGTCGCGGGCGCGCTCCTCGGCGAGTTTGCGGTCGGTAATGTCGGTGTGGGTGCCGACCAGCCGGGCGGCTTTGCCGTGCCGGTCCCGCTCCGCCGCGACAATCTGGCAGAGAATCCAGCGCCAGCCGCCGTCCTGTGCACGATAGCGCAGCTCCACCCCAAAATAGCCGTCTTGCTTGCCCTGGACTACGTCGTCAAGTACCTGCACGATCCGTGGCTGGTCTTCGCCGTGGATGCGTGCTATCCAGTCATCGATCCTGATCAGGTCATCCGGCGCATATCCCAGCATGGTGAACAGCAGATCGTCAGCCGGGAGAAGCTTTCCTGTGGTAACATCGGCCTCCCAGACCGCCGACCTGCTGGCCCTGAGCGCCAGGCCCAGGCGACGCTCGCTTTCCTGAAGTGCCCATTCCGCACGTTTACGGTCGCTCACGTCCGTCAGCGTCAAGACGCCCAGGATCATTTGTCCGTTGGCGTCCCGTACGGGCACGCCATTGAAGCGCGTGACGATGGTTCCGCCATCGTCCTTGCGGCGCACCACGAGTTCGTAATCGGTAAGTGACTCCCCGTGGAGTACGCGGTTGAGTGGCCACTCCTCGACCGGCACAATTCGACCGTCGAGCGACAGGAGCTCGAACGTGTCGGCATAATCTCGCACGGGGCGCTGCGCGTCATCAGGCTTTCCATAGCGCATGATGTCGAGCGCGGCAGGGTTGACGTCCAGAACGTGGCCGCCGAGGTCGAAGATGACCACCCCCTCCTGGAGACTGTCGAGCACCGCCTCCAGGCGCGCCTTGCTCTCCTCGAGTTCGTCCTGGATCCGCCGCTGTTCCGTGACGTCGACGTTGACGCCGACCATGCGCCTGGGCGTGCCTTCCTCGTCAAAAAAGACCTGTCCACGAGCGCGGATCCAGCGGAGGGCACCGTCATTGCGCCGACGGATACGGAATTCAGCGGTATATTCCCCGTTCTTTAACGAACGTTCCACCGCCGTCATCGCGCCGTGCCGGTCCTCGGGCAGCAGGCAGGCCAGCCAATCCGGATCCTTTCCTCCGAATTCTTCGGGCTTGAGCCCGTAAAGCGAGAGAATCTCGGTGCTCCAGCGATGTTCGCCAGTCTGCGCATTCCATTGGAAAGAGCCCGAGCGTCCTACCCGCAATGCCAATCTCAGCTCCTCGGCCTGCTCACGCAATCGTTTCTCGGTGACTTTGCGCTCGGTGACGTCGCATTGGGTGAAGATCAGTTTCGTCGCATGGCCAGGGTAGTCTTCCAGCGCGACACCGCGCACGAGAAACCAGTGGTAGCTGCCGTCCTTATGGCGTAACCGGAACTCAAGGTTGATCTCGCGCTTTGGGGCCGTGACAAGGGCTTGCATGGCATTCATGGTGCGCTCACTGTCCTCGGGGTGTAAACATTGCGACCACGCGCTGAACGCATTTGGCAGCTCCGCGTCCGCATAGCCCAGTTGCCGTTTCAATTCGGGCGACAGAAAGATCGCCTTCGTTTCAAGATCCAGCTCGGCGTAGCCGATGCGGGCGATTTCGGTGGCCATCGTCAGGCGCAGCTGCGTCTCGCGCAGCATCTCTTCGGTTCGCTTGCGTTCGGTGATGTCTTCGGCCACCGCAATCACGTAATCGGGCTCCCCCCTGGCGCTGCGCTGAACCGCTACGGCGAGTCGCACCCAGAGGATGCTCTGATCTTTGCGCACCAGGCGCTTGTCTATCTGGTAATGATCCAGGGCGCCGGCCAGCAGCTTGACGTCGAGGTCGGTATTGACCTGTGCGTCGGCGGGGTGGGTAATCTTCTGGACAGTGGTCTGGAGGAGTTCTTCGCGGCGGTACCCGAGCAGATCACAGAACGTGTCGTTCACCCGCTTGATGCGGCCATCCGGATCGTAATGGAACAGGGCTGCTGCGGCTTTCTCG
>DATFAZ010000154.1:0-32851 GCA_035254105.1 Noviherbaspirillum sp. | reverse complement strand
GGCCGTCTGCAGCAGTTAGGCTATGAAATTTATGACTGGGAACAGGGTTTCAATAACTGGCCGGACAACGAGTTTGACCAGTGGCTTCAGCATCTGGGCACGCAGCTTCAAAGGATACAGGCACGGCATGGTCGCGCTGTTTCCTTGATTGGTTGGAGCCTCGGCGGCATTTATGCCCGTGAGCTTGCAAAGAAATTTCCGGATCTGGTGCGGCAGGTTATCACGCTGGCGACACCATTCACTGACAAGCCTGACTCGACGCATGCAGGATGGCTTCTGACCTTGTTGAACGGAGGCGCCTCACCGGTAGGTGAAGCGCTACTGGAACGTCTGAGAGCAGACTCGCCGGTACCCTCCACATCGATTTACTCGCAAACCGACGGCGTCGTGGCGTGGCAAGGATGCCTGGGGACAGAATCGCCACGTCACCGCAACATCGAAGTCAACGGCGTTAGCCACATGGGTATGGTCCATCATCCGGAAGTACTTCGTGTCGTGGCTGACCTTCTTGTACGTCCGGGTTGATTAACTGTTTTGCGTACCACCAATTGCCCTTGAGATCGTCTGCAAACCGGGTTGACAATCGACGTAATTGATTCGACCAAGCGTTCATGGGGGCATGCCGGGATAAAGCCAGTAATGACACATAAGCAAAAAAGTAATATGTTTCACTTTTTTTATGCGTCAGAAGCATAAGCATCTCTGCGGTCGCTCCATGCCCTCTCTGATGGTCTACCCTTGAAATCACTTTCAATTGCGAACGCTAAGCTGCGCCAGAGGCTCGATTTGCGCTATCCATCTTTGCAATTTGGTAATAACCTCTTGCGCCTCTTCGATAATCTCGCCAGCCAACTCAGGTAGGCTCTCTGCATTCGTCGATACTGACAATCCTGCACCATTGATGACGGAATGTGCCATGCCATGCAATCGCAGAACCCTATCTCGCAGACCGTCGCGCCCCTCAACAGTTAAAAGCATTTTGTCCAGATCATCTACTATTCGCAGCAACGTGCTCGTGTCGTAACTATGCTGTGCTTCCTGGAGCGCTATTTCATCAAGGCGACCATAGGCAGTGATGATGGTTTTTCGGGCATCGCTCATGCTCCTTCTCCTTGTTGTTCGTTACGTTTCATCTCCGCAGCGGCCGCCTTGGCGCGTTTCGCCGCATCCCGAAATAATGACTCTTTGAGCCAAGGCTCGGGCGGACGCTTGAGATCGAGATGGAATTTACCGAAGCGGTTGACGCCGTAAGTGCCATACGGGCTCATGTATTCTGCATCGCTTGCCGTGACAGGTTCTCCGGCCGCATACATTTCCTGCATGATTCGCATCATGTCGACGGTGTTCTGCAGGATCACCGCTGACGCCACCAGGTCGATATACCGGAGTCGTTTTTGCTGCTCGTTCGGCTCATTTTCGGCGATGACGTCACCGCCGAAATCCAACCATTTCGTAAAGGCATGGTATGACTCGATCTTGTTCGTCGTGGCCGTAACTTCCTGGCGCATTTCCTTGGAAGCTATCCAGCGCAGCAAATAAATCGTGCGTAACACCCGCCCAAGTTCGCGCGCCGCCTCGAAGAGGCGATTATGCCGCCCTTCATGGCTCAATTTGCGCAGCAACATCGGCGATGCAATACGTCCCTTCTGGATTGAAATGGCGACTTGCATCAAGTCTTTCCAATGATCGCGGATCACCTTCCAGTTGACCACGTCGGTAAACAAGCGATCGATGTGGCGATAACGTGTGCTCTTCTCCGATCGGTAAAATTTCAGATCTTTCCAATTCCGAATGCGTGGCATTAATTGGATTCCCGTAAGGTATGTGAAGGCAAATACCGTTTCGGATTGTCCATGCGTATCGGAGTAGACGGTATCGGCTTGGACGCTCAAACCAGCTTTCAGCAAGCCTTCAATCACGTAAATGGCTTCGTGCATCCCGGGCGGAACAAAATTGCGGAAGTTGGCAATATAGTTGTCGGCAACATGCCGATACGCCACCGCGCCCATTTTCCGGTACCGGAAATGCATTCCTACCAGCATATTCTGTTCGTAGAAGTCGTACTGCGTCCCGTCTGCAGCCACCTTCTTGCCTTCGCCCCATAGCTTGGGTAATTCCAGACGTAGATAGAGTTCAGTCAGGTCGCGGCAAGCATCGTCAAGCTGCTCAAGCCCCATATGCCGCTGGTTAGTGTACGACAGCTGATGCGGTGTGACGCCGTTGGATAAGTGGCGCGCAGCCTGGTTCGGGCCCAGGTTGCACCCCATCGTAAAGACCGTCAACAAGTACCGCTCGCGCGCGTTGCGCAACTTCGGCTCGTCGCCGGACTGAGGCCCGAAATTGCGGGTGAACCCGGTCCAATGTTCAATGTTGGCCAGAATATCGAGCAAATTGCGCGGTGTGCTGCGGTTCTCGATGGCAGCCTGTAACGCGATAGCGGATGCCGGCACTTCCCGTGCGGTCGTGCGTTTCAAGGTCGGTTCGCCGTTGCCGCCGATGGTAACGTCGCCGGCATGCTGCGGAAACTCATCGTCGAGTTTGGCTGCGGTGTCGTCTAACTGTTTTTTGAGAGCTTCGACGAAATCATCTGCATTGTCGGCAATGCCTATGCGATCACAATAATCTGCCAGGAGCTGCTGGCACTCTTCCCAGCCCATCAAGTGCTTGCGGTAGTCGGCAAAAGTGCCGGAGCCGTCGATGCACACATCTCCGGAACGCAGATCGCTGCTCAAATGGCTGAATACGCATATCTCAAGATAGCGACGGTTTGTGGGATGTCCCAAACCATGCGAGCGACGCACCACCTTGCGCCAGCGTTCCGACGCAAACGACAGATCGACTTCGTCGGCGACCCATTCGGTCTTTTTATGTTCGTTTTGAAGTACAACATCAAGCGCATCAAGCAGGCGGCGATCTTCCGTGGCTGCGTGAAACTGCAGTATCTTCGCCATCCGGAACATCGCGGCACGCCAGCTACTGTAGGGCTTCCATATCAGCGGCAAATGGTTGCCAGTGCTCCATACGCGGATGGCCTCGCAATCGGCCTGGAGCTTTTCAAGGCTGCCATGCGGTGCCAGCAGCTCACGCACGCGCTGACCGGTAGCAGCGTCGTCCAGCCCTTGAGAAAGAATTCCCAGAACATCCTCAAGCGTCGCGACCAGCTCTTCACTCAGCTTGCGCTGGCGCCCCTGTATCAGCAGCAGTTCTTCGCGCGCACTCTTGTGCGCCGTACCGATTCGGCGAATGAACATTTCGGCTATATCGTCGCGCGCACTGATGCGCATTTGTCGTATGAGCGCCAGAATCAAGGCATGCCGTTTGGCTGGGGTGAAATCCTTCATGTCGCCGGCATCCAGGACGGCAGCCATGTCGGCCATGTGCTTCAACTTGGTGGTGGGTACGTCTGCCAATATCTGGTCGCTGTCAGGCAGCGATTCGAGCCAGGTGATTTGATCCAATACCAGATCAAGGTGCTTGCGAGACGCCTTTTTAGCCGAGCGCTTGATTTGGTTGTACAGCGTCCTACGCTCAGGCAGCTCAGCTTCCAGAAGCTTATTCAGCCATTTACGCTGTGCGACACTCAGGCGTTGCGCAATACGCTCGTTCAGTTCGGATTCGGCCGTGATGTGCGCCTGTTCGGCGATTTCGTCCAGGGTGCGAAATACCGGCAACTCATAACCAAGCCGTACCAGCTCCTCAATGGTGATATTGATGATGTCCGTGCGTGTATCGACCATCCCTGCCGCTTCATGGGCGATACAAATAGTCAGTTTGCGCGTCTGCGCATCGGTATAGGGCTTGACGCCCAGGAGTGCACGGATCGCCTTGTGATGGCGGTATAACGCGGTATGGCCAGCCGGATATTCGATCTTTTGTTGAGGTGGCATGGCCAGCGTTGCCGACACGTGTTCCACCACCTCGGCGGGTATCGCTTCCAAAGCAGGAAAGTGGCGCAGGAACTGGAAGCACTTGAGCAGCACCAGCAGCGCCAGTCGCCGGTCAGGGCTTCGTGAAAAGTTTTGCGCCCACTCGGCTTCTTCCGGGCGCGGCGAGAATGAAACTTGCAGATCCTTGAGTGTCAACGTCCTCGGAAATCGAGGGTATGCGGTTCTTTCAATACTCGCCATTGCGCAACTCCGAAAGGGTCAAAAAAGGCATGAGAATTAAATACCAAGACCAATTCGCGCGCCGCGGTTAGTGTATTGCAGCAATGTTGATTTGTTAACCCCTCCATGCGCCGCTTTGCCGACATTGCTGAGCGGCGAGTCCGAAATCAGCGACTTCCCAACCCGACTCGCCCGTACTAAAACCACAATAGTTTTTACATTCCGTTTACACCGGCAATGCAAGTCTTTACTAAATTTTTAGACCGTTCCCGCTACGCTTTACATCCTCTCAACTCGTCTGAATGAGGATGATGATGGACATCGTATATATCAGTGCAATTGTGGCGTTTGCGCTAGTAGTCGGCGCGTTCGCTATCGCTTGCGACAATCTGGGAGGTCGGCGATGAGCATTTTTTATGTGATCGGCGCAGCCGTTTCTGCGGGGCTGCTGGTGTATCTGGTCGTGGCGCTGCTGAAGGCGGAGGACCTGTAAATGACAACGCAATCCACTCTGCTGCTTGCTGCTTTCCTGCTGGTCCTGCTGGTGTTGGCCTATCCATTGGGCACTTACCTTGCGAAGATCGGCGATGGCACGCCGATTCGCGGCCTGGGCTGGTTAGCCCGATTCGAGCATGTTCTTTACCGCCTTGCCGGCGTCAAGCCCGAGACGGGAATGGGCTGGAAAACCTATACGCTCGCGCTGCTGGCATTCAATGCGCTCGGTACCCTGTTCGTATATGCGATCCAACGCATGCAGGCATGGCTGCCGCTCAATCCGCAGGCATTCGGCAACGTCAGCCCGGATTCCGCATTCAACACAGCGGTGAGTTTTGCCAGCAATACCAACTGGCAAGGCTACGGCGGCGAATCAACCATGAGCTACCTGACGCAGATGCTGGCGCTGACCGGACAGAACTTTTTTTCAGCGGCGACCGGCATCGCGGTGGCGTTTGCGCTGATCCGCGGCTTCAGTTACCGTTCCGCGCAATCAATCGGCAATTTCTGGGTCGACCTGACGCGCTCTACGCTATATGTGCTGCTGCCGCTGTCGGCGATCTTCGCGGTATTCCTGATGAGTCAGGGCGTGATCCAGAATTTTTCCGCCTACAAGGAAGTCACGCTGCTCGATCCGGTCACTTACCAGCAGCCGAAAGCCGGCGCCGACGGCCAGCCGCTGAAGAATGACAAGGGCGAGCCGGTAGTGGAAACGGTGGCCGCCAAAACACAGACGCTGGCGATGGGGCCGGTTGCCTCGCAAGAAGCGATCAAATTGCTGGGAACCAACGGCGGCGGCTTCTTCAACGCCAACTCCGGGCATCCGTATGAAAATCCAACACCGCTGTCGAACTTCGGGCAGATGCTGTCCATCTTCCTGATCCCGGCAGCACTTTGCTTCGCGTTCGGCCGCATGGTCGGCGACAGCCGGCAAGGCTGGGCGGTGCTGGGG
The DNA here is from genome assembly GCA_035254105.1 of Noviherbaspirillum sp. Lineage (GTDB taxonomy): Bacteria > Pseudomonadota > Gammaproteobacteria > Burkholderiales > Burkholderiaceae_D > Noviherbaspirillum. Next base: position 27,298 of record DATFAZ010000154.1, on the reverse strand, counting down.
GCGATGACGGCGATTTTCGTGGTGGCGACTGCGGTGGCGATGATAGCGGAGCAGCAGGCGCATCCCGGTTTTGCCGCGCTCGGCATCGATCAGCAGGCCAGCGCACTGCAGCCCGGCGGCAACATGGAAGGTAAGGAGGCACGCTTCGGCATCAGCGCATCGGCATTGTTTGCGGCGGTCACCACCGCGGCATCGTGCGGCGCGGTGAATGCGATGCACGATTCGTTCTCACCGCTGGGAGGCATGGTGCCCACCTTGTTGATGCAACTCGGTGAAGTAGTGTTCGGCGGCGTCGGTTCCGGCCTGTACGGCATGCTGATCTTCGCGATTCTCGCAGTGTTCATCGCCGGCCTGATGATAGGACGCACGCCGGAATACCTGGGCAAGAAAATCCAGGCCTATGACATGAAGATGGCCTCGATTGCAATCCTGGTGACGCCGATCCTGGTGCTGGCCGGCACCGCGATCGCGGTGATGGCCGATCCCGGCAAGGCCGGCATCCTGAATCCGGGCGCGCATGGTTTCTCCGAAGTGCTGTACGCGTTCAGCTCCGCCGCCAACAACAACGGTAGCGCGTTCGCCGGCCTGTCCGCCAACACGCCGTTCTACAACACGATGTTGGCGATTGCGATGTGGTTCGGCCGCTTCGCGGTGATCGTGGTGGTGCTCGCGGTGGCCGGTTCGCTGGCGGCGAAGAAGCGCATCGAGGTCACCACCGGCACGATGCCGACGCACGGCCCGCTGTTCGTCGCACTGCTGGTCGGCACCGTGCTGCTGGTCGGCGTACTGAATTACGTACCGGCGCTGGCGCTCGGCCCGGTGGTCGAACACCTGCAACTTTATTCAAATTAAAAGGCATCCCATCATGCAAATGTCAGAACCAAAGGCAGCAGGCATGTCGCGCAAAGGCTTGACGCTGTTCGACTTCAGCCTGATCGGCCCGGCCATTGCCGATTCGTTCAGGAAGCTGGATCCGCGCGTACAGTGGCGCAGCCCGGTCATGTTCGTGGTCTATGTAGGCAGCATCATCACCACCCTACTGTTCATCCAGTCGCTGCGTGGCGAAGGCGAGGCGAGCCCCGGCTTCATCCTCGCGACCACGGTGTGGCTGTGGTTTACCGTGCTGTTCGCGAACTTCGCCGAGGCGATGGCGGAAGGCCGGAGCAAGGCGCAGGCAGCTTCGCTGCGCGGCCTGAAACAGAGCGTGTATGCCAAGAAGCTGGAGGCGCCGCGCCACGGCAGCACTTGGTTGCCGAAGCCGGCATCCGACCTGCGCAAGGGCGATACGGTACTGATCGAGGCCGGCGATATCGTGCCGGCCGACGGCGAAGTAATCGAAGGCGTCGCCTCGGTCGATGAAAGCGCGATCACCGGCGAATCGGCGCCGGTGATCCGGGAATCTGGCGGCGATTTTTCCGCCGTCACCGGCGGCACGCGCGTGCTGTCCGACTGGCTGGTGGTGCGCATCGCGGTCAATCCGGGTGAAGCCTTCATCGACCGCATGATAGCGATGGTGGAAGGCGCCAAGCGCAAGAAAACGCCGAACGAGATCGCGCTAACCATCCTGCTGGTGGCGCTCACCATCGTGTTCCTGGTGGTGACGGTCACACTGCTGCCGATGTCGCTGTTCTCGGTAGAAGCAGCCAAGGCCGCGGGCGTGGCAAGTTCGCCGGTCACCATCACCGTGCTGATCGCGCTGCTGGTGTGCCTGATCCCAACCACCATCGGCGGCCTGTTGTCGGCGATCGGTGTGGCCGGCATGAGCCGCATGATGCAGGCTAATGTCATCGCCACCTCCGGCCGCGCAGTCGAAGCGGCGGGTGACGTCGATGTGCTGCTACTGGACAAGACCGGCACCATCACGCTCGGCAACCGGCAGGCGTCCGAGTTCTACCCCGCGCACGGTGTCACACAGGTGCAACTGGGAAATGTCGCGCAACTCGCATCGCTGGCCGACGAAACGCCTGAAGGACGCAGCATCGTGGTGCTGGCGAAGCAGAAATTCAACATGCGCGAACGCGATATCGCGTCCCTGCATGCCAGCTTCGTGCACTTCAGTGCACAGACCCGCATGAGCGGCGTCGATATCGACGGGCGCGCGATCCGCAAGGGTGCCGTCGATGCGGTGAAAAAACATGTGGAAGCGCTGGGCAAGACCTTCCCATCTGAAGTCGACACCATGGTGGACGACATTTCGCGCCGCGGCAGCACGCCGCTGGTGGTGGTGGATGACGGCCACGTGATGGGCGTGATCGAGCTGAAGGACATCGTCAAGGGCGGCATCAAGGAACGCTTCGCCGAACTGCGCCGCATGGGCATCAAGACCGTGATGATCACCGGCGACAACCAGCTGACTGCCGCCGCGATTGCGGCCGAGGCCGGCGTGGACGACTTCCTCGCTGAAGCAACGCCGGAAGAAAAGCTCAAGCTGATCCGCAGCTACCAGGCGCAGGGCCGGCTGGTGGCGATGACCGGCGACGGCACCAACGACGCGCCGGCGCTGGCGCAGGCCGACGTTGCGGTGGCGATGAACAGCGGCACGCAGGCGGCGAAGGAAGCCGGCAACATGGTCGACCTCGATTCAAACCCGACCAAGTTGCTGGAGATCGTCGAGATCGGCAAGCAGATGCTGATGACGCGCGGTTCGCTGACTACCTTCTCGATCGCCAATGACATCGCCAAGTATTTCGCGATCATCCCGGCCGCCTTTGTCGCCACCTATCCGCAACTGAAGGCGCTCGACATCATGCAGTTGAGCAGTCCATCGTCAGCCATCATGTCGGCGGTAATCTTCAATGCGCTGATCATTGTGGTGTTGATTCCGCTGGCATTGAAAGGCGTGCAATACCGCGCGATCGGCGCTGCGCTGCTGTTGCGCCGCAACCTACTGATCTATGGACTGGGCGGCATCATCGTGCCGTTTATCGGCATCAAGTTGATCGACCTGGTCCTGAGCGCCCTTCATCTCGTATAGGAGATTCACATGAATTCCATATTTCGTCCCGCGTTCGTGCTGTTTGCCGCACTGACGCTCATGTGCGGTGTGATGTATCCGTATGCGGTCACCGGCATCGGCCTGCTCGCGTTTGCCGAGCAGGCGCAAGGCAGCCTGGTGCAGCGCGACGGCCAAGCGGTCGGCTCCACGCTGATCGGGCAAGCCGTCTCGTCACCGAAGTATTTCTGGGGACGACCGTCCGCCACCAGCCCGATGCCGAACAACGCCACCGCGTCGAGCGGCTCCAATCTCGGCCCGACCAATCCCGCGCTGACGGACGCGGTAAAAGGCCGCATCGAGGCGCTGAAGGCTGCCGATCCCGGCAACACCGCGCCGATCCCGGTCGATCTGGTGACAGCATCGGCCAGCGGACTCGATCCGGATATCAGCATCGCCGCCGCCTACTACCAGGCGGGCCGCATCGCCCGTGAGCGCAAGCTCACCGTGGAAGAAGTGCGCGACTTGATCAAGCGGCATGGCGAGGACCGCGCATTCGGCGTATTCGGCGAACCGCGGGTGAACGTGCTGGCGTTGAATCTCGCGCTCGATCAAAAGCGATGAAGCCAAACGCGGATGCATTCAAATCAATGAATTCGGTGGAACAAAAAACCATCGCAACACGATAAAAGGGAGCATATGAAACACTTAATTCTTGCCACGACCGTGATCGCTGCATTTACCACGAGCCAAGCGCAAGCGCAGAACAACGAGTCTGGCCATGCAGTCGGCTTTAACGTATCGGTAACCAGCGACTATCGATATCGCGGAATTTCCCAAACGCGCCTGAAACCCGCGCTGCAGGGAGGCGCCGACTACACGCACAAGCCGTCCGGTTTCTACGTCGGCACCTGGCTTTCGACCATCAAATGGGTCAAGGACGCGGGCGGCGATGGCGGCGTCGAATGGGATGTCTACGGTGGCAAGCGCGGCGAGTTCGGCGCGAACCTGAGCTACGACGTTGGCGTGCTGACCTACGTGTATCCATCTAACAAGCTGAACCCGAGCGCCGATACCACCGAGATCTACGGCCAGCTCGGCTATGGCCCTGCTTATGTAAAGTACTCGCACTCGCTGACCAATCTGTTCGGCTTTGCCGACAGCAAGAACAGCGGCTACCTCGATATCGGCGCTAACCTCGATGCCGGCGGGGGCTTCATCGTCAACTTACACACCGGTCATCAGAAGGTCAAAGGATCGGCCGCCGGCGTCGGCAATGGGCGATTCAGCTACACCGACTGGAAAGTCGGCGTCACCAAGGACTTCGGCATTGCGACCGGCGCGCTGGCGCTAATCGGGACCAACGCCGACAAAAGTGCGTATGCGTCGCCGGCGAACGGCAAATTCATGGGCAAGAATGCGCTGGTTGTTTCCATCAGCAAAACGTTCTGATTTAAGGAAAGTGGGACTGCGACCGGCCAGCGCGGCATAATGGAATTGGTTCGCGCATTTGACGACGACAACACCGGTTTGGCGCCAGAACATGTCGAGATTGATCATGCCAGAGTGACTTATGCCATCGAATAACGACCAGCGTCCTGACCCGGATGCCTTGCTTGCACAGGTACAGGCGCAAGAGCGCCGCGCTTTGCGCGGAAAGCTTCGCATCTACTTCGGTGCCTCGGCCGGTGTCGGCAAGACCTACGCGATGCTGAATGCGGCGCGCAAATTGCAGCAAGAAGGTCTTGATGTCGTGGTCGGCATCGTCGAAACGCACGGTCGCAGTGAAACCGCGTCCTTGCTGGAGGGCCTTGAAGTCTTGCCACGCAAGTCGGTCGACTATCGGGGCAAGGCCATCGACGAATTCGATATTGATGCCGCACTGGTTCGCCGTCCAGCACTAATCCTGGTCGATGAGCTGGCCCATTCCAACGCATCCGGCTCGCGTCATCCGAAGCGCTGGCAGGACGTGGACGAGTTGCTAGGCGCTGGCATCGACGTGTTCACCACGGTCAACGTGCAACACCTGGAAAGCCTGAACGACGTGGTCGGCGGAATCACCGGCATCCGCGTGGCGGAAACACTGCCGGATACCGTGTTCGATCAGGCGGACGAAGTGGTGCTGGTCGACATTCCGGCAGACGATTTGCTGGCCCGGCTGAGCGAAGGCAAGGTGTACCAAGCTCCGCAGGCTGAGCGCGCGTCGCGCAATTTTTTCCGCAAAGGCAACCTGATCGCATTGCGCGAGCTGGCGCTGCGGCGCACAGCAGACCGGGTCGAAGACGACGTGCAAGCGTACCGCGTCGAAAAATCCATCGGCGCGGTATGGAAGACCGACTACGACCTGCTTGCCTGCATCGGGCCACGTCCCGGCGCCGAGCATGTAATTCGAAGCACGGCACGGCTGGCAAGCCAGTTGAATGCGGAGTGGCACGCGGTCTATGTCGAAACGCCGCAATTGCAGCGGCTGCCGCCGGCGGACCGCGAGCGCATCTTGAAAACCCTGAAGTTGGCACAGGATCTTGGTGCCACCACCGCAGTCCTGTCCGGAAGCGACATCGCGCATGCCATCGTCGATTATGCGCGCAGCCATAATTTTTCGAGGATCGTCCTGGGACGCGACCATAACCGATGGCTCTGGCGCGCCTCCCATACCAAACGCGTCGCCGCCTTCGCACCGGATATCGACCTGATCGAAACCGGCCGCCGTGGCCCGGAAGAGGCACAAGCGCCGGCACCGTCCACCGGCGCGGAATCCGATGCCGCGCTTGGGCACAAGGCGCGCCATTGGAATTACATCCAAGCCGCAGGCGCCTGCATTTTCACGACTCTGGTCGCCACGCCGCTGCTGCCATATCTCGAGCTGGCCAACATCGTGATGCTGTTCCTGCTGACCGAGGTACTGATTGCCGTACGGCTCGGGCGCGGGCCGGCGGTCATGGCGGCGTTCCTCAGCGTCGGCGCATTCGATTTCTTCTTTGTGTCACCGAGGCTGTCCTTCTCTGTCAGCGATGTGCAATACCTAGTGACGTTCACTGTCATGCTGGTGGTCGGGCTAATCGTCGGCCAGCTGACTTCCGGCTTACGTTTCCAAGCAAACATCGCCTCGCACCGTGAAAGCCGGGCACGCGCCTTGTATGAATTCGCGCGTGCCTTGTCGGGCGCGCTGCAGACCGAACAGATCTACGACATCACACGCTCGTTCATCCAGCGCACTTTCCGTGCAAAAGCCGTGCTGTTACTGCCAGACAATGCCGGTCGTTTGCAATTTCCGTCGGCGGCGCCGGGCGATGCGTCCAGCGTGCCGCATCTGGGCGTGCTCGATATGGGAATCGCGCAATGGTCCTTCGACCACGCGACGGCGGCCGGTATGGGGACGGACACACTGCCCGGTAGCAGCTTGTTTTACCTGCCGCTCGTGGCGCCGATGCGCACGCGTGGCGTCATGGCTGTACAGCCTGACAATCGTCGCTGGATACTGATTCCGGAGCAGCGGCAACAGCTCGATACCTTCGCCGCACTGGCCGCGATCGCGCTGGAACGCGTGCATTACATTGAGGTGGCACAGGATGCGCTAGTGCGCATGGAATCCGAGCGACTGCGCAATTCCCTGCTGGCTGCGCTGTCGCATGATTTGCGCACGCCACTCACTTCTTTGGTCGGATTATCGGAATCGCTGGCGTTGTCAAAACCGCCGCTGGCGCAGATACAGCAAGGGATGGCGCATGCATTGCACGATGAAGCTTTACGCATGAGCAATCTCGTTTCCAACCTGCTCGACATGGCACGTATCCAGAGTGGCGAAGTCAAGCTCAACATGCAATGGCAGCATTTTGAGGAAGTCGTCGGCAGCGCATTGCGGGCGAGTCAGGCGTTTGTCACCAGGCATAAGGTGCAGACCGGCATTGCGCGCGATTTGCCGCTGGTCCAGTTCGATGCGGTGCTGATCGAGCGGGTACTGTGCAATTTGGTGGAAAATGCAACCAAGTACACGCCGGCCGGCTCACGTATCACGATCACGGCGAACATCAGCGGACCTTTCCTGAAAGTCGCCGTCAACGACAACGGACAGGGTCTGCCGGCCGGGCAGGAAGAGGCGATCTTTGAAAAATTCACGCGGGGAGAGCGGGAATCGGCTACGCCTGGCGTCGGACTGGGGCTGGCAATCTGCCGCGCCATCATCGAAGCGCATCACGGTACGATCCGGGCCAGCAATTTGCCGGAAGGCGGCGCGTCCATCGTATTTACCCTGCCGCTCGGTACGCCCCCCGCGCTGCCGGACATGGACGACAGCGACACGCAGATTGAGAAAGCGACATGACTGAACCCATACCTATTGCACTGCTGGTCGAGGACGAGCCGCAAATCCGGCGCTTCGTCCGTGCCGCGCTGGAAGACGAAGGCTGGCAGGTCTTCGAGTCGGACACGATGAAACGCGGCCTGATCGACGCGGGCACCCGCAAACCAAACTTGGTCATTCTCGACCTTGGCCTGCCGGATGGTGACGGTGCCGATTACATTGTCGATGTGCGCAAATGGTCATCCGTGCCGATCATCGTGCTGTCGGCACGCACCAACGAGGCGGAAAAAATCAAGGCGCTCGATGCCGGCGCTGACGACTACCTGACCAAGCCCTTCGGCGTCGGAGAACTGCTTGCACGCGTGCGTTCCGCGCTGAGGCGACTGCGCCAGGTCGGCGCCAATGCGCCCGGGTCGATCCAGTTCGGCGATGTGAAGGTGGACCTCACAGCGCGCCTGGTGACCAAGGCAGATCAAATGGTGCACCTGACGCCGACGGAATACCGCCTGCTGGCCGCACTCGCGATCAACGCCGGCCGCGTGGTCACCAACCCGCAGCTGCTGCGCGAAGTATGGGGACCGTCGCATGCCGAGAGTGGGCATTACCTGCGCATCTACATGGGGCATTTGCGGCAAAAATTGGAGGACGATCCGGCGCAACCAAGGTACCTGTTGACGGAGACCGCAGTGGGTTATAGGTTGCTTGTTCCCCTATGAAGGATGGCTGGCTTTGCACGCCAGTCACATTAGAGAGCGATGCTTCCCCTTGAATACGACAACGCCTGAAGAAGTGCCAATGAATAATCTACGCGCCCTGGTTAATTGTGCGGCATATCGAAACGGAAAGAAATCAAGAGACATCACGGTTGATGAAATTAGTGATGTGTTGCTTGAACGGGATACCTTTGTCTGGGTAGGTCTGCTGGAGCCACATCTCGAATTAATGCGCAAGATTCAGGCCGAGTTCTGCCTGCATGAACTTGCAGTAGAGGATGCGCAAAAGGCGCATCAGCGACCGAAACTTGAAGAATATGGCGAGACGCTATTCGTCGTACTTCACACTGCACTGCTGCAGCAAGGCCACATTCATTTTGGGGAAACCCACGTTTTCGTCGGTACGCGTTTTGTTGTCACGGTCCGTCACGGTCCGTCCATCGGCTATGCCAAAGTCAGGGAGCGGGCGGAAAGCATGCCCGATCGCTTGGCCAAGGGACCGGGATATGTGTTGTATTCGATCGTCGACTTCGTTGTAGACAACTATCAGCCCTGCATGGATCACTTGCAGGAGCGCTTCAGGAGCTTTGAACAGGAACTGTTCAATCCCGCTACCCGCGCTGACAACCTGCAGGATTTCTACAACCTGAAGAATGAACTGCTGACGCTGCAGGCAGCTGCGGTGCCGCTTATCGACATCTGTACACAGCTCTTACGGTTCCATGGCGAGATCATTCCAAAGGAAAATCGCATCTACTACCGCGATATTCTTGATCACGTGGCACGTGTCACGCAAGCCGCTGACCGCATGCGCGAGATGATTAACGCCGCGATGCAGGTCGCACTGGCACAAGTCACCATTCGGCAAAACGAAGTGGTCAAGCGCCTGGCGGGATGGGGCGCCATACTCGCCGTGCCTACCATGGTATTCAGCTTGTACGGAATGAATTTCGAGTTCATGCCTGAGCTGAAATGGAAATGGGGATACCCCGTCACCATGGGTATTATCATCGTGGGATGTGTTGTTCTGTATCGTCGCCTGAAGCGCGCCGGCTGGCTGTAGACCGATGAAAAATGAGTTCTTCCCGAAGGAATAGCACTTCTCATTGTGCCTTCGTTGCCGGATCCGCTTTCGCCGCACATCATCCAAAATTTTTACAAATTTTTTACACGGCAAAGGGTACTATCTCCGGTTGCTGTCGGTGCATGGGGTAATCGGGACAAGGTTTCACGCTACGCCTGATCGCCTAGGACAACGCATCAAGCGGTGCAGCGTTTTGCAGGCGCCTTCCCGAGTTCCCGCTTGATCGTAGTTCATCAGGATACGGGACTGAGGTGAGGCATACGGCGGCATCTCTCCAACAAGAATAGCCAGGTGCACTGTGTCTTCAGATTTCCAAAAGAGTACCCTAACCACGCTCACTATCGCCGCAATCGGTGTCGTCTATGGAGATATCGGCACAAGTCCGTTGTATGCGATGAAAGAGGTGTTTTCCAAGGAACACGGGCTGCCACTCAACGAGGCAAACATCTTTGGCGTGATCTCCCTGATCTTCTGGACCTTGACTATCATCGTGTCACTAAAATACGTCACGCTGATTCTACGCGCTGACAACCGGAAGGAAGGCGGCATCATAGCGTTGGTGGCCCTGGCATTGTCCTCGGTTACGCAGAGGTCGGCCTCGTACTCGGCCGTGACCCTCATCGGCCTGGTCGGAGCTGCGCTCTTTTACGGTGACGGCGTCATTACACCTGCGATCTCGGTCTTGTCGGCCATCGAGGGACTTGAAGTGGCGACCCCCGCTTTCAAACCATATGTTGTACCGCTCACGATCGCGGTGCTCGTAGCCTTGTACATGGTTCAGAGCAAAGGTACTGCAGGCATCGGAAAATGGTTTGGGCCAATTGTCCTTATCTGGTTTACCGCACTTGCAGCAATGGGGGTCGTCAATATTCTCGACAATCCGGCAATCCTTGCCGCGATCAACCCGCTCCATGCGGTTCGCTTCCTGCTTGATAATGGCTGGATCGCATTTCTGGCACTCGGTGCCGTCGTGCTTGTGGTGACAGGAGCGGAAGCTTTGTATGCCGACATGGGACATTTCGGCAAAGGGCCAATCCGTCTTGCATGGTTTGCCGTCGTGTTTCCCGGACTTACGCTCAACTATCTTGGACAAGGCGCGCTGCTACTGGCACACCCGGATGCCGTTTCGAACCCGTTCTATCAGCAGGTTGGCGCTTGGGGCATTTATCCGCTGGCCATCCTCTCGACCATCGCCACTGTCATCGCGTCGCAGGCAACCATTTCCGGGACTTTCTCCATTACGCAGCAAGCGATCGCGCTCGGCTTTTTACCGAGAATGCGTATCCTTCACACCTCGGAACGAGAAGTCGGACAAATCTACATCCCACTAATCAATTGGATGCAATTGACGGCAGTGGTCATCGCAGTCGCCGGGTTTGGCTCATCGTCAAACCTGGCGTCCGCCTATGGCATTGCGGTAACAGCGACGATGCTGCTGACGACGATACTAACGTTCGTCGTTATTCGCAACAAGTGGCGGTATAACCTGTTGCTTTCCTTGGCAGCGACGGTGTTCTTTGCGGTAATCGATATCGCATTCTTTTCTGCAAATACCCTGAAGATTCTGCATGGGGGCTGGTTCCCGCTCGTTCTAGCCGTCGTCGTCGTAGTCATCATGTTGACATGGCGAGATGGACGTCAGCTCGTACAACAAAATATCCGCGAACACTTGGTTCCCCTCGATGCCTTTCTACAGTCATTGTTTGCCAATCCGCCCGCTCGTGTGAGCGGCACCGCTGTGTTCTTTCGACCTGAAGGCGATGGTGTTCCGCATGCGATGCTGCACAATCTTCTACATAACAAGGTGATGCACGAGAGAATCGTGTTTTTGACGGTCTTTAATGCCTCCATACCGACCATCCCAGAAAAAGATCGGATTAAGGTGGAGTCGTTCGGACATAATTGTTATCAGGTGAACGTTTACTATGGTTTTAAGGATGACCGCGACATTCCTCACGCTCTTCAACTATGCAAGGACTGTAATTTAGACTTCAACATGATGGAGACGTCGTTCTTCATTTCCCGCCAAAACGTCATTCCAAAGGTGGGGAGTGGTTTGGCGCTATGGCGTGAAGCGTTGTTTGCGACAATGTCGCGGAATGCGCGCGATGCGGCTGACTATTTCAAGGTGCCGAGTAACAGGGTGATCGAACTAGGCACACAGGTGGAAATTTGAGTCTGCATCGCCGGCATCGCTGCAGCGATGCCGCGCAATAGCTTTCCATCCTGCGGCCCATTGCACTCAATTTGTTCCAACGCGATACCAGATCGAACTCGGCATCGCCAATAAGCGCTTGAAGGCCGAATGGGATGTCCTTACATCAGCCGGCTTCTGGCCCTTTGAAATCAAGGCGCTTCATGCGATTGCCCTGAACCGCTGAGGGTGTCGATTTTCTGTTCCGCGATATGCGCCCGATACTCGAGCGTGGCGCGCTCCTGCAGCCAGACGAGTTTTTCCTCAGTCAACTGATCGGCGCGTGCTTCTGCACGCCGCACCTGATCTGCCAGTATCCCGACTTCGTGCTCCTTGACAGCCAGCGCACTGCGGATGTCCGCCAACTGTTGTTGGGAAGTGGCGCACTGCGCAGCCAGGCTATCTTTTGCCGCGGTTATCTCCTCTAGCCGGTCGGCCAGGCGCTCTCGTGCTGAGCGTTCGCCCGCCAATGCTTCCTGGGACTCCCGCACGGCTTGCAGCCGATTTGACAGATCAGTAGTGAGATGCGCTATTTTCGCTTCGTGCTGGCCAAGCGTCGTCTGTTGGGCGGCGATATGCCGGTTGGCGTCGGCCAACTCCTGCTCGAGGCGCGTGGTGCGCTGGTCGTACGCTTGCCGCTCCTCGGTGCGCTGGACGGCGGTCGCTTTCTGGTAATGCTCGAACTGGACATGCGCTTGCGACAGTTGGTGGTCGAGCGTCGCCACCTCAGCGGCGCGGTCGGCCAAGCGCTGCTGCAAGCCAGCGTTGCCGGCCTCGACGGCGGCCAACGCTATGCTCTGGGTGTGATGGCTCATCTGCAGTTGCGTCAGTGCTTCCCGGGTGCGCACCAGTTCCTCTGCCGACCCGTCCCTTGCGGCAATCGCTGTGTCGCGCTCGATGCGCAATTGCTGCTCGCGCTCGGTCGCGGCGCCCAACGCTTCGGCGTGCTGCTGCTTCAGTTGCTCGAGCTGCTGCTCGAATTCGGCCTGCATGTGCTGATGCAGCCCCTTGACGGCGGCTAGCAGTGAGGGTGGCAGGCCCGCTTCGGCCTGCATGACCTGTTCCTGGTGTTCGGTTTTCCAGCGTTTGAGGAACGGCGCGATCGTGCTCTTGCTGCCGGTGCCGCCCAAGGCCTCGCGCACGCTGTCGACGGTTGGGTTCTTGCCGTCTTCGACGAGCTTGGCGGCTGCTTTGGCGACGTCGGAATAGAGGATGCCAGCGCGGGCCATGGTCGGGTCTCCGTTGAATAAGATAACATAATACGTGTTACGTAATATTACTTTAAATAATGATAAATTGAATAGAGAAAAATCGATTTTTAAGTACGTGATAAAGTGGATTATCGCGTGTCATTATGCGACTCTGCATGTTATTCTCCGTAATCCTCGGTACAACCGTCGAATCGGAGCAACAAATCCATGCTCAAAGATAGCCCTCCTGAAATACTCCTTGCCAACCCGGATGTGGCAGTTCGTAATGCCAGTACAGTCATCAATTCCGATTTGGCTACCCAGCACCAGGCATTTCTGGCCGCCGCGACCTCAGACAACACCCGCCGCGCTTACCGATCGGCCATACGGCACTTCCTGGCCTGGGGCGGCGCGCTGCCCAGCGATGAGTCGACCATGATCCGCTACCTCCTGGCCTATGCGGCGTCGTTAAATCCCCGCACGCTAGCACTGCGGCTAACCGCACTGTCACAGTGGCACGCTCATCAAGGCTTTGCCGATCCGGCGTCCACGCTGACTGTCCGCAAGACCTTGGCAGGCATCGAGCGCATCCATGGCAAGCCAAAAAAGAAGGCCAAGGCGCTGCCGTTGGAAGATCTAGAGCGCATCGTTGCGCACTTGGCCGGCCTCGATACCTTAAAAGCCAAGCGCGACAATGCGCTGCTGCAGATCGGCTATTTTGGTGGATTTCGCCGCAGCGAAGTGGTGAGTCTGGAAGTTCCATACGTTGCCTGGGAGACAGAGGGGATTGTCATCACGCTGCCACGTTCGAAGACGGATCAACGGGGAGAAGGCATCGTCAAGGCAATCCCCTATGGCGAGGGCTCGTGCTGCCCGGCGACGGCCTTGCGCACCTGGATGGCTGCGGTCAACATTACTTCCGGCCCGTTGTTTCGGCCGATCAGCAAATGGGGGAAGCTTAGCGTCGAAGCGTTGCATGAAGGCAGCGTCAACACGATTTTGGAGACATGTGCAAAGCTGGTTCAGCTAGATTATGTACCGCAGCTCTCCAGCCATAGTCTGCGGCGAGGCATGGCCACCAGCGCCCACCGCGCCGGCGCCGATTTCCGCGATATCAAACGGCAAGGCGGCTGGCGCCATGACGGCACGGTCCAGGGCTATATTGAGGAAGCGGGCCAGTTTCAAGAAAATGCTGCACTGACGCTGTTACGCCGTAAATCTGAGGGGCCGACATGAAAAATCGAATCAAGAAGAAGCGCTTATATGCTTGTCGTGCGACTGCGCACTCGATTAGTCATTTGCTTGCTCGTTTTGACCCAAAACGCCATGGCGGAGAAGTGTGGAGTCAAATGACGCCGGTCGGCCAAGAATTTGGCGCGTCAAAGGCCGCCGCAGATTGCGACGGCTGAGCAGACAGGCATTTTTCTTTTTACTATTCAAAGGGTTATGGTCATTTTGGCGAATATAACCGTAATCCCAGCCGACCCTCAAATAATGTGTAAAACGGGGACTTATCGTCTGCCTGATATGCTCCCGTTCATAGCGCCAGGAACCCTAAGTAGGCCGGCAAACATTCTTTGACCTAAACTGAGATCGTTGACTTCATCCAGAGGAAGTTGCTATGAAAAAAACAAGGTTGACTGTGTCGGAGCAACGATGGCATTCCGAAACACTGCGGCACACGCACGATGTGCGATTGTATCGGCGCACACTTGCTGTCCTGGAATGCCGCCGCTGCAAGGGCGCGATAGAAGTACGCGGCAAAACGTGCATAGCTGGGTGACGTGCTTCCATTACGCGGGCAGCGCCACGGCCTTGGTTGATGCGCCGCGGAGCGAACGCCCGCGCCATGCCGGTGAAGCGATCGACACACTATTACAAACCTTGATGATCTTGTCGCCGGAACGGTTCGGCCACCACGCGACGCCCTGGACAGTTCCGTTGCCGCAGGATGGGTCAATGAATGATGAGGAGAAATGATATGACATCGTCTTTTCGTGAATCAGAACCGGGGCAGGTCATTATTGAAAATGCGGCGGCGACCGGTAACGAACAGCTAGTCGTAACACTACACCCGGGATATGACTTCTCAGCGGAATTTGAATTCAGGGAAGGTATGGAAAGCAATGCCTTGATTGCGACTAGTGGGATTTCAATTGACCGAGTCGCCTTGCAAAAACTCGTCCATTGGCTAAGCGAGCAAGGCGCGCTGGATTAAAGCTGCGGTAGCAGGACGTCGTAGCCGGTCAAGGTTGCCCGAAGAACTGCATGACCGGGCGCAGTGCAACTGGGAGCTGCAGCTTGCCATCGCCAACGTAGCGGGCGGCGACTGGCCGCTGTGAATGACCGCACTGAATTCAGTACATGGAAAGGTTGTTTTTACATTTTTGGGGATGGGCAAAATCACCCAAGTTGTTCAGCGCAGTTGCCGGTCGAGTGTCAGGAACGGCCTAACGCGGAGCGACGGCCATGAATCGCTCGACGTGCATAAATCTGTACTTGGTCGGGATCTGCTCGTACCAGAATCCGGACGCCTGGCCACGTGCCAGGGTAAGAAGAGACTGCAGGGTTTCTGGCGCCTCGCCGATGAACACATAATCCTGCGCCATGACGATCGTACGCCGGTTGACTTCCTCAACTTCGGCCATGGTTGCGGTTCGCTCCACAGACACGCCGGCACGGCGGTCCAACAACAGCGCAGCGCGGGACGATAGCGGCAACGAGATTTCCACACCTGGCGGCCGTGGAATTTCCCGCTTGCCTTATCGAGCTGGTACAGGGATTGACCGTCGAGCGAAAAGCCGCGCAGGTAGAACTACGGTAGGTAGTGGTGTTTGCGTGGTTGTGTCATGCAGGACACAGAGGGGCGGACATGAAAAGCTGAATAAAGAAGCGATCATAATCCTGGCCGGCACTGTAAATAATACTTATAACCTAAGCAGCATAAAAGAAGGGCTTTTTATAACTTTTGCGCTTATGTGTCATTTCTGGCTTTATCCCGGCATGCTCCCTATATCAGAGGGGAAACTTCGAAGAGTTTTCCATTGGGAAAATATCTTATTCAGTCGCGCTGCAATCTCCCCGATTAGCTCAATTGGCCCGTTGACGTTCATCAATACAGGGCGAATCCCAACATTCAAAAATAACAACTGTTTGGATAGGCGTTGCTTTAATAATTTCAACTGACACGTACAGCGGCATAACAATCCGAAGCGCGTCTGAACTGCTTTCTACCCTGGAGGATTGCATGAAGGTTGATTCTGGAGCGAGTGCGACCATAACTTCTGGCGCTTTCACAACTCACGCAGAAGATGCGGATTCGTACGCGCGTAGAAGACACGGCACCACTCCCCGCCATCAATCCTCGACCACCATGCACAAGTACCCCAGCCAGTCATCCACCCGAATCTCCAACGCGAAAGAATTCAAACTCCAGGAACTTGCCATGCTCTCCCTCGCGCCAATTGTTCGCTCAATTCATCATTGGTGGCTGCAACGTGCAGAACGCCATTATCTGATTTGCGCCGACGTCGAGCAGCAGCGCGCCCGTGAAGCACAAATGAACGTCGCTTACTATCAAAAGCGTGCCGCATTGGCCCGTTCTGCCCGCAATTAAAACCCGTTAAGAGTTATCTGCCCTCGCATCATCGCTGCAACTGCGCTCTTCTACTTCAAAACATGCCACGTTACGCCGCTTCTGCGGCAGTCGCGAAACTTGCGGCGGTTTCCATGTCGACCGCGACGATACGTGACACGCCCTGCTCCTGCATCGTTACGCCAATCAGCTGCTGCGCCATCTCCATCGCAATCTTGTTGTGCGAAATAAACAGGAATTGAGTCTGCGACGACATACGTTTGACCATATTGCAGAAGCGTTCAGTATTTGCATCATCGAGCGGCGCATCCACCTCATCCAGCAGACAGAATGGTGCAGGATTAAGCTGGAACATCGAAAACACCAATGCTGTCGCAGTAAGCGCTTTTTCGCCGCCTGACAGCAAATGAATGGTTGCGTTCTTCTTGCCTGGCGGCTGCGCCATGACCTGTACGCCAGAATCGAGGATTTCTTCGCCTGTCATGATCAGCTTGGCATTGCCGCCACCAAACAGAACCGGGAAAAGTTCTCCGAAATGCTTGTTGACCTTGTCGAAAGTGTCCTGCAACAGCTCACGCGTTTCCTTGTCGATCTTGTTTATTGCGTCTTCCAGCGTATTGATCGCTTCGGTCAGATCGGCATTCTGGGCATCGAGGAAATTCTTGCGCTCCGATGCCTGCGCAAGTTCATCCAGTGCAGCAAGATTGACTGCGCCTAATGCGGTTATCGAATTGGTCAGGCGGGTAACTTCGCCCTGGAGATAAGATGGACGCATGTCACCGGTCAGCTTTTCCGCCAAGGCAGCTTCATCTGCCTGCGCTTCCAGCAGTTGCTGAGCAAACTGTTCCTGATTCAGCCGCGCAGCCTGTTCTTTCAGTTGCAATTCCATGATGCGGTCACGCTGCGGCTGCTGACTGCGCTCGGCCTGCATACGCGCCTCTTCGGCATGGCGCAATTTCTGTGTTAGCTGATCCAGTTCGTGCCGGGCATCCGCGAGAGCACGTTCCTGCTCGCTGCGTTTTTCCAGAAGCGACTGCAGCCCGGCTTGAGCAGCCTGATCATCCAGGTTTTCCAGCTCCAGCTGGCCTTGCTGCATGCTGGCGAACAGTTGCGCCGACTGCTCCTGTGCGGTGGCGATGCTGCGCTTTAACTCTTCGATCTTGTTGCGATGTGATTTTTCAGCAAATTCCGCTTCCTGTGCGGCACGCTCGAGTTCGCGCAGTCGCAGGCGCGCATCGTTTAACTGCTGCTCCTTGGTCAGATAGGCTGTCTGACCTTCTTCATGTCTTTCCTGCAGTTCCGCCAGCTCAATGTCCAGCTGCTCAAACCGGCTTTCCGATTCAGCCTTGACCTGCTGTTGCTCGGATTCCTGTGCCACGATCTCGCTCAGGTCGGTTTCGATCTGCGCACTGCGCTGATTGAAACGTTCCTGCACTTCGGACAGCTTCATGACATCGATTTGCAAACCATGCGCAGTCTGGGTTAGCTGGGCGACGTGCTGGCGCAATTCCTGCAGGCGCTGGGTTGCCTGCGACACTGCAGCATCGGCGCGCACGACACGCAACTTTGCCTCATCGGCGAGCATCTGCTGGGCGCGCAGCTGTTTGGTGAGATTTTCGATCTCCTGCTGCCGGGCAAGCATGCCGTCCTGCTCCGAATCGGAGGCATAAAAACGCACACTCGATTTACTGATGACGTGGCCTTGTTTCGTGACAAAACAGCCGCCAACAGGCAATTTGGTGCGATCGACAAAGGCGGAAGTAATGTCTTCCGCCACAAAAATGTTATGCAGCCAGTCCTGCATCAGCGCGCGCAAACCCGGATCGTTAAGCTGCAACAGATTCAGGAAGGGCTTCAACCCGGCGGGAGCATCAATGTTGCCGATGGCGCCTGCATTCGGCGTAAACAGCGCAAGTTTCGCCGGAGGCGCATCGTTAAAGAATGCCTTCGCCCAGTCGAGATTGGACATTTCAAGCGCAGAGGTACGCTCGCGCAGCACCGACTCCAGTGCGGTTTCCCAGCCCTGATCGATATGCAGCTTTTGCCACAGTCGAGGTAATTCGGCGAGTTCATGCTTCTGCAGCCATGGCTGTACTTTACCTTGGGTCTGCACATTCTCCTGCAGCTGCTTCAAGGCAGTCAGACGTGCTTCGAGTTGCGCATTGCTGGCTGTTTCGGTGTTGAGCTGCTGCTGGGCGATTCGGCGTTCTTCTTCCAGCTTCGGCTGCTGCTCCTGCGCCGCCTCCAGCAGTTCCCGCGCCTCTTCCAGCGCCATCTGCTTTTCTTCGTGCTGCATCCGCAAATTAGCCAAATGCGCAGTATCTGGCATGTTCATGCCATTTTTTTCCTGCGACAGGCGCTCGCGGCGCAATGCCAGGTTGCCGAGAATATTGGACGCATTGCGCTGATGTGTAGATTCCAGCTCGATCTGCTGCTGAATCTGCATAATTTTGCTGCGCGATTCGGTGGTCTTGAGCTGCGCTTCGCGCCATGCCTGCTCCATTGCCGGCAGGCTGTCATTTTGGTTTTGTGCCGCCTGCTGCGCCTGCTCCACCCGCATGCCATGCTCTTCCAGGTGCATTTCAGCTTCGGCAAGCTCTTCCTGCTGCTGCTGTCCCTGCCGCTGCCACTGGTCTCGTTGCGCAGTCAGGGAGTTGAGCTGCGCCTGAAGGCGGCTACGTGATTCGATGACAAACTTGATTTGCGCTTCAAGGCTGCCGATTTCCGAATTGGTCTGGTACAAATGCCCTTGGGCCGCATGCATGCGGTCGCCGGCGGCATAGTGGGCCTGGCGCATGTGCTCCAGCTCGGTTTCCACATGGCGCAATTTCGCAGTTTGTTCTTCGAGATCGGTTTGTGCTTTTTCGATTTCACGGAAAAACTTTTCCTGCTCAGCCTTGGCTTCATTCTTGCGCAACAACCAGAGCAGCTTTTGCTTTTCATCCTGATCCGCTTGCAGTTCGCGGAATTTTTGCGCAACTGCCGCCTGTGCTTCCAGTTTTTCCAGATTCGTATTCAGTTCACGCAGGATGTCTTCCACGCGGGTGAGATTTTCACGGGTATCCTGCAGCCGGTTTTCGGTTTCCCTGCGACGCTCCTTGTATTTGGAAACGCCGGCAGCCTCTTCCAGGAAGATGCGTAAATCCTCGGGGCGCGCCTCGATAATGCGCGAAATCATGCCTTGGCCGATGATCGCGTATGCACGCGGCCCAAGACCGGTACCAAGGAAAATATCCTGAATATCGCGTCGGCGCACCGCCTGGTTATTAATGTAATAAGTTGATGTACCGTCGCGCGTCAGTGTACGTTTGACCGCAATTTCTGCGTACTGGCTCCATTGCCCTGCGGCGCGACCGTCGCTGTTGTCGAAAATCAGCTCCACCGAAGCGCGTCCGGCCGGTTTTCGGCTGGTGGAACCGTTAAAAATCACGTCCTGCATCGATTCGCCGCGCAACTCGGATGCCTTGGATTCACCCAATACCCAACGTACCGCATCCATGATGTTGGATTTGCCGCAACCATTAGGACCGACCACGCCCACCAGTTGCCCGGGAACCTGAAAGTGGGTGGGATCGACGAAAGACTTGAATCCCGACAGTTTGAGAGAAGTTAGGCGCACGTTATTGACTGTTCTACACTGGATTAAGCAGGAGGAGGACCAGCCTCGCGAAAGGGCCTTATCATATCATTTCACCTTCCTGCGACATCAATTTCCCCTGAGAAAAGGCCCGACGCGCATTGCCGGGGCGAGCGGTATAATGCCGCGTTTGGTCTTTTGGCATTCCATCTCTTCCTCCGAGCCTATTCCCCGTGAACCCGCTCTTAAATAAATTACAGCCCTATCCCTTCGAAAAGCTGAAACTTCTGTTTTCCGATACCCCTGTCAATTCCGCTTATTCCCCCATTGGTCTTGGCATTGGCGAACCGAAGCATGCAACGCCGTCTTTCATTCAGAAAGCACTGGCAGACAACCTTGCCGGACTTGCAAATTATCCGAGTACAAACGGTTCAGAAGCCCTGCGTGTGGCAATTTCCGGGTGGATCGAGCGGCGTTACGGCCTGCCGAAGATCAATTCGGCAACCCAGGTTCTGCCGGTAAACGGCTCGCGTGAAGCCCTGTTTGCGCTGACCCAAACCGTTATCGATCCCAGCCGAGACGCGCTGGTGATGTGTCCCAATCCGTTTTACCAAATTTATGAAGGTGCCGCCTACCTCTCCGGTGCGCAGCCCTACTTTGTCACTTCCGATCCCGACCGGAATTTTGCGCCGGATTACAAAAGTGTTCCGCCGGATGTCTGGTCGCATGTGCAACTGCTGTTTGTTTGCTCGCCCGGCAACCCGACCGGTGCCGTATTGAATCTGGAAGACTGGAAAGAGCTATTTGAGTTGTCGGACCGTTACGGCTTCGTGATTGCGTCCGATGAGTGCTATTCCGAGATCTATTTCAAATCCGAAGCGCCCTTGGGCGGATTGGAAGCGGCACACAAGCTTGGTCGCGTTGGCTTTCCCCGCCTGATTGCATTTTCCAGCCTGTCAAAGCGATCCAATGTGCCCGGCATGCGCTCCGGTTTTGTCGCAGGCGACGCAGACGTTCTGAAGAAGTTCCTGCTGTACCGTACCTATCACGGCAGCGCAATGAGCCCGACAATACAAGCCGCCTCGGTAGCCGCCTGGAACGATGAACAGCATGTTGCGGAAAACCGCGCCATGTATATTGCCAAGTTCAATCAGGTCACGCCGATGCTGCAGACTGTACTTGACGTACAGTTGCCGGATGCCGGTTTCTACTTGTGGGCCAAAGTCCCGCACCTGTCCGATACCGAATACGCGAAACGCCTGTACGCCGAATATAATGTGACAGTCTTGCCAGGCAGCTATCTCGCACGCGAAGCACACGGCATCAACCCGGGCCAGAACCGCATCCGCATGGCGCTGGTCGCCGAAGTAGATGAATGCCTGGAAGGCGCGCGTCGCATCGTCGAATTCACAAAGAAATTATCCTGACCCATTAACTTACCAAGTATCGAGATGACTCAACAACTTCAGCAAATCATTGATCAGGCATGGGAAGACCGCGCCAATTTCTCCCCGAAATCAGCACCGGCCGAAGTGCGCGATGCAGTCGCCCACGTCCTCGCACAACTTGACCAAGGCACGCTGCGTGTCGCGCAAAAAGACAGTGGTAGCTGGGTAGTTAACCAATGGGTAAAGAAAGCGGTATTACTGTCATTCCGGCTGGAAGACAATCTGCCAATGCCGGCAGGTGGCAGCATGCAGTTCTATGACAAGGTGCCAACCAAGTTCGCAAGCTATACCGCCGAGGATTTCGCTAAGGGTGGTTTCCGCGTGGTGCCGCCGGCGGTCGCTCGCCGTGGCAGCTTTATTGCTAAAAACGTTGTGCTGATGCCGTCCTATGTCAACATCGGCGCCTACGTCGATGAAGGCGCAATGGTCGACACCTGGGCCACCGTGGGTTCCTGCGCGCAGATCGGCAAGAACGTTCACTTGTCGGGCGGCGTGGGCATTGGCGGCGTGCTTGAGCCGATGCAGGCCAATCCGACCATCATTGAAGACAACTGCTTCATCGGTGCCCGTTCCGAAATAGTCGAAGGCGTGATCGTCGAGGAAAACTCGGTGATTTCGATGGGCGTCTACATCGGCCAGTCGACCAAGATCTACGACCGCGCAACAGGCGAGGTTAGCTATGGCCGAGTTCCGGCCGGCTCAGTCGTGGTGTCGGGCAGCCTGCCTTCGGCCGATGGCAAGTACAGCTTGTACTGCGCGGTGATCGTCAAACGGGTCGATGCAAAAACCCGTGCCAAGACTGGCATCAACGAATTGCTGCGCGACGCATAAGACGCGTCACTCACCCGGCAGATAAGGAGAGCAAGATGGCGATGGATCGCTTGTTTCAGTTGATGAAGGATAAAAAAGCATCGGACATGTTCCTGAGCGCGAACTCGCCGATCCATATCAAGATCAACGGCCATCTGCTCCCGATCAATCAGCAGAAGATGGACAATGCATCCATCCGCAGCTTGCTGGGTGAAGTTATTTCCGCCTCACAAATGCAGGAACTGGAATCCCAGAACGAACTCAATATGGGTATTCCGGTTGCCGGGCTCGGCAGCTTCCGCTTGTCGGCATTCCGTCAGCGCGGCAGCTTTTCCGCCGTATTCCGTCATATCCCAGGTGAAATTCCGCGGCTGGCAGATTTGCATGTACCTCCGATACTGGCCGACGTCATTATGGAAAAACGCGGCCTGATCTTGATCGTCGGTGCAACCGGTTCCGGCAAGTCGACCACGATTGCTTCGATGCTCGATCATCGAAATACGACGAAGACGGGACATATCCTGACCCTGGAAGATCCAATCGAATTTCTGTTCACTAACAAGAAATCAATCGTCAACCAGCGTGAAATCGGCATTGATGCAGAGAGCCTGAAAATCGCTCTGAAAAATGCATTGCGCCAAGCCCCGGACTGCATTCTTATCGGCGAAATCCGGGATAAGGAAACAATGGGGGCAGCCCTTGCATATGCGCAATCCGGCCATCTGGTTGTGGCGACGCTGCACGCCAACAATAGCTACCATGCGCTGAATCGCATCATCAATTTCTATCCGCTCGAGAACCGGCCTTCCCTGTTACCTGATCTGGCAGCCACCATCCGGGCCATCATTTCACAACGCCTGGTAATGACGGTAGATCATGGACGCAGGGCGGCTGTCGAAGTACTGTTGAACACGCGTCACGTCGCCGAACTGATTGAGCAAGGCGATATCAGCCAGATCAAGGAAGCCATCGAAAAAAGCATGTCGCCCGGTTCGCAAACTTTCGAGCAGGCGCTCATGCAACTCATCCAGGATGGCGTTATCACACAGGAAGAAGGACTTGCCAATGCGGATTCGGCAACCAACTTGTACTGGTTGCTCAATAATGCCCAGCAGCCCGGCAAGCAGGCACAGCCCGAACCGGAACCGCCAAAGGATGACGGGCCGACATTTACCGAATTTACGCTGAATGTCTGAAGCAATGACTATTCTTTATGGTATTCCCAACTGCGATACCGTGAAAAAGGCTCGCACCTGGCTGGAGCAGCAGGGAATCGCTTATACCTTCCACGATTTCAGGAAAGCAGGAATTACCCGCGAACAGACCAATGCATGGCTCAAACATGTTCAGTGGGACGTACTGGTCAACCGCAAAGGCACTACTTGGCGCGCACTGAGCGAGGAGCGCAAGGCTGCAGTCACCGATGCTGCTAGTGCAACGGAACTGATGCTCGAATCACCATCAGTCATCAAACGCCCGGTTCTGGTCTGCGACAATGGCACCTATGTCGGCTTTTCCGACACGCTTTATCAACAAATTTTCAAAAAATAATTTATGAGCAGAACGCTTGCGCTCACCGAAGAATTGATCGCCCTGTCATCGGTCACGCCGGATGACAACGGCTGCCAGAAGCGCCTGATCGAGTTGCTGGAACCGCTTGGCTTCATATGCGAAACCATTCAATCCAACAACGTCACCAACTTGTGGGCCCGCAAGGGCACGGCACAACCACTACTGGTATTTGCAGGCCATACCGATGTGGTACCGACCGGCCCGCTCGACCAGTGGCAATCCCATCCTTTTGTGCCGACGCAGCGTGATGGCAAATTGTATGGCCGTGGAGCCGCCGACATGAAGACGTCGCTTGCCGCGATGATTGTGGCAGTAGAGGAATTCATCGCTGCGCATCCGAACCATAAGGGTTCAATCGGCTTTCTGCTCACCAGCGACGAGGAAGGCCCTGCGACCGATGGCACGGTGATTGTGTGCGACAAACTGAAAGAACGCGGCGAACAGCTCGATTATTGCATCGTCGGAGAGCCGACCTCGACCGATCAGCTTGGCGATGTCATCAAGAACGGCCGTCGCGGCTCCATGTCCGGCAAGCTGATCATCAAGGGTGTGCAAGGCCATATCGCTTATCCACAACTGGCGCGCAACCCGATTCATCTTGCAGCTCCTGCGCTGGCTGAACTGGCAGCGGAAAAATGGGACGATGGCAACGAGTATTACCTGCCGACGTCATGGCAGATGTCTAACATCCACGGCGGCACCGGCGCCACCAATGTGATTCCGGGTGAAGTTGCGGTCGACTTCAATTTCCGTTTCTCGACAGCCAGCACGATCGAAGGCCTGCAACAGCGGGTACACGCGATCCTCAACAAGTACGACTTTGAGTACGATCTGAAATGGACGATTGGCGGCAAGCCATTCCTGACGCCGCGCGGCCAACTGAGCGACGCCATTACGGCGGCAATCAAGGCAGAGACTCAGCTTGATGCCGACCTGTCGACCACCGGAGGCACCTCCGACGGCCGTTTCATCGCTCAGATTTGCCCGCAAGTGATCGAATTCGGCCCGCCGAACGGCAGCATCCACAAGATCGACGAACATATCGAACTCCGATTCATCGATCCGCTAAAGAACATTTACCGCCGTACGCTGGAAAACCTGCTGCGTTAGCATCTCTATATGCTCTCTCCCGATGTGGCGAGAGCATGTGCGACACTCCACCGCATCAACAGCACCGAAAACGTGCCCATCCCATGACACCAAACGACTTTTCCACTATCCGCGACTTTTTGCGCTACGCTGTCAGCCGCTTCAATGATGCCAAACTGTTCTTCGGGCATGGCAGCAGCAACGCTTTTGATGAAGCCGCCTACCTGATTCTGCATACACTCAAACTTCCCCTCGACAAGCTCGAACCGTTTTTGGATGCACGCCTGCTCCAAAATGAAACCGAGGCACTGCTGAAGATGATCGAACGACGCACTGTCGAGCGCGTGCCGGCGGCGTATCTCACCAATGAAGCATGGCTCGGCGACTATCGTTTTTATGTCGATGAACGCGTTATCGTCCCGCGTTCGTTCATCGCGGAACTGATCCCGGAACAATTCGCGCCCTGGGTGGCCGATCCGGAAACCGTCACAAATATTCTGGAGCTCTGCACCGGATCCGGCTGCCTGCCGATCATGCTTGCCGATGCATTTCCGAATGCGCAAATAGATGCAGTCGATATCTCTGCCGATGCACTGGCTGTCGCACGCCGCAATGTCGAGGACTATGAGCTTCAGGATCGTATTACCCTGCTCGAATCCGACCTGTACGCGAAGCTCCCGGCAAAGAAATACGACCTCATTGTCACTAATCCACCTTACGTGAATGCCGGATCGATGAGCAAGTTGCCGCAGGAATACCTGCGCGAGCCGCAAATTGCTTTAGCCGGCGGTTCCGATGGCATGGATCTGGTTCGGAAAATTGTTGCGGGTGCAAGCGAGCGGCTGACGAAAGACGGCATTCTGATCGTGGAAATCGGCAATGAGCGCGAATTTGCCGAAGCAGCCTTCCCTAATCTCGAACTGACTTGGGTGTCGACCAGCGCGGGCGACGATATGGTGTTCCTGCTAACCGCGGAGCAATTGAAGAAGCGATGATACGTTTTCTACAAGTCAGCCTAACGCGCGGCATCAAACCGCTGCTGGAAAATGTCGACCTGACGCTCAACCCGGGCGACAAAATCGGCCTGATCGGCTCCAATGGCGCGGGCAAATCAAGCCTGTTTGCGCTTCTGCGCGGCGAGCTCCATGCGGATCTGGGCGAGGTGGATTACCCGGCCAAATGGCGCATGGCCTACGTGGCACAGGAGACGCCCGCACTCGACCGTCCGGCAGTCGAATATGCAATTGACGGCGATACAAACCTGCGGCATCTTGAAGCGGAGCTGGCGCAAATCGAAAACGAGCCTGACCATGATGACCACGGCACGCGTATTGGCGAATTGCATGCAGCCTTGGCTGATGCCGACGCCTATACGGTCCGTTCGCGCGCAGAACAACTGCTGACCGGCCTTGGATTTTCCATGGAGCAGATGCAGCAGCCCGTGGCAAGCTTCTCCGGCGGCTGGCGCATGCGGCTCAATCTGGCGCAGGCGCTGATGTGCCCCTCAGATTTGCTGTTGCTTGACGAGCCGACCAACCACCTTGACCTTGATGCCATCATCTGGCTCGAAGACTGGCTCAAGCGTTATCCCGGCACGCTGATCATCATTTCCCACGACCGCGACTTCCTTGACGGTGTGGTCAATGTGATCGTGCATATCGACGATCGCAAACTGAAGCGCTATTCCGGCAACTACTCCGCATTTGAGCGGCAGCGCGCAGCACAACTGGCATTGACCCAGGCGGCCTTTGAAAAGCAGGCGCGCGAACGGGCGCATCTGCAGTCATTTATTGACCGCTTCAAGGCCAAGGCTACCAAGGCGCGCCAGGCACAAAGCCGCATGAAGATGCTGGCGAAGATGGAAGAACTGGCGCCCTTGCGCGCGGCTGCCGAATTCTCATTTGAATTTCGTGAGCCGCTAAGCGCGCCGAATCCATTGCTGGTGATGGAAGATGTCGTCGCCGGCTACCGAATCGAGAATCCGGACAACCACGAGGTGACTGACAAGCCGGTTGTCTCAGGAATTAACTTTTCCCTGCAAACCGGCCAGCGTATCGGTCTGCTTGGTGTTAACGGCGCCGGCAAATCAACATTCGTCAAAACCATTGCCGGCGAACTCAAGCCGCTTGCCGGCGATTCGCGCCTTGGCAAGGGATTGGCTATCGGTTACTTCGCACAGCACCAGGTCGAAATGCTGCGCCATGACGAATCGCCACTTTGGCATTTGAGCCGGATTGCGCCGAATGTACGCGAGCAAGAGCTGCGCAACTTCCTCGGTGGCTTCAATTTCGGTGGCGAGATGGTCACCAGCAAGATTGCGCCTTTCTCCGGTGGTGAAAAGGCCCGCCTGGCACTGGCGCTTATCGTCTGGCAACGGCCAAATCTGCTGCTGCTGGATGAACCGACCAACCACCTCGACCTCGAAACCCGTGAAGCGCTGACCATGGCGCTGGCACAATTCGAAGGAACGCTGGTCCTCGTTTCGCACGACCGGCACCTGCTGCGCGCGACAACTGACCAGTTCATGATTGTCGCCGACGGCAAGCTGCAACCCTTCGATGGCGATCTGGATGATTACAAGGACTGGTTGTTCAAGACCAAGCTGGGTAAAGCCGATGCACCATTACCTGCGTCTGCTGCTGCTCCGGCCCAGACAGAAAAATCTGTTGCGGCAACTGCAAGCGCAACGCAGTCGGAATCCCGCGAAGACCGCCAGGAACGCCGGCGCCAGGAAGCCGAAGACCGCCAGCGCCTGTCAGGCCTTCGCAAGCCCATCGAAGCACGTATCAAGCGG
>DATFAZ010000153.1:0-76765 GCA_035254105.1 Noviherbaspirillum sp. | reverse complement strand
AGCCATCGCTTCCAGGAGCGTCACCGGGGTTCCTTCGGCAATTGACGACAGAACAAAGACGGAAAACGCCGGGATGATTTCAGCAATGTCGTTGCGAGCTCCTGCCAGCCAGACGACATCGGCTATTCCGGCGTCTGTGATTTTTTTCTTCAGCGCCGGCAACAAAGGGCCGTCACCAATAATCGCCAGGCGCAGTCGTGACTGATGTGATGGAAGTCGCCGGCGTAACTCAATGAAAGCGTCAATGAGGCCAAGATGGTTTTTTACATCCTGGACGCGGCCGACCGTGCCGATAACAAAGTCGTCTCTGGATATTGTTTGAGGCAAGCGGGCGCGAGAAATTCCTGGTTTCGGCGTAAAGGTTTCGGTGTTAACACCGTTGTTGATCCGCTTGCTTTTCGCATCAGGTATCCCAACGACTTCTTTAAGCCAGTGCTGAAGGTCGCAAGAAACCGGAACGTAGCAATCAATTACAGGAACAAGGAGGCGACGCAAGAGATTGTGCTTGCGGTTTTGTCCGAAAGGATCGCCGGCATCACGACCATGCTCGGCGTGAATGCGGATGGGCACACCAGTCATTGCGGCGGCCAGTGAATATTCTATTGCTGCCAGATTGTAGGTATGGAGGATTGTTGGTCTCAGACTGCGCAGGTGTTTCAGCAGCTGGATGTGCGTGCCGAGCCCCAAGCCGGGCGGCTTGTTGAGTGCAATAATCTGCACGTCAGGCGCCTCAATTCTTTTCGCAAATTCCGTGTAATCCGTAAGACAGATGATTGCATGACGATATTTCTGCGCCGGTATTCGGTTGATACATTCAACCAATAGCGTTTCAAGACCGCCGAAGTCGAGTCGGTAGAGCAGGTGCGCCACTAGCGGAGGATGCGTCATCGCCATTTTGCCGCTAAGGCTTTCTGCTGGAAGCCAATGCGGCTTCCAGCGAAGGGAGGTTTTGCGAGAGAAAACTCCGAAGCACTTCGCGTGCTTCATTGGGAGTGTCCGAATAAGGCGCAAATACCAGCAGTGCCGCGTCATCTCCGCCGCGCATCAGGATTTTTTTCTTGGCCTGAAGCAGTTTTCCAACGTAATCGTTTGAAGTGAATTTTCCGTCGATCCAGTACCACTGCCAGATTACCAAGGAAGAAGGCGCTCCACGAATGACTGCTTCCCGAACCGTCAGGTTCGAGCTGCCAAACATCTCCTGCCGAGTAGATGTCGCCAGTCTTTGCCATTGAGGGTCTTTTTCAACAACCAGTTTGTTTGAAGAGCTGATGAGTTGAGCGCCGGAGCCTTGGTTCTGATAAAGCATGACCTTCAGTCCGACCTTCCGATTCTCATGCTGAAAAAATCGATAGAGCTCACTATTGGCCGGGAAGAATTGCGGTTCCCATTCAGTGAAGGGTGTCGATTCCTGCCATTGACTACCAAAACCAGAAAGTTGAACCGAGGAGGTATTGGTCAATGCGCGATCAATGAACAGTGCGTACGCCGGCCACATACCGATACATAGGATGGTGGCGACTGTTGCACCGACTACTGGCTTTACACTTCTGTGTCTCCCGATGACTGTCGGTGTATCTGCCGGGCGCTTCACAGGGTGTTCTAGTGTATCTTCACGCCAGAAACTCCCGATCCAGAACATCAGGAACATGACGAGGCCAAAAAACACCCAGCCATAAATCAGGTGATCGACGCCGGTTGCCAGCTCCATGCCGCTAAGGTGGCCGATTATGACGATCATGTAAGCGCGCATTCCGTTTGCAATGATGGGAACAACGACCGAAAGCACGATGAACATCAACTGGCGCGCGCGCGACCGGTAATTGAGATAGGCAAACAGGCAGCCAAGCGTGAAAGATGCAATCAGATAGCGCACCCCGCTACACGCCTCAACGACAGACCAGGTGCCGGACGGGATCTCAAAGTTGTTTCCATTGCGGAGTACGGGGATTCCGGTCGCCTGGAGAGCAGCCACCGTGAAATCCGCAGTAAAACCGATCAGAGGCTCGATAAAGATATCCCCGAACGGAACTGCAAGCAGCAGGAAAAGGAGTGGAAACGCGATCGCCCACGAGACCCGCACGCCAAGTATGGCAAGGACAATAAATGGAATCATTGCCACAAATGCGTACTGCTTGACAACCTGTACGCCGCCAAGCTCAGCAAGCAACCACGCGAAGCCGCAAGCTGCCAGAAAAATCAAGGTCGGCCAGTACGGAATAGACGGGATCTCCTTGAGAATATCTCGTCGCTTCCATATCAGCCACATACTGATCGGAAGGATGATGTAGCCATGCGCAAAAGTTTCTGAACTATTCCAGATTGAAACGATGGACCGTACGGTCGCAAAGTGAAAAATGAAGAGGGCCAGCATTGCGCTCGATAGTGCAATGCCGGTCACGAAGATCTGCCGATTGTTTTTTTCGGAAATCACGTGTGTACACTTTCACAAATTGGCCTGGAATGCGGCTCGCTGGTAAGCACCACTGTTTCATCTTCAGGTGAAAGCAAGGCATCGACGTGAGCAAGATTGCTTGCCCAGCCGTATAGACGGATGACCTTGTCGCGTGCGTTTCGCCCAAGGCTGGCATTCGGCTCAGCCAGAAGTTTGGAAACTGACGAGGCAAACTCCACCGCGCCATCAGCGAGAATGAGATCATTACCCGGCACTGCGGTTATTCCTTCCAGCGCAGGCGGCGAAACGACTACCTGTTTTTCCATCGCCATCGCTTCCAGCACCTTATTTTGAATGCCTCGGGCGATACGCAATGGGGCTACAGAAACACGGGCATGGGCAATATAGGGCCGTACATCGGGAACGGTACCCGTTACCCTCACACCGGGAATCCGTGCAAGTTGCTGAACCTGCTCAGTCGGTCTGGACCCAACGATATAGAAGACTGCCGCTGGATACGCGACTCTTACTGCAGGAAGAATGTCGAGCGCAAACCAGCGCGCCGCATCGATATTCGGCCAGTAGTCCATCGCGCCAGTGAATACGATGACCGCTTCGTCAGCTTGATAGGGATTGGTATACGTGTGAGAAGGCGAGAAATAGTCAGTGTCTACACCATTGCTGAAAAATCCGGTCTTGAGGGCGCTCTCTGGAGCTCGTTGTCTGAACAGTGCTGCCTCGGCTTCCGACACGAAAAGTGAAGCGTCAAATTCTTTTGAAATCTTGCGTTCATAGCGGAGCAGAAGCTCACCTTCACGCCGATATATCCAGCGCATAGGCCAGAAAATATTCTCTGCATACTGCAGCCATTTATCCGAGTCTATATCGACGAAATCAATAATGCGTCTTGCATTCGGTATCTCGGCGGCGTACTGCGCCATGGCAGAAGAAAATACCAGGACACGCGATATAGGCTGCTCGGCCATGACTTTTCGCACCCATTCCTGCAAGCCGCTATCGCAGTAATAATCCACGGTAAGCGGGCGATTCATCGTCAGTGCTTTCACGCCGCGTAATTTTGCGGTGAAGGGGTTCAGGGCAGCAAAGTGTGATTCGCCGCACAGGCGTTTCACCGTCTCGACATGCTGCCAGTCATCCGGGTCGTCGACGAAGGTCCCGAGATGTACATGAAAGCGTTGTGCCAGATGGGCCAGTAAATGATACGAGCGAATCTTGTCACCCTTATTCGGCGGGTAGGGCAGGCGATGAACGAGTAGCAGCAAGTGTTCCATCGTTCACCCAAGATTCTTGACAATATGCGGACCGATCATGTTTGCCATCGACAGCGGCATGCGCTGCCACAGCTTGATGAATAACTGGTATTTGGGATTTAATGGGTTTGTGTCTGGTATTGCTTTAGCGCGATGCAGCTGGTACGCATAGTGCAGCGGTTGAGGAGTGAATCCCCAGTTTTTTTTGAAGTCATAGGCGCCGGTTCCGGTTTTGCTTCGCCCGAAATCGAAGATGCGAAACCCCCGTATGCAGGCGCGTCGCATCAGTTCCCAATACATGAAATCATTGCCGGCGACGTCGCGTGCCTCGGCCACGCCGCCGCCATAGTAAGGCAGGACCTCGTCACGGAAGTAAAAGCTCAGGACGCTGCTGATCGTCCTCCCTTCTTTTGTGATCGTCATGACTTCGCAGTCGTCAGCGAAGGCTTGCTTGAGCAAGCGAAAGTAATTCTTTGAAAAGACTGGCGTGCCGAGGCGGTGCACGCTGGTGGAGTACGCGATAAAGAACCGATCAACATGTTGATCAATTTCGCTTTCCAGCCCAGCCTTGATGCCTTTCCTTACCATGGCGCGTTGCTTGCGCGGAATCGCAAGCATGTTCGCTTCTTCTTCCTTGTAGATCTCCTTGCGGAAGGTGACATAGAGATCTTTTGTGTGCCACGATGGCTGTTGTAGCTGAAGGTTTCTATATTCCAGATGCCCGACCTTCAGTTGGGATGCGAGTTTTTGTGCTTCCTGGTTAAGTGCTTCTCTCGCTTCTTCAGTGGAAGCAGCAATGCCGCCATAAACACAGAACGGCAAGGAGATCAGAGAGTGCCCGAAAAGCGTGCTTTTGATTTCAGCAAGCGGTAAGACTCCCTCGATTTTTCCGCCGGATTCCGCATAAAGGAACCATGTCCTGTGGCCGAATGCCTGTTCGATTACTTTCTTCCACCCAGCGCGATGGAAGAAAGTGGCTTCTTCGCATTTCATGACAAATGCGTCCCATCGCGATTCATCACCAGGCTGAAGCGTGTGTATGGATGGTGTCGTATCGATAGATGGGGAAGCCACAAAAAATGGCCTTGTTTCGAGTATTGCGCTCAATTTTTCACCAAAAAAATTTCGTCCATGCGTCCCCATTGGAAGTCGCGTGCAAGAGCCTTGATGCGTAACTCCATGCGGTTAAGATTCACGTAATGGCGGAAGCGCGTTTTCATGTCGATGTTTTTCACTCGTGGCTGCTCCGGGTCTAGTTCCCATGGATGAAAATAGAAAATCCCTGGCTGCTTGTCTTTATGATTTACCTGCCTCAGCAGCCAACGTGAAACCGGATAAGGGAAAAAACGGAAATATCCCCCGCCGCTGGAAGGCAGGTTCTTTTTAAGAAGCCTTACCGTTGTCAGCGGCAGCTCCAGAAGCCCGTCTTCACCATTGGGGTAAAACGCGAAGCGTGGAGCAGTCGGCATACCATAATGGTCGTGCTGTATCGGGTAGATGCTGGAGCTGTAGCGGTAGCCGGCTCGGCGCAGCAGGTCGAGTGCCCAGAGATTGTTGCTTCCAATAGAAAAACTGGGCGCCCGGTACCCAAGTACCCGCTGACTACCAATGTCTTCCAGTAGTGACTTGCTTTTGCATATGTCTTCTTCGAACTGTGCCGCACTCTGCTCGGAGACGCGCAAGTGGGCATAGCCGTGGCTGGCAAGCTCATGCCCGCTGGTGACAATGCGCCTGATCATTGCGGGATAACGCTCTGCAATCCAGCCAAGGGTAAAAAAAGTGGCTTTAATCGATTCCTCTTCCAGCAACGCAAGGATGCGATCAACATTTGCCTCCACTCGACAGCCTATGGATGTCCAGCTGTCGCGAGGAATATAGGGCGCCAGCGCGGAGACCTGAAAGTAATCTTCCACGTCGATTGTCATCGCATTACGTATTGGTGCAGGCAGCATCTTTCTCTCTCGTCTTCGATGAAGCGGGGTTAGTGGATGGCGCCGCTTTTCATGGATGCGAGGATCGTTTTTGCAATTCTTGTCGCTGCCTTTCCGTCCCATAGCTCCGGTATTCGTCCTGCCTTCCCACCGTTATGCATAACGTCGTTGAAGATCGCAAGGATTCGTTCCGGATCCTGGCCGGCAAGGGTGTTTGTTCCTTCGTCCACGGTAATCGGCCGTTCGGTATTGTTCCTGAGCGTGATGCACGGTATGCCTAATGCAGTTGTCTCCTCCTGGATGCCGCCCGAGTCAGTGAGAACAACACGTGCGTCCTTCATGAGGCCAAGCATTTCGAGATAGCCAAGCGGAGGGAGGGACAGTATCCGGGAAGTGTCCAGTAATCCTGCGAGTCCCGATTTTTCTACCATGGCTCGCGTACGAGGATGTATTGGAAATATCAGCGGCAATGTGGAGCTGATTTGTGCAATCGTTTCAAGCAGGTCACGTAATACTTTGGGATTATCTACATTGGAGGGGCGGTGCAAAGTGAATACGCCATATCCGGCACTTCCTGCCGAAAAGTTTTCGCGATCGGCTTGCTTTACGATCTCGGTGACGCAGACCGCTTTTTCGAGATTGCGGCGCAAGGTGTCAATCATGACATTACCGGCAAAATGAATGCGGGCTTCATCTATTCCTTCGCGTACCAAGTTGTCTCTTCCACTCTTCTCGGTGGTGAAGAGCAGATCCGAGATCTGATCAGTAAGCACTCGATTGATCTCCTCGGGCATCGCGCGGTCGAAGCTACGCAGGCCGGCTTCGACATGAATCACCGGAATTCCTTTTTTTGCGGCGACCAAGGCACAGGCAATGGTCGAATTGACGTCGCCAACCACGAGGACTGCAGATGGTCGCTGCTCATCCAGTACCGGCTCGAACCGGCGCATTACATCAGCGGTTTGAACCGCATGACTACCTGATCCGACGCCGAGATTTGCATCTGGAGCAGGGATGCCAAGGGCATCGAAGTACTGATGATTCATGGCGGAGTCGTAATGCTGGCCGGTATGCACAAGCGTTGCCCTTAGTTCCGGACCGATATCGCTGAGCGCAGCCATGATCGGTGCCATTTTCATCAGGTTCGGCCGCGCCCCAATGACGCAGAGGACGTGGTACGGAGTATTTGATTGAGGTGCTGGCATCGGCATAAGTAAATCGGTATGTTTATCAAATCAGCAATCCATGAATTCAGCATGCAGGCAATACAGGAATGTGCCGTCCAACAAAGTGCAAAGAACAGGAAAAGGAACGCAATGTGCGGCTGCTGCTCGTATTGAACGTCTTGCGATAGTTTGCCGATCCCTACCCAACAAAAGCAGATGTTTTCGCTGGCATCAGGTGTGAGAGGTAACCTCTTTCTATTTGAAAGGGGTTGCCAGTCTCCCGTTAAAACCTGCTCATACAGGGGCTGTTGGCCAGAAGGTATTGCGCAGTGCCCGCACAGATGCTCGACCGGGTTTTTGATATTTCCGATGCAGTGTTGAAGTGCTCATAGGTTTTCTCCCTCGCTTCTTCATTTCTTTTTGCTGCGCATAAAGCGATGTGCAGATACTGAAAAGAAGCCGTGAATATTGTTTTGGTGAGACGGTGAAAAGCTGGGAGTATTTTGCGAGCCCTGCCTGGTTAAATATTGATAAAAAACAAAACATTTAGAAATTGCAACATTGTTTGACGGTAATGCTGCGTACTGCTCTTCCAGTTTTTGTATATTTCTAAAATAGGTGTTCGATAAGAATTTACTTATGGTCTTTCCGGCTGGAATAAGTAACGTCAAAGAGTGATTCTGTCGATAAGAGAAAATTTGTAACTAGAAAAATTTCCACGGAACTATTCCACTGAAGCAATCTCTGATCGGACTGGAATCTTAAGCGTGATGCTTATTAAAAATTTATCCCGGGAGAAGTTCTGATGCAGAAAGTTGCCGTTAGCCGGCCGGCTAGCACTACGTTGGTATTTTCAAGTCTGGCGACAGCGTTGCTGACCGCGTGTGGCGGTGGCTCCAGCGTGAATACTGCGACAAGTGCAGTTCAAGGACAGCAAGCAAGTTATCTGGAGACGTCAGGCACTTCAACGAATTTGGCCTCAACGGCAACTACTTCTTCCACATCGTCCGGTTCGACTGCTTGTACAGATAGCAGCATCGTCACAAGCATCAAGATCGAGAACACTGCCTCCGCAGAGCAAAGCAACGTGCCGGTGACCTTTGGTCAAGTGTTTAAAGAAGGGACGGTATTGCCAACGGATTCACTTGTTGGACGTCTGAGCGATGGCACAACTATTCCTCTCCAAATTGATGTTAAAGCTACGCATCCCGGTGGTTCGGTTCGGCATGCGGTGATTTCCGCGGTTGCTCCGACATTGGCCGCGAGTCAGGCGCAGACCATTCAATTAGTAAAGTCAACTTCCGGCGAAACGGCAAAATTGTCCTCCACGCCAGTGGCATTGACTAATGCAGGATTCACAGCAGGAGTGAGTGTTAATCTCGGAGGGCAGGTTTATACTGCATCGGCAGATGCGCTGCTAAAGAGCGGGAAATATACGACGTGGCTGTCCGGTCCACTTGTCAACGAATGGTTAGTATCCGCACCTTTAAAAGATGCGAATGGAATTTCGCATCCGCATCTGACCGCTCGATTTGCAATCCGAGCATACTCTGGAATGGAGAAGGCCCGGGTCGATGTCACGATAGAAAATAACTGGACGTATGAGCCGGCTCCACAAAACTTTACCTATGATGCGCAAGTTCTCGTAGGTGGCAAGGCTGTCTATTCACAAGCTGCGCTCAAGCACTTTCATCATGCGCGCTGGCGCAAAGTATTCTGGTGGGGAGGTGAGCCACAAGTTCATGTACGGCACAATACAAACTATCTGATCGCTTCGAAGGCCGTACCAAATTACGACACAAGCGTTGTGGTTTCCGAAGCTGGCCTGACAAGCTTGGCCAGCAAATGGTCGACAGCAAATACCAGCCCAATGGCATCGGGCATCGTCCTGCCGGGCATGCCTACAACTGGTGGCCGTCCCGATATTGGTCCGCTTCCGCAGTGGGGAGCCATGTATTTGCTCAGCATGGATAGCCGGGCCAAGAACATTACACTTGGCGTTGGCGACTTGGCAGGAAGCTGGCCCATTCATTACCGCGACAAGAATACGGATCAACCCGTGTCCCTTGCGACCTATCCATATATGACGTTGCTTGGCCGTGGTAGTGATTCAGTTAATCCCGCAACCAAGATAAACGAAGCATTTCCACTTTGTGGCGGCGATTGCACGACAATTTATCAGCCGGACTCCAGCCATCAACCATCAATGGCATATCTTCCATATCTTGTTACCGGCGATAACTACTATCTGGAAGAATTGCAGTTTTGGGCAAACTACAACATGATCCAAGCGAATCCGTATTACCGGGAATTCGACAAGGGAATCATGCGCTGGGATCAAGTTCGCGGCCAGGCATGGTCACTCAGAACTCTCGGCCACGCCGCATATATCACGCCGGACAGTCACCCTCTGAAGAAGTACTTCGTGGATCGGGTAGGTCATAATCTGGATTGGTACAACGCGACTTACACCAACGGCAATCCCAATAAACTGGGCGCGATTGACGGTTCAGGGCAATTTGCGTTTCCGCCGATTGCTTACACCACGGCTTCAGGGGACAAAACGGGACTGGCACCATGGATGGACGACTTCTTTACCTGGAGCGTGGGCTATCTTGCTGAGCTGGGATTTTCCAAAGCGCAGCCCCTTCTTGCATGGAAGGCACAATTCCCCATTGGCAGGATGACTGCGCCAGGCTATTGCTGGATTGATGGTGCGGCATATGCGCTGACAGTTCGCTCAAGCTCAACTTCACCGCTATTTGCGACATTCGGTGAGGCATATCTGGCAACGATGAGAAAGAAAGATGGAACGCCGATGATCAATAGCACCGGCGCCAAATATCTTGATCAAGCCTGCGGGAGCCAGGCGCTAGCCGATTGGCGGACACAATACGACAAGGATAATAAAGTCAGTCGCGGTCCGTGGCTTGCGGGGGAAATGGACGGCTATGCCGGAACGACGATGGGCTACCCGTCTAATATGCAGCCTGCATTGGCAGTAGCCGCAACCTCCGGGGCGCCGAATGGCCAAGCGGCATGGGATCTTTTCATGAAGAGATCGGTAAAGCCGGACTATACTGCCGCGCCTCAGTGGGCGATCGTACCAAGGAAATAATCTCTGATTTTAAGAGTCGAGGGACACTGGTGATCCAGTGTCCTTTTTCAGAAACGATTAATCCTGAAGGGCAAATTTTCCTAGCCCAAATGACTTCCTGTCTAGACTTAGGACTGCCTCTTTCGCACGTCATTTAGTAGCATTGCTGCGTCATTAAAAAGTTCCGGATGTGCATTCATGCATGAAGCGCGTTCGTGTTCAATACGCTTGCGATTTCCTTGCAGGGTAGACGATGTAAGCGGAACTACGATACCGAATCCTGTCGGCTGGGCGGGCGCATCATCAAATATGCGGGCCAGCATCAAGTTGCCGAGTTCTTGCTTGAAATGTCCAGCTTCCCAATACCATTTAGTGGTTTGTTCCTTGTTTGTCTTCCCGGGAATCGATTCGCATTGGACTGTCGAATAACCACTAAAGTCCCATACCGTAATCCGCGCATTCGACCTCAATCTCTTTGCCGCAGCCACTTCTTGGACGAGCATGATTTTCCATTGGTCGAACGCAGACCATAAACCCGCTTGTTCGAACAGGGCGAGCATTTGCGCGTGATACGGGTAAATGATCAGATGCAGTTCAGTCTGGTGATCCGAAGCTTTTGCAAGAATCTTGCGCAGTACATTTAATTCCTGCGAGCTTCCGCTATCGGCTTTAACGAGCGATCGAGGCATTCGCGAAAACGATTTCGCGTATTCGGCTGCGCGTTGCTGGAACAAGGAATAATAGCCTTCGTCACGCGCATACTTCGTGTATTCGAGAAGGGGATTAAATCCTTTATCTGAAATGGTTTTTGCGTCAGCTCGCCTTTGAATGCCTAAAGTCGTGATGGCGTCCGATACAGAGCTTAAGGAAAATGCTGCGTCGAATTGCCACCTGAGTTCATCGACTTGATTCCGGGTCTTTTCTGGTGCGGATGCGATTGTGGATGAAGCTGGATCGACAAGGAAGTCCAGAAAATCGAGCCCCAAAATTATGACTGCTGGCTTATGTCCGACACCGTATAAGTAATCCAATTGTCGTCCAGGCGTCTGGATCTTTGTTCCGGGAACGGCGAGGTTGTAAGCCGCTAAACCATGTTCAGAAAAAAACGGATATTCCGGATTGAATCCAATTTCTGCACGTGAGTTCCCCATTATGAGCGCATTGGCATCTAGCATGCGCGCGCCAGTGAGCTTGATTTGTTCCTGAAATCTCTCGGGGCGCGGTTTGACATGATTAAAGCCGGGTACGTCCAGAAGGCCGTAAATTCTGTACGGATCTATCGCTACGACCAAGGCGAGGGAAAGAAAAACGCCGGCGCTAACAACTCCGGCAATCCAGGAAAGAAAGCGGAGAAAATATTTGTCAGATTCCATTTCGCGGCCGCCTCTTAAAACTGAAAGTACAGAAACTCGGTTGGACGGTTAATGGATAACAAACTTATCACCGCCAGTATTCCTATCCATGCAGCCCAGCGAGCATTCGGTTGCCAAACGAGGGCGAATTTGTGAGAGCCAGTGAATGCAGTACTTCCGTTAAATCGATAATCCAAAGCCGGTTCAAAACGCCCCATTAGTTGTTGCGTGTTCGGTAAGGAAAAGGCGATCGCGCCAGCCAGGAGAACCCAGGCGTAGGTTTGAACAAACCTTGCTCCGCCGCCGAGATAGAAACTGATACCCCAATCTTCCAGCTGTTGTTTTAGTGGGCCCAATTGATTGCCTATCGAATCGGGAAGACTGCTTCCGAACCCGCCAATCATTCCCTTGAGGATAATGAGGGCTGTAGCCATGTCAGTGGCTCGAAAGAACACCCAGGCAAAGCAGATTGATATGAACGTCAGCACGACGCTCAATGCATGCCACAGTTTCGTTGACGTTGGAAAGCCGACTCGCTTCGCCAATGCAATCCACGCATGATTCCAAATTAAATAAGCGCCATGGAGGGCACCCCAAAGAACAAAATTCCAGGAGGCGCCATGCCAAAGGCCGCCAAGGACCATCGTAGCCATGAGATTGGAATAACGCCGTACCATTCCTTTTCGGTTTCCTCCCAAAGCTATATACAAATAGTCACGCAAAAAGCGTGACAACGTCATATGCCAGCGCCGCCAGAACTCGATTACGTTGGCCGCTTTGTATGGAGAATTGAAATTCAGCGGCAATTTGATGCCGAAGATGCGCGATAGTCCGATCGCCATATCCGAATAGCCGGAGAAATCGAAGTAAAGCTGGAAGCTATAGGCAAGTACACCACCCCAGGCAATAAACAGAGACGGATCCTCTGTTTGATCGAACATAAAATTTGCATGACCCGCAAGGTTGTCTGCAATTAGCACTTTCTTTGCTAACCCAATGGCAAAGATAGAGAGACCGATCGCCAGGTTTTTTAATGAAAGCCTGTAAGTGGCAGCTTCTGCGAACTGCGGCATCATTTCCTTGTGATGCAATACCGGCCCGGCGATAAGATGTGGGAAGTAGGTGACGAACAATAAGTAGTGCAGGAAACGATATTCTCTTACTTTTTCCTGATAGGTATCTACCAAGAACGCAATCTGCGTGAAGGTAAAAAAGGATATGCCGATTGGGAGAATAATATTGAGTGCGTCTACGTCTGATTGCGCAATCGCGTTGATCGTGGAAATGAAGAAGTCTGCATATTTAAAATAGGCAAGTAATCCCAGATCGATGATGATGGCAAAAATCAGCCAATACCTTCTTGCTGATCCGGTCGCATGCGCGATCCGTAAACCGGACCAATAATTAAAGACAATCGAGCAGATCAGTAATGGAAGGTAAAGGAGACTCCACCAGCCATAGAAGAATAGTGAGGCAGCTGCCAGCCAGCCCGCCGCAAGTCCTTGACTCTTTTTAGCCAATACAAAAAAAACCGCTGCGGTGATCGGCAAAAAAAGAAAAAGGAAGGCGAAGGAATTAAACAGCATGCTTGTTTATCATCGAGTCGAATAATAGAGTGCACTACCGTAAGAAGGCGGCGCACTGAGCATCAGATTTTTTCATGTTGGAGGAATATCAAATTCCTGCTGCATGTCTTTTATCACCGCATCGACTTCAACTCTTCCGAAATATCGGAGTTCTTCCAGATAGCCCATCAGAAAAAGGCGATCGCAGAGAGTATTTATTTTTCGCGGAATCCCTCTTGTGAAATCGTAAATGGCAGAGAAAGCATCTTCGTCCAGTGCCGGAATGCCGGACCAGCCTGACACCACAAGCCGGTGCGTGATATAGGCTTTTGTTTCGGAGGCATCCATTGGTCCCAAATGATAGGTTGCAAGAACACGCTGGCGCAGTTGTTCCATGTCTGGACTAAGCATGGTTCGTCTGAACTCCGGTTGCCCGAGAAGGAAGGTTTGCAGCAAACACCTATCTTCCGTTTGAAAATTGGAGACCATGCGGAGCTCTTCAACCACGCGGGGCGTCAGGTTCTGCGCTTCATCCACAACGAGTAATGCGCGTTTTCCTTGCCGATCACACTGCTGAAGAAAGACTTCCAGCCGCGTAAGCAGCGTCGCCTTATTTGCATTTTCGAACGGGAGGCCAAAGGACGCGGCGACCATCCGCAAGATGTCGTCCGGATCAAGGTGCGTATTCACTATTTGCGCAGCGACGATTTTTTCCGATTCCATTTTGCGGAAAAGATTGCGCATCAAGGTGGTTTTTCCTGCGCCGACTTCGCCGGTCACAACAATGAAGCCCTCTCCATGCGACAGGCCGTACTCCAGATACGCCATTGCCCGCGTATGGCCTTTGCTGCCGAAGAAAAAATTTGGATCCGGCTTCAGCTGAAAGGGTTTGACATGAAGGCCATAGTAAGTTTCGTACATCGCTTGCCCGCCTCTGTCAGAAGCTCAACGAAAGAAAAGCGGTCAGGGCGTTCTCACGTATATCGCCGCGGCCAATATTGGTTTTCTGCTCAAGCCGGCGCATTTCGATTCCGCCCTTTAACTTGGGTTGAAATTGCCGTGTCAGGCCGACTCTCATCGTCAGTTGCTCATCCTTCCGATCCGTTGTCCGTGATGTGACACGGGTATATCCGGTGCCGATATTGGCATGCGTGCGCGGGGTAATTTGCACGTTCCACATTGCTTGGGCGCCGACCTGCTTAGTGTCATCGTCAATTGAGCCTGGAACCATGACATCTGCGCCCCGAGGCGATTGTGGATCGCGCAAAGTTCTGAACAGGCTCACAACCAGGGTATTTCGCACACCGCTAAAAGCCGCTGATGCTTGTATGCTTTTTTGCAGAAAGACACGATTGGTAAAACTGTTGACAGGCTGCGATAGGGTCGGTGAAAGCGCCATCTCCCGGATGAATGCGTCAACGAATTGTTGACGGACTACCGGGTCGGGAATGCTTGCGCTCCATAGCTGGTTCAGGAATGCGGACGTATCAATCGTTACAGGTACCTGGAACTGAGAGCGTGCCGTTGTAATGTCTTCATGGTAGGCGAGGGTCCAGTTCGTGAGGCGAGTTCGATGGTGTGCGGCAAGAGACCAGGTATCACCGAAATAGCGTTTGCCGGCGCTCGCACTGAGGCTTGTTCTTTCTGAAGGCGCCCATGTTGCGCCAAGCGTCCAGAATGATCCTTCCGGTTTTTCTGCAATGGAGATGTAATTGTTCTTCTCGTAGCCTGCTGTAGCGTCCAGACTGAACCGTGGTGAAATCAGGTATCGCACATTCCCGGAAAGAGTTCGCATGTCGACAGGTGCGGCGTTGTCATAATCAATTTTCTGGTCATCGTAGCGCCAGCCCCACTGGATAGTGCGAAACGCGGCACCGCTATCCATGCGCAACAGCACTCGATCCGACTGGCTGTCTAAAAGGCCGCCGGCATCGCTGCTGACGGAATCGTGGGTGTAACGCAATTCGGTTGATGCTGCGCTGCCGAAACGATGTTGCAGGTACGGGCTGATGCTGAATGTTTTTACCTCTGCCCGGTTGTCTGTGACATTGCCGCGGTCGGCTACTTGCGGACCGAAAGCGGAAACGCTTTGCGGACTGATAGACGCTTTTCCGTCCATAAAGAACAGGTTGCTGAGCAGTTCCGCGTTTGCAGCGGCGCTGAGTTGATGAAGCGTGGTGGCACCATTGTCGCTGCGCGCATACATGAAATGGCGCATGGCATACATTGCATTGAATTTCAGGCGATGTCCTTCGCCGACTAGCGAGAGATGAGGTGAAACTTCCGTGACAAAATCGCTTTGCTCCGCGCCCGGTGTGTCCAAGGCGAGGTTGTCCGTATAGGTTTCCCTGAGGTCGAGGCCGGGCGAAATGCGCCATTCGGCTGCATGGGCATAGGGAGAACATGCAAGCGCAACCGACGCAACAGTGCAGACAGTCGAAAATGAGCGCTGGCAGGATTTTCTGGAGCGGGAGGTGTTAGCCATAGTAGTAGCTGTAGTTTTCTCCCTCGGGAAAATCCCTGCCCTTGTTGTAAACCAGGCTGACATTGGAGCAAGTGCCGATTTTGCGTAAGGCGTCCTTGAGGGCGTTTTGCGTGGTTTTTTCTGCTTCCACCACCATGACAATCTGTCCCATCTGGCTTGCGAGGACACGGGCTTCACTTGTAATGAGTAATGGTGGCGCATCGAAAATAACAATACGGTCGGGATAGCGATTTGCGATCTGAACGAGCAGCTTGCTCATCGACTGACTGGCGAGCAGTTCGGTCGCATGCTTATGATTTTTCCCGGCGGGTAGAACGCTGAGGGTTTCAACGTTTGTTTTGATCATTACATCCGCAAGATCAAGGCTGTCATCGAGCAGAACATCCATCAGCCCGGTATCCGAGTGCAGGCCGAGCGTCCGTAAAACGGAAGGGCGCGCTGCATCGGCATCAACCAGTAAAACGGTGCGATCCATTTCCATCGCGATGCTCATGGCGAGATTGACTGCGCAGAAGGTTTTCCCTTCTCCCGGTAAAGAGCTGGTAACCATAATCAGGTTGCCAGGGTTGCCGGACTCGGAACGATGGGGCGCGTTTTTTATTAGCGGTCGTTTGATGAACCTGAACTCTTCCGAAACCTGGGTGCGTCCGCCATTTGGCGTGACCATGCCGAGTTTGTGCAGTTGGGCGAGATTGATCTCCTGCTGGGCGACCACCCGCGGCGGTTTGCTTGCCGAGTGGTTTTGGAAACAAATGGCGACGTTCTCATTCGCGTTTGTCGTTTCCTTCGGAGGAAATTCCGCATTCGGCCTTTGTACAACCGCTTGAGTTTCTTGGCCAAGTCGCTTGGCTGCCTTTTCAATTATGCTCACGCTTTCTCCCTGGCCGAATTCGGATTCTTATTGCTAATAGTGTTCTTCAGTCCGTGCATTCGGGCACTCTCTTTAAGCGGTTAACAGCATCCGCGCCATAACACCCCCAAACGTCAGCAACAGGAGGATGGACGACAGGCCAAATGCATAAAAGTCTTTTGCCTGCCTTTTCTTTTCGAGGTCTGTCCACTGCATCGAGACGGTACCCAGTACCGGAAGACCGGTCGCTTCTCTGAGGCTGTACTGTGTGAGGAATGTCGGACGGATCCTGCTCATCAGGAATGCGCACGCAATCCCGACGGCCAACGCACCTGCGAATAACAAGGAAAAGAGCCTGGCTCGGTTGGGTCCGTTAGGCGTCATTGGAACCATTGGCGGATCAACTACCCGGAATGACATCATTTCCGTTGTGGCCGTTAGATCTCCGGACAGTTTTGCCGCTTCGCGTCGGCCAAGGAGTTTTTCGTAATTTTCCTTGTTGATCTGGTAGTCGCGGTTTAGCTGAGACAACTGTGCTTCGACTTCTGGTATCGCATTGTTCAATGCTTTCAGCCGATTGACCCGAGCGGAGTATTCCTCCACCCGCGCCGCCATCGAGGCAACCTTGGCTTCCGCCCCGGACAGGGCGACGTTGAGTTGCTGCAGCATTGGGCTATAGTTGGCGCCGGGATCTGCGTTGTACTTCTTTTGCTTCGATTCTTCCACCTTGCGCGCTTCGAGCTGAGCGATCAGGCGCTTTGTTGAAACGATGTCGGGATGTTGATCGGTGAATTGCGTCTGAAGTGAGTCCAGGTTTTTGTTCAGTGTCTGGATGCGTGAATCAATTTCCGGATTCACCAATGCCAGTGCGCTCGATGCCGTCTTTGGATCTGG
The DNA here is from genome assembly GCA_035254105.1 of Noviherbaspirillum sp. Classification (GTDB taxonomy): domain Bacteria; phylum Pseudomonadota; class Gammaproteobacteria; order Burkholderiales; family Burkholderiaceae_D; genus Noviherbaspirillum. The sequence continues at coordinate 59,762 of DATFAZ010000153.1, read as the reverse complement.
CGCTTCACCAGTAATTTGTCTTCGGATGGCATTGCGCGCTTGCTCAGCCTCGCGCAACTCCAGCCTTGCCTGATTGAGCGTCTCTGTCGTATCTAGCAGCTTGGTGCCATAGTCACTGCCCTGCGCAGATAACAGCCCCGCATTCTTCAGTTTGAATTCCTTGAGAGAGTTTTCCGCGGCAATTAATTTTTCCTCGTAGCTTTTGATCTGTTCATCGATGAATATGACGGCTTTTGCAGACTCTTTCTTCTTGTCTCCAAAACTTCCTTCGACAAAGATGGTCAGTAAGGACTGAACGACATCCTTAGCCAGCTTCGGATTTTCATTAATGTAGGTGATGGTATAAATATTGTCGCGAACTGTGCCGGTCAGCTTGATTTGTTTGGCTAGTTCGTCGACCAGCTCTTCATGCTCTTTCGCCGTTTTGGCTTTTATGTCGAGGTCCACCATTCGCAAGAGTCTCTCCATATTCGGACGACTCAACAGTGTGCGATTCATGATGGCGACCTGTTGCTCCACGTTGGGGATGTTGGTCATCCCTGACAGCAGTGGTTTAAGAATGCTTTGCGTATCGACGAACACGCGCGCGGATGCCTGATAACTGTCCGGCAGAAGAAAAATAGTTGTGCCTCCCAAGAGGACAACGATCCATGCCGTTGCCAGGGCATGCCAGCGATACTTCCAGATGCCCTTTAAATGCGAAATGAGCTGGGCGAGTTGTTCTTCCATCTTGGCGAGCGCTCCGGGGTAAGGTTCAATTGCCGTTTCGTAGCAGCAATATTTCTTTATGGCTTCTTGAGCACACCAAGGTTACTTGTATCCAAATTGTAAGATTTGATGTTTGTCAACGGAAACAAACGCCGCGCTGAAGGGAATCACCCGGAATTCTCCCGATGAAGTGAACAATCTCAAACGGGTATGGGAACAGCAATTGGCGCTGCTCCTCGAGATTTGTAGAGAAACGAAAAAGCCCGCACAAGGCGGGCTGAAATGCTTCGTATGAGGCAGTTTGCAGTCTTATTTTTTACTTGCTTTACGACGGCGCGAAAGAGCCAGACCCAGTCCGGCCAGTCCGAACAGGGCGACAGTGCCCGGTTCAGGAACTGCAGTCACCGACTCGACGTAGACCACCATGTCCTGATAGTCCCTGTCGGACGAGCCCAGGGCAACATCTTCCCATGCCTGGATATAGCTCGACGAACCCCATTTGCCAGCGGGCCTGGTCGGCAGTTTGATGAGGTCGCCATCGCCCTGGAATGCGACCATATGATCATCGCCACCGTTCAGGCTGGCTTGGGAATAGAACGTCGGGCCAGCCGCGGTTCCCAAATAATAGCCAAACGTCGGGCCCGTAAACTGGGCGCTACCGCCACCGGCAACCGAGAACAGGAAGGTGTCAGTCACGCTCAGGAACGACAGCCCACCAGAAGCCGCAGAGCCTGCGAAAAGCTGGAGGAAGTTCGACGGATTGCTGACATCGTAAATGCCGAACGTGTTCGTGCCTGCATTGCCGGCGACTTCGATCACCATGGTGGAGACTGATCCGCCCGATGCTTCGATCTGGAACTGTCCTGACTCAACTACCTGATTCGTGTTGACATTAGGAGCCTTTGCCAGCGAGGTGCCTGCAGCAGTGTACAAGTTGTTGATGACGGTCTGCAGATCCGGAGATTCCCCTCCTAAATTCACTGGCGTTGCAAGCGCGCTAGCCGAAGCGACTAGCGCAACGCCAGCAATCAAACATTTAATCGTTTTCATTTATTGATCGTCCTTAAAGTGGAAATGCTACAAAGTTGGTGTTGCCGGCACTCTAAAGCGGAAACCGTGCCAATCAGGAAAATCAAGCACTTACGTGAATCTGCCTAAGTGTATGTAAGAAGAGCCGACATCAATGTGGCGATCCACTGAGTGCCGGTTGCGCTACAGACGCCCAGCGTTGGGCCGCCCGCAAAGGGACGCCTTGTTGCGGTTGGGCGGCGATTCAATCAAGAGAGACCGGGGGGATTTCTGATGGCCTGAAAAGGCGGTATCGCTGTCCCTTGCGCCTTGCGACGCAGACCTATTGTTCGCGGTTTCGCAAGCTTGCGCCGGCGTTGTTATCCACGTTTTGCGGGTTTGGCAGCGGCCGTCAGGCCGCTTTATTCAACACTAAGCTCCGTTGCCGGCTTATGCCAACACAACAGTTCTTAATTTTCTGGCGCAAATGCAGCGGTCAGAGCTGCGCGAGCAAGGCGCGTACTTCCTTTTCCTGGGCGAACTCCTTGCCTAGCGAGAGTAGGCGCTGAAGTTCACTACGTGCAGTCGCCTTGTCTCCTGACTTGATGAGGCCAAGCGCAAGGTGATAGCGGATATCCATGGACTCCGGTGCGAGCTCAACAGCCTTTTGCAGGAGAGGTACGCCACGCGGCACCTTGCCCTGTTCAACCAATATCCATCCCAGCGTATCCAGAACGGCTGGATTCTTTGCATCGATCTGGTAGGCCTTTTCCGCAAACTCTAGCGCTGCCGGATTTTTTTCCTGGTGATACGCCCATGCCAGATTATTGAGGGCAGCAATATTCTTGGGATCATGTTGCGTCACGATTTGAAAATGCTTGATCGCGGTAGCATTCCGGCCGTTCATTAGATGAACGGTTGCGAGGTAAAGCTGGGCAGGCGTATCGTCCGGGTGCTCGCTTAGCCAGTTCGTCAGACGGGAATCCGCTTCCTTGCCTTTGCCGGACTGGCTGAGGGATGCGTGCAATTTGACAAGAAGCGAGCCATTCTTGTCGAGGGCGAAAGCCTGTTCATAAGGTTTGACCGCCAGCGCTGGTTTTTTCTGCACCATCAACATGTCACCTTCCAGCAGGTAGCCTGCAGGCGACTTCTCGCGCTGCTGCTGAATCTTCCTGGCAATCGATAGCGCCTGTGCATGATTGCCTTTGCTTGCTTCCAGAGCCGCTTGTGCCAGCTGGGCTTCAAGATAGTCCGGCTTTAAGGACAACGCCTTCTTTATCGATTCCTCTGCAGCAGCCTTGTTCTTCATTGCTACATGAAGCGAGGCGATTTGATAGTGCACTTGTGCGGAGGTTGGCACCGCTACGGCGAGCTTGTTGAATGTTTCCAGTGCAGCAGATTGGTCTTTGCTGGCGAGCTGAGCCTGGGCCAGAGCTGCAAGAGCTTCAGGATTGCCGGGATTCGCTACCTGTAGTTTTCGGGCGAGCGTAAGAGCTTTTTGTGTTTGACCAATACGGACATAGTGGGCAGAAAGAAGCAAGGCTGGCGGAAGCGCATCCGGGTTTTCCGTGCTGGCGCGCTCAAGCCAGGCTGTGGCTTCATCGGTTCGACCCTGAGACAGGGCAATGCCGGCGAGTCCGGTCATTGCCTGGACATTTTTTTTATCGGTTTCCAGGAAAGCTTCGAAGCGCTTTTTTGCCGCTTCCGGTTTTTTCTCCTGCATGTCGAGATGTGCCAAATTTGTTATAGCCGGCAAATTGTCGGCCTGTAGGGCGAGCGCGCGTTCAAAGCTTGCGCGTGCCGCAGCAATATCTTTCTTGGCCAGATAAACGGAGCCTTTCAGATTGTGCACTTGCGGATCTTTGGGCTGTGCGCTTTCCAGCGTCTTCGCCGCTGCAAGCGCTTTGTCGTAATTCTTTTGGCGAAGGTGGGTCATCACGAGCATGATTCCGGCCTGGGACGATTTCGGATCCAGATTCATTGCTTTTTCCAGTTCCGTGACCGCACTGACACTGTCGCCTTGCCCTAACTGGCTCTTGGCAAGCGCCGTATGGATCATCGCGTTTTCAGGTGCAAGCGTGCTGGCTTTCTCGAAATATTCGATCGCCTTCTTGAAGTTCTTTGCCTGCATCTGGGATTCGCCCGCAAGGACAAGCAGTTGAGTGTCCTTCTTCGCTTCATCGTTCACATCAGCCAGGACATCGACTGCACGCTGCGTATCCCCATTTTTTAGCATGGCGGTCGCCAGCAGCTTTCGTGCAAACAGGTCACCCGGGTTCTTTTCCAGATATTTTTTCAAATGCTGTTCGGCTTGCTGGGTCGCGCCCAAGTCAAGTTGCACGGCTCCTGCCAGCAATACGCTGGGCATATGGTCGGGCGCAGCGCGCAGTACCTGATTCAGTGATTCCAGAGCGGCTGGGAGATTACGCTGCCTGAAATCGAGCAGGGCTTGGGTGTAATAAACCATCAGGCCCTTCGGATTGGATTTTCTTGCAGCCGCAATATCTTCCTTGGCTGCGTCGAATTTCCCTCTGCTGATTTCAATAGAGGCTTTCGCTATACGCGCAGGACCATGATCATTTTTTAATTCCAGCACTTTCTCGTAGGCTGCAAGCGCAGGCTCGATCTGAGCTTGCGCTCGAAGCAGGTCGGCTTTGAACAACCATGCATCAAGATTGGCGGGATTTTTCGTAACTGCCTGCTCAGAAAGCTGGGTTGCGACATCAAGATTTTTTGTGGCCATTGCATGCTTCGCCAGGCCAATGAGCGCATCCGGATTGTCAGCGTTATTTTTTCGCGCCAGTTCAAACGCCTCTTTTGCTTCTGCATTCTGGCCTAGGGCGAGATAGGCATTGCCGCGCAGGACAGCTATTTCGGTATTGTCTTGTGCTGCCGTATGCGTTTCATCCAGAAGTTTCTGAAATTGCCCTTGCATGAGTAACGCCTTACCTAATGACGGCAAGACCTTGGTTGAACTCATGCCCAGGCTGATTGCCTTGCGCAACTCCTTTTCTGCAGATTGCGGATCGCCGGTGTCGTTGTAAAGCGTACCCAGGAGATACCGCGCTTCAGAATCATCCGGATTTTTTTGCAAGGCGTTTTTCAACTGGATGATGGCCGCTTTGTTATCCCCCTTCTGCTTGTACTCTGCGGCTTCGGATACCAGCTTTTGCGCCGTGACTTGCTGGCTGCAACCGGAGAGTGCCGCAGCAAGCAGAATCGCCCCTGACACCATTGCGATGCTGGCTGATTTTTTGTTCTGGATAATTAACATGCTTTTCCTTGATATTGGTATCGGTCCCTGGGAAATGCAGATATCTTTGGCGGCACTTTTTTATTCTGATTGCGCGTTAACGGCTCTTCCCAAATTTCTGCACTTACGGCAAACAACGATTCTTGTCTTCTCTCATACCTATTAGCGGTATCGGCAAAGAGTTTATGCGAGGCACTGAAGTGCATCGCGGCAGGAAAACGTTTCCGTTGAGATTTATCAAGGTGCCAACATGACAGCTGGCAATACTTATTGCATGGCTGCCTGGCAACTTTAATTGGGCCTGCAGCGGCCTTTCATTCGGACGGGCGAGGGCTTATTAAGCGAGCGCCAGGCCGGATCGGGGAATAGCAAGAAATGGCTATTCCTCGATGCAGGGCAGGGCGCCCGTGCTAATTCATCATTCTCAGGAGTTCCAATTGAATTTATTGCATGCCTATACCGCGACTTGGCTGAAATGGCTGGCACTTGCCTGTTCGGTTTTCCTAATGGTGGGATGTGCCGGTACGACGCATACACCGGTAGCAGAAGATCAGGCACAGAATTACCGGCATGAATATCGGATCGGCCCGGGGGACAATGTCATCATTTCCGTCTGGCGTCATCCGGAAGTGTCATTGACTATTCCTGTCCGGCCGGATGGAAAGATCACGACACCACTGGTGGAAGACTTGCCTGCCAGTGGAAAAACATCGACAGAACTGGCCCGTGATATTGAAAAAGCGCTGGCAAAATTTATCCAGGAGCCGGTTGTTACGGTGACCGTGACTGGATTTGTCGGGCCTTATGGCGAGCAGATCCGCGTTATCGGGCAGGCCGCCAAACCGCAGGCATTGCCGTATCGTGAAGGCATGTCTCTGATGGACGTAGTAATTGCCGTGGGCGGATTGACGGAATTTGCTTCCGGTAATAAGGCGAGTGTGATTCGCTCATTCGGTGGCCAGCAGCAGAAGCTTGCGGTCCGATTGAATGATCTTATGCGCGACGGAGATATTTCGGCGAACTTGCCGATGCGTCCCGGAGATATTCTTGTGATCCCCGAGAGCTTCTTTTAAGGAGCTCGCAAACCCGGTAAGGTGTGACGTTCTTTCGGATAAAGGAAAGGACGTCTGCGCCCCACCGGATTTGCCTTGAGGCCGGCTGGCTTGGTTAGCCTAGCTGGCCAATTTTTTCTTCAGCAGCTCGGTGAGTTGCGCCGGGTTTGCCTTTCCCTTCGTCGCTTTCATCGCTTGGCCAATAATCGCGTTGAACGCCTTCTCTTTGCCGGAACGGAATTCTTCAACCGACTTGGCGTTTGCAGCCAGAACTTCGTCAACGATCTTCTCCAGTGCACCGCTGTCGGATATCTGCTTCAGGCCTTTGGCTTCGATAACATCGTCCGCCAATGTCGGCTTATCGGATGGCGTCTCCCACATCGCGGCGAACACTTCTTTGGCAATCTTGTTGGAGATTGTGCCGTCAGCGATACGCTGCAAGAGCAATGCGAGTTGTTCCGCGGTTACGGGCGCGTCGGTAATGTCGACGCCGGCACGATTCAATGTGGACGACACGTCACCCATCAGCCAGTTTGCCGCCGGTTTCGCCTGCTCCTTTCCGGCCTTGCTCACCACCGCCTCGAAATAGGACGCCATTGCTTTCGACTGCGTCAAGATGGCAGCATCGTATTCCGACAAGCCGTAATCTCGCACGAACCGTTCGCGCATCGCGCCCGGCAGCTCCGGCATCGTCGCTTTCACGCGCTCGATCCATTCCTGCGCGATGACCAGCGGCGGCAGATCGGGGTCGGGAAAGTAACGGTAATCCTGCGCGTCTTCCTTGCTGCGCATCGAACGCGTCTCCTTGCGATCCGGATCGTACAGGCGGGTTTCCTGGACTACGGTGCCGCCATCTTCGATCAATTCGATCTGACGCCGCACTTCATAGTTGATCGCTTCTTCAAGAAAACGGAAGGAATTCAGGTTCTTGATTTCGCAGCGCGTGCCATATTCCTTCTGCCCTACCGGGCGCACCGAGACGTTGGCGTCGCAGCGGAATGAGCCTTCCTGCATGTTGCCGTCACAGATGCCCAGCCACACCACCAGCGAATGCAAGGCCTTTGCATAGGCGACTGCTTCAGGTGCGCTACGCATGTCAGGTTCGGTGACGATTTCAAGAAGCGGCGTTCCGGCGCGATTTAAATCGATGCCGGTCATGCCGTGGTAGTCCTCATGCAATGACTTGCCCGCATCTTCTTCCAGATGGGCGCGTGTCAATTGCACACTTCGCATTTCAGGTTTACCGTCTTTTTCCAGCATGAAGGAAACCGTACCGCCCTGAACTACCGGAATTTCATACTGGCTGATCTGGTATCCCTTTGGCAGGTCAGGATAAAAATAATTCTTGCGCGCGAAAATCGACTGCGGTGCGATCTTCGCACCGATGGCCAGTCCGAACTGGATTGCGCGTTCGACTGCGCCCTTGTTCATCACCGGTAGTACGCCCGGCAAGGCCAAGTCGACCGGGCAGGCCTGTGTGTTGGGTTCCGCGCCGAAGCGGGTTGATGCGCCGCTGAAAATCTTCGACAGCGTCGAAAGTTGTGCGTGTGTCTCAAGACCGATTACGACTTCCCACTGCATAATGTCCTCACTTACTCATCATAGCGGCACTCGCCGGTTTTTATGTTTACCGACAGTGCCGAAAAATTGGCGCGCGATCCGCACAGGGCCGGGCAACTTGGCTTTACCTGCAATGTGTCACCTTGTTGTTCCAGCCGTATCGTGCAATTCATGCTGCGATCGAATTTAAAACCACGCCTGTCGCGTGCAGCACGGGCATCGGTCAACGCGATGCGCCATGTTGCTTTTGTTTTTTCGTCCCTAACCTCTGCTTGCAGGCCATCGCCTTCATCGATACTGCAATCGAAGCCATGCGTGCTGCGAAATAGCGCCGATTCCCAGCGAAATGCTTCAATCTGTTCACCCTTGAGGCGGAATTCGCCGTTATCCGCGTAGGTGACTTTTTCGCCGTCTTCGCTGCGCGCCACGCTGCACGAAAAACGTGTTTCCAGTTGCTGCGCAGCCGTGATGCCGCTTGCTGCAAGCAGCATCAGCAACGTGGCGCGCAGCAAAAGAATCATGTTCCTTCCGGTCGGCGCTGATGCCAGTCGGTCGCCAGCTGGTATTGGTGGGCGACGTTCAGCAGCTTCGCTTCACTGAAATAGTTCCCGATGATTTGCAGACCAACCGGGCGCCTTGCGTTCTTGTCGCCCTGGCCGAAACCGCATGGAATCGACATGCCGGGAAGGCCGGCCAGGCTAGTGGACAGCGTGAAAATATCGGCAAGATAGTTCGCCACGGGGTCATCTGCCTTGGCGCCGATATCCCACGCCACCGTCGGCGCCACTGGACCCACGATGACGTCGCATTGCTGGTTTGGTCCACTAAGCGCGTTCTGGAAATCCTGCGCGATCAGGCGGCGGATCTTTTGCGCCTGCAGGTAATAGGCGTCGTAATAGCCATGCGATAGCACATAGGCACCCACCAGGATGCGGCGTTTGACTTCTTCGCCAAAACCTTCTGCGCGCGATTTGCGGTACATGTCTGCCAGGTCTTTGTAGTCCTGCGCGCGATGTCCGTAGCGCACGCCGTCGAAGCGGGACAGGTTGGACGATGCTTCCGCCGGTGCGATGACGTAATAGACCGGGATGGAGAGTTCTGTCTTTGGCAATGAAATATCGACCAGCGTCGCACCCAGCTTCTCGTATTCGCGCAGTGCGACACGCACTGCCTGCTCAACATCCGGCGCAAGGCCCTTGCCGAAATACTCACGCGGCACGCCGATCTTCAAGCCTTTCAGATCCTTGGTTAGGTCGCGCGTGAAATCTTCGTTCGGACGTTCGAGGCTGGTCGAGTCCTGCGGGTCGAAACCTGTCATGGCATTGAGCAAAAGACCACAGTCTTCAGCCGTCTGCGCCATCGGGCCGCCCTGATCGAGCGATGAAGCGAAGGCGATCATGCCAAAGCGCGATACACGGCCGTAAGTTGGCTTGATGCCGGTCACGCCGCAGAAGGAGGCCGGCTGCCGGATCGAGCCGCCAGTATCGGTTGCCGTCGCCGCCGGTGTCAGGCGCGCGGCAATCGCTGCAGCCGAACCGCCGGATGAGCCGCCCGGAATGGCCTCTTTGTCCCATGGGTTTTTAACCGGGCCGAAGAACGAGTTCTCGTTCGACGAGCCCATGGCAAATTCATCACAATTCAATTTTCCGAGCGTGACCATACCTGCTTCGCGGAACTGTTTAACGACAGTTGCATCGAAGGGGCTGACGTAATTTGCCAGCATCTTCGAGCCAGCTGTAGAGCGCCAGTCGCGTGTGACAAAAATGTCCTTGTGTGCAATCGGGATGCCGGTGAGCGGTGTGGTGTTGTTTTTGGCAATGCGTGCGTCGGCTTCGGCGGCTTGCTGCAATGTCAGCTTGTCATCCACATGGATGAACGCGTTGAGATCGTTCTGATTGATGCGATCAAGGTACAGCCGGGCCAGTTCGCTGGCGGAGATCTGCTTTGCATGCAGCAGGACGGATAGTTCTTTTAGGGTCTTGGTATACATAGGATGCGTAGCGATGCCGGCGGAGTTATTCGATGACTTTCGGGACCAGATACAGGCCGTCCTGCGTTGCCGGTGCGACCTGCTGGTAATCGTCGCGCCGGTTCGGTTCGGTGACCTGGTCTTCGCGCAGGCGCAGTGCCACGTTGTTCTGGTATGCAGCGATAGGATGATTCAGCGGTTCGACACCGCTGGTGTCGACGGCGCGCATTTGCTCGACCAGCGCAAAAATGCTGTTGAGCTTGTCGAGGGTTTGGGCTGCCTGGTCTTCGTTCAGGTCGAGCTGCGCAAGGCGGGCCAGGCGCTTAACATCGGATAGGTCGAGTGACATGATGGGGTATATGTTGCAAGCCTTATCAGGCGGGAATTTTTAAGAGAGCAAAATGTATTCTTATTCTGGAAAAATCTTGTCAAAACGCTTGATTTGGCAGGGATTTTGCCTGCATTTTTGAAGTTTCCAGCGACAAATTTCGGATAAATTATAAGGTAGAATGGCGGGCTAATACCTTGCTGGTGCCGCAGAGTTTGAGCCGCCGCAGGCATACGGGTTTTACTTCCACTGTTAAAGCGCACCGGGGTGCGCATCGGGACACTACATGTTTGGATTTTTACGCAGTTATTTTTCTAACGATCTGGCAATCGACCTGGGCACTGCCAACACGCTGATTTACGTTCGTAACATGGGTATCGTGCTGGATGAGCCCTCTGTAGTGGCAATTCGCCAGCAAGGTGGCCCGAATGGCAAGAAGACGATCCAGGCCGTTGGTAAAGAAGCCAAGCAGATGCTGGGCAAAGTGCCAGGCAATATCGAAGCGATCCGCCCGATGAAGGATGGCGTGATCGCAGACTTCACCGTCACCGAGCAGATGCTCAAGCAGTTCATTCGCATGGTGCACGATTCCAAACTGTTCAAGCCTTCTCCGCGCATCATTATTTGCGTTCCCTGCGGCTCGACCCAGGTGGAGCGTCGCGCGATTCGCGAATCCGCGCTGGGTGCGGGCGCATCGCAGGTATATCTGATCGAAGAGCCGATGGCTGCCGCAATCGGCGCCGGACTGCCGGTATCGGATGCGACCGGTTCGATGGTGGTCGATATCGGCGGCGGCACGACCGAAGTCGGCATCATCTCGCTGGGCGGCATGGTGTACAAGGGTTCGGTGCGTGTGGGTGGCGACAAGTTCGACGAAGCGATCGTCAACTACATCCGCCGCAACTACGGCATGCTGATCGGCGAACAGACCGCCGAAGCGATCAAGAAGGAAATCGGCTCCGCTTTCCCGGGCTCCGAAGTCAAGGAAATGGAAGTCAAGGGCCGTAACCTGTCCGAAGGCATCCCGCGCTCGTTCACTATCTCCAGCAATGAAATCCTGGAAGCGCTGACCGATCCGCTCAATAACATCGTCTCCGCCGTGAAGAACGCGCTGGAACAGACGCCGCCGGAACTCGGTGCCGACATCGCGGAAAAAGGTATGATGCTGACCGGCGGCGGTGCGCTGCTGCGCGACCTTGACCGCCTGCTGATGGAAGAAACCGGCTTGCCGGTGATCGTCGCGGAAGACCCGCTGACTTGCGTGGTGCGCGGCTCCGGCATGGCGCTCGAACGCATGGATAAACTCGGTTCGATCTTCTCCTACGAATAATGCCTTACATGGCGCGCCTTGCAATTTCAGCGCGAGGCGCGCGTGCGGACAGACCCCGGTCACCTTCTCCCGCAACTTAGTTAGACATTGATGGAATACAGTCCACCGCCACTCTTCAAGCAAGGCGCCTCTGCCCGAGCCAAAGTGGTGTTTTTCTCCCTCGTCGCACTGATCCTGTTGGTTGCCGATTCGCGCCTGCGCTCGCTGAGCGTGATTCGCCAGGCAGTCGGCACGGCGCTATATCCCTTGCAAGTCGTGGCTTTGCTGCCACGCGATGCGGCATATATGGTGGGCGATTATTTTTCGTCGCTGTCGGCCCTGAAAGGGGAGAACGACAAGCTGAAGCAACAGCAGGTCGCCAACGCCCAGACGCTGCAGCAGGTGCAGCAGCTCACTGCGGAAAATGCCCAACTGCGCAAGCTTCTGGCTGCTACCGAACGGCTGCCGGTGAAATCGGTGATGAGCGAGATCCTGTACGATGCGCGCGACGCCTTCACGCGCAAGATCATCCTGGATCGCGGGATCAAGCACGGCGTAGCGCCGGGGCAGCCGGTAATTGATGATACTGGCGTGGTGGGGCAAGTGACCCGCGTGTTTCCATTCACCTCCGAAGTAACCCTGTTGACCGACAAGGATCAGGCGATTCCTGTGCAGGTGGTGCGCAGCGGGCTTCGAAGCGTTGCTTATGGCCAGGGGCATTCCGGTGCGCTGGACCTGCGCTTCATGCCGGCCAACGCCGACATCAAGAATGGTGATGTTCTTGTTACCTCTGGCATCGACGGCGTCTATCCGGCCGGGCTGGCAGTGGCAAAAGTGGTTCAGGTCGAAAGCAAATCGACGGACGCCTTCGCGCGTATCGTCTGTCAGCCGCTGGCGGGTATTGACCGCAACCGGCAATTGCTGATCCTGTTGACCGAGATGAATCTTCTGCCTCGTCCTGAGCACGAAGCTGTCAGGGATAAGGCAGAAAGGAAGCCGGGTGGCGACGTAGTTAAGGAAGCCCCAAAAGAAGCACCCAAGGAACTGCCTAAAGAACCTAAGGAACCGCCTAAAGAGGCGCCAAAGACTCCCGGGCAAGAACCCAAAAAGGAAGTGGTGACGACTGCAGTCGAACAAAAAGCACCTGTGCCGGTGCAGAAGCCTGCTGTCGAACAGAAGAAAACCGTGCCGGAGCCTAAGTTGCCCGCACCCACGCAGAAGGCGCCTACGCCATGAATCGTCCTCATTACATTCTGCTGCCAGTCAATTCGCTGTTCATTGTGGCCAGCCTGGCTGGCGCCTTCCTGTTGAACCTGCTGCCGTGGGGGCAGTCGGTAGGCATTCCGGATTTTGTGGCGCTGGTGCTCGTATTCTGGAGCATTCATCAGCCGCGCAAGGTCGGGATCGGCATCGCATTTACGATGGGCTTGCTGATGGATGTGCACGATGCGTCCCTGCTGGGCGAGAACGCGCTGTCCTACACACTGTTGTCGTACTTTGCGATCATGATCCATCGACGGGTGCTGTGGTTCAAGCTGACAACGCAAGCCGCTCATATTTTGCCGCTGCTGCTCCTGATGCAAACCGTGCAACTGGCGGTGCGCCTGATGGTCACCGGAAAATTCCCCGGCTGGCTGTATTTCATGGAAAGCATCGTCTCGGCGGCGCTCTGGCCATTGGTGACAATGATCCTGCTGGCGCCGCAGCGCCGTGCAATCGATCGGGATGATAACCGGCCCATCTGACAGATTGAAGATTTCGCCCCATATCGTCTGCCCGTACAGGGTTCGCGTTTGCGTCGTCTTGAGAACGAATGACCGAATTTAAGAATACAGAACACGAAATACATCTGTTCCGCCTGCGGCTGTCGGTGGTGGGCGTGGCCGTGCTGATCTGTTTCGGCCTGTTGGTGGCACGTTTCCTGTGGCTGCAAGTGGCCAAGCATCAGGACTATGCGAGCCAGGCAGAAGACAATCGCATCTCTGTGGTGCCGGTAGTGCCGAACCGCGGTTTGATCACTGATCGCAACGGTGTGGTTCTGGCGCGGAATTACTCGGCCTATACATTGGAAATTACGCCTTCAAAGACCGGTGCGCCGCTGGATTCGGTAATTGACAGCCTGTCTACGATCGTCGATATCCAGCCGAAGGACCGCAGGCGTTTTCGCCGCCTGCTGGAGGAAGCAAAGAACTTTGAGAGTGTCCCGATCCGTACCCGTCTGACGGATGCGGAGGTAGCGCGCTTTACTGTCCAGCGCTATCGTTTTCCCGGCGTTGAAATCCAGGCTCGACTGTTCCGCCAGTATCCGCTTGGCGAAACCGCATCGCATGTCATCGGGTATATCGGCCGTATCAGCCAGCGCGATGCCAAGAAGATCGAGGAGATGGAAGACTCCACAAACTACGCCGGCACGGACTATATCGGTAAGGAAGGCCTGGAGAAAAAATACGAGAATATCCTGCACGGGAAAACCGGCTACGAAGAAGTCGAAGTAACCGCTGGTGGGCGAGCGGTACGTACCTTGTCGCGGACGGCAGCGAGCCCGGGCGATAACCTCATCCTTTCGATCGATATCGAATTGCAGAAAATTATCGAAGAGGCCTTCGGCGACCGGCGTGGTGCGCTGGTAGCCATCGAGCCTTCTACCGGAGATGTACTGGCCTATGTATCCAAGCCGACCTTCGATCCGAACCTGTTTGTAGAAGGCATCGATCAGCAAAGCTGGGAAGAGCTGAATACTTCGCTCGATAAACCGCTTCTGAACCGTCCGCTGATCGGCAGCTATCCGCCAGGTTCCACTTACAAGCCCTATATGGCGCTGGCGGCCCTGGAACTGGGTAAGCGCACGCCCGCACAGGCGATTCATGATCCCGGCCATTTTTGGTTCGGCAACCACAAATTCCGCGACGACAAACCGGGAGGACATGGTACGGTCGATATGTATAAATCGATCGTCCAGTCCTGCAATACTTATTACTATGGACTGGCCAATGACCTTGGCGTGGATGCCATCCATGATTTCATGAAGCCGTTCGGCTTCGGACAGCAGACCGGCATCGACCTGGAAAACGAGCGTGCCGGTGTGCTGCCGTCGACCGCTTGGAAAAGTGCGGCTTACAAACGTCCGGAACAAAAAAAATGGTATGCGGGTGAAACGATATCGATCGGCATCGGCCAGGGGTATAACTCCTTCACTCCGCTGCAGCTGGCACATGCCATTTCCAACCTTGCCAATAACGGCGTGGTGATGAAGCCGCATCTGGTGAAGACCGTAGAAAGCGGCGTAACCAAAGAGCGCACGCTGACGGTGGCGAAGGAAAGCTATCGCATCAATCTCAAGCAGGAAAACCTCGATTTCGTGAAGAACGCGATGGCCGGGGTGGTGCGTGAAGGAACTTCGTCGCGGGCATTTGCTGGCGCCGGATATATTTCGGCGGGAAAGACCGGTACGGCGCAGGCGATCGGCATCGGCAAGAATGAAAAGTATGATGCGAAAAAAATGGAAGAACGCCATCGCGACCATTCACTGTATACCGCGTTTGCTCCGGTCGACAATCCGCGTATCGCACTGGCGGTGATCGTTGAGAACGGCGGCTTCGGTGCGGCGGCAGCAGCGCCGATCGCCCGGCTCGCGCTGGATTACTACCTGCTCGGCAAGCGGCCTGAGCCTAAGGAAAAGACCGCGACTACTATTGCAGTCGAGGGGGATTGATGGCCGCACTGGGTTTAACCGAAAGACGCGCCTTCTGGCCGACTGTCAAACCATATTTCACGGTGTTTGACGGAACGCTGGTACTGATTGTCTGCCTGATCCTGACGCTGAGTACGATAACGATGTACTCCGCCGGCATCGATTTCCCGGGCCGGCTGGAAGATCATTTACGCAACATCCTGCTTTCGTTCGTCATCATGTGGATCGCTGCACTTGTGCCGCCACAGACGCTTATGCGTTTTGCGGTGCCGATTTATACGGTTGGTGTTGCGCTGCTGGTTGCGGTTGCCATGTTCGGGATCATCAAGAAGGGCGCACAGCGCTGGGTCAATATCGGCGTAGTGATTCAGCCATCCGAAATCATGAAGATCGCCACACCATTGATGCTGGCATGGTGGTTCCAGAAACGCGAAAGCCTGATCAGTTGGCGCGAGTTCATCGTCGCTGGCATGCTGCTGATCATTCCGGTCGGCCTGATCATGGAACAACCGGATCTGGGGACATCGCTGCTGGTGATGGCAGCCGGTTTCTACGTGATTTTCCTGGCCGGCTTGTCCTGGAAGATAATTGTCAGCCTGGTGCTGACGGGTGCTGCTTTCTTGCCGATCGGCTGGTCGATGATGCATGATTACCAGCGCCAGCGCGTGATGACCTTGATCGACCCAACCTCCGACCCTCTTGGCAAGGGATTCCACATCATCCAGTCGATGATTGCCATCGGCTCCGGCGGCCCTGCTGGCAAGGGCTGGATGAAGGGTACGCAAGGGCATCTCCAGTTCATTCCAGAACGTACGACGGACTTCATTTTTGCGGTGTATTCCGAAGAGTTCGGGCTGGTGGGTAATGTCATTCTGGTGGTGCTGTATCTGCTTCTCATCGGGCGCGGATTACTGATTGCGGCGAATGCGCCGACGCTGTTCTCGCGTCTGCTCGCGGGCGCCCTGACGCTGATGTTTTTCACCTATGCGTTTGTCAACATGGGGATGGTTTCCGGCATCCTGCCGGTGGTCGGCGTGCCCTTGCCCTTCATGAGTTATGGCGGCACCGCCTTTGTGACGCTGGGCCTTGGCATCGGTATGCTGATGAGCATTCAACGGCACCGCAAGCTGATCCAGAGTTGAACCAAGACTTCAGCCAGCGCTGAACTATTTGGCATTTCGATTGTCTTTGAACAATAATTAACTATAAAGACCTGTTATTGCAGTAAAGCCGTTGCAACTGCAAGCTGCATTTTCCGACCGGATTTTGCAGCGCCGTTCAACTGAGAAGGAGCTTCAATAGAGCCGGCGAGGCAGCTCGCTGTATCGTACGTCCCCCGAAAAAGCCGCCCTGCGACTGGTCCACACGCATGTCGCGGCAAATAAAAACGAAGGAGAACGCGATGTTACCGCGCACTTGTTTTTCCCGGTTTCGATCGGTTGCATTGATCACATTGACGCCAGCCTTGGTCCTGGTCGGTTGCGGCAGCGTGCCGCAATCTTCGTCCGTGACATCGTCTACGGCAGCCCGTCAGCCAGCGTCAAAGACGGCATCGTCGACACATCCGACGCTCCCGCCAGCTGGTTCGGGACGCGGTGGTTATTACCTCGATGATGGTCCGGGCGATGCGCCGCCGGAGGGATTGCTTGATACGCCAGACGCCGAACCGCAGGTGGAGCCGTATTCGATACGGGGCAACAAGCCCTACGTCGTATTCGGCAAGACATACACTCCGATTACGGATGAGCGCCCGTTCAAGCAAACAGGGGTCGGCAGTTGGTATGGCAAAAAATTCCATGGCCAGAAAACCTCCTCCGGCGAACCCTACGACATGTACAAGATGACCGCAGCCCATCCGACCCTGCCGATTCCGTCGTATGCGCGCGTGACCAATCTCCTCACGGGCAAACAGGTCATCGTTCGTGTGAATGACCGAGGGCCGTTTCACTCTGGCCGCATCATTGACCTGTCCTATACCGCGGCCCTGAAGCTGGGCTATTTGGGGAAAGGCAGCAGCCAGCTGGAGGTGGAACGCCTGCTGCCTGAAGAAATCGCGCGTATTGCGAGTGCCAGGAAGGAGCAGCAGGTGCTCACTGCGCAACAAGTGCCGACACCGGAAGTGTTGTCGGCCGCAGCTGCTGTGCAATCTGTAAATGCAAACGAAGCCAATGTTCCCTCGATAGCTCAGCCTGCTGTTAGCCAGGCCGAGCCGGTTGTGCTGTCGACTGCGCCTGCATCCTCGCTTCCGGGCTTTTACCTGCAGCTTGGCGCGTACACGCAAGCTGCCAATGCCGAGGCGGCGCGCACGCGACTGGCCCAAAGTGCCGGAGCAATGCTGGCTCCTTTGGACGTTGTGGGGCAGGGAGCGGTTTACCGGCTCTATAGCGGGCCGTTTGCGAGCAAGGCGGAAGCCGCCGCTGCCGCAGCGCAGTTGCGCGATCGCGGCACGTTCAAGCCGATGATTGTGCAGCGCTGATTACGCTTTCATCTGTAGTGCGCGTTCGTACAGCGCATTCTTCTTTCGCCCGGTGATTTGCGCTGCCAGCGCGGCCGCCTGTTTGACCGGGCATTCGGATAGCAAGATCGAGAGTACGCGATCTGCTTCGGCATCGTCATCCGCCGTTGCGGTTGCGCCTTCCAGCAGAATCACAAATTCCCCTTTTTGCCGGTGTGCATCCGCCGCCAGCCAGTCTGGTGCATCTGCCAGCGGGCAACGGTGGATTTCCTCGAACAACTTGGTCAGCTCGCGTGCAAACACGATTTGCCGGGACGGGGCGAAGACGGCCGCGATGGCGGCGACGGCTTCGGCGATGCGGTGCGGCGCTTCATAAAATACCAGGGTCGCTTCCACGTTCGTCAGGCTGTGCAACATCGTTTCGCGTTGCTTGCCTTTGTTCGGCAGAAAGCCGACGAAGTAAAAACGATCATTTAGCAAGCCGCTGGCCGACAGGGCGCTGATGGCCGCCGACGCACCCGGCAAGGGCATCACGCGAAAACCTGCTGTACGCACCGCATCGACGATGCGCGCTCCCGGGTCCGATATGGCCGGCGTACCTGCATCAGACACCAATGCAATCCGCTGCCCGGCCCTCAGTCGTCCGATCAGCTTTTCCGCAGCCTCGCGTTCATTATGCTCGTGTGCTGCGACCAGTTCCTTGGACAAGCCGTAACGCGTTAGCAGATGCGAGGTGTTGCGTGTGTCTTCGCAGGCAACGGCATCGACGAGCGACAGTACATTCAGGGCGCGCAAGGTGATATCGCCTGCATTTCCGATGGGAGTGGCCAGCACATATAATGTGGCCGACGGATAAACCTGCTGCGATACCTCTTGCATGATCGGCAAGAGCGATGGCGAGTCGGGTATGGATGGTGTCATGAGGAGACAATGATGTTGGGGTTATGCAGGAAAATGGTGGCACTCGGCGGCGTGTTGGGAGGATTGTGCCTGCCCGTGCAGGCAAATACAACCGCGCCCGAGATTCCTGCCCCGACGTCAGGTGCGGCGCAGGCTCCGGTTGCCGTTCCTTTCGCAGTCGATCTTTCCACGACCGAGCGCCTGGTGCGTGTCGGACTGGTATTGCCTTTGCAGTCGGAGATCTTGCGCGGGGCAGCTGAATCTGTGCGTGACGGCTTCCTTGCTGCTCATGAGCGCGAAAAGGACGGGGTGACGGTTAACATCATAGAAACCAGTGACGTCCCGCAGGATACCTTGGCCGGCTACAAGAATGCCGCCGCGCAGAACGACATCGTCGTCGGTCCGTTGTCGCGTACCGGTGTTACCGCGCTCATTCAGGATGGCATGGTGGACCGGCCCACCATTGCGCTGACGCAGCCAGATGCCGGCACGCCGGGAGAGGCAACGCCGGCACCCGTGCCGCACAAGCTGCCACCGCAGTTGCTGATCATGGGCTTGTCGATTGAAGACGAGGCGCGTCAGGCGGCCGATTGGGCCGGCAAAGACAAGGCATCAAAGAAGGCGGTCGTGCTTTTTACAAAAAGTGCGTGGCAGCGCCGCGCAGCCAAGGCCTTTGAAATGCAATGGCAGCATCTTGGACGTGAAGTCGAGCTGGTCGAGCTGGTGGCTAACGACGGTTTCCTGAATGGGCGAGCGCTGATGCAATTGCAGAAGCAGATTCAATCAGATACGCCGGTTGTGCTTTTTCTCGCGCTGGATGCACGGCAGGCGCGGCAAGTGCGCGCTATCGTAGGCAAGGACGCGGTGTTGTACGGCACCTCGCAACTCAATCCTGTTGCCCTGTCTGACTGGCAGGATGCCGACCGCACAGGCGATATGGATGGCACGCGCCTGCTCGATATTCCATGGCAATTGCAAGCGGACCATCCCGCAGTCATGGCTTATCCGCGTCCGGTTGCGGAAGCCGATCAAAAGCGCAGTGCCGATATGGAGCGCTTGTATGCGCTGGGAATCGATGCCTATCGCGTTGCACGCGAGCTCGCGCTGGGGCGTACCGGCTTCGAATTGGATGGTGTAACCGGCAAGCTGACCGTGCGCTTCGATCAGAAACAAACGCATTTTGAACGTACGGTGCAGCAGGCTATTTATCGGGACGGCAGCGTGGTACCGGTTGGTGAAGCCCGGTAATGGGCCTGCTTGATGCCTTCGGTCGTTCGCGCACTGCCCGGCAGATTGAAGGCGACGCCGGTGAGAGCCGTGCTCTGGAATATTTGCAGAAACAGGGATTGACCCTGGTTGAACGCAATTTCCGTTGCAAGGGCGGTGAAATCGATCTCATCATGCAAGATCGCGACAGCCTGGTCTTTGTGGAAGTCAGAAAGCGCGCAGACTTTCGCTATGGTGGCGCCGCAGCCAGTGTTACGGCTCGCAAGCAGGCGCGCCTGTCGATTGCCGCCCAAACTTTCCTGCAGCGTTATCGCACGCCTCCGGCATGCCGCTTCGATGTAGTTGCCATTGATGCCGGTGCACTGAACTGGCTGAAAAACGCCATTGAGGGCTGACGGGACTTGCATTTTGCGCGGCTTTATCTTCTGCAATGAAACTTTCAGCAAGGCATCTTGTCACAGTTTCATCGGCGCAAGGTTTTCGGCTGGAATGGAGCTCGGCGTACTGCACTGCACTATAATCTCGGACACTATGAATCATCAACGCATCCAGGCACATTTCCAGGAAAGTGCCGATCTCAAACTCAAAGCCGCGGCCTTGCTTGCCCAGCCCATTGCCGAAGCCGTGGAATTAATGTTCACGGCTTTATCTAATGGAAACAAAATACTTGCCTGCGGAAATGGCGGGTCGGCGGCGGATTGCCAGCACTTTGCAGCGGAACTGGTCGGTCGCTTCGAGCGCGAGCGCCTGCCATTGCCGGCACTGGCACTGACCACCGATACCTCGATCCTGACTGCAGTCGGTAACGATTACAGCTTCCAGGATATTTTCAGCAAGCAGGTGCAGGCATTCGGACAAGCCGGGGACGTCTTGCTGGCGCTTTCTACGTCCGGTAATTCATCCAATGTGCTTGCGGCGGTGGACGCAGCGCTGGAGCGCGACATGCGTGTCGTCGCGCTGACAGGCAAGGGCGGCGGGGCGATCGGCAAGCAGCTCACCGATGCCGACGTGCATATTTGCGTACCGCACGACCGCACTGCCCGTATTCAGGAAGTGCATTTGTTGACCATTCATTGTTTATGCGACGGTATCGATGTCGCGCTATTTGGAGGAGATGTTAATGAGTAAATGGACGCGCGTAACACGTCCTTTGGCCGCTGTCGCCCTGTGCGGCGCCGTGCTTGCCAGCTTGCAGGGATGCGTTGAAATGGCGGTCGGTACTGCCGTAATGGGGACGCTTGCCGCCTCCGATCGCCGCACCTTCGGCGCACAGACGGAAGACAAGACGATTGTCTTCAAGGGTGAAACCCGTGTGTCCAATCTGGTCGGCAGCGCAGGTCATGTCAACGTCAACAGTTTCAACCGCAGGGTACTTCTGACCGGGGAAGTGCGCGATGAAGCGATGAAAGGCGCGGTTGAGCGTGAAGTCAACGCGATCGAGGGCGTGCTGTCGGTGATCAATGAGCTGGAAGTGATGGGCGTATCCAGTTTTACCTCGCGCTCCAATGACTCCCTGATCACGGGCAAGGTCAAGGCCTCCTTTGTCGACGCCAAGGATTTGTATGCAAATTCAATCAAGGTCGTGACGGAACGCGGCGTGGTGTATCTGATGGGGCGCGTCACCCAGCGCGAAGGCAATCTTGCTGCTCAAATCGCGAGCACTGTCAGCGGTGTGCACAAGGTTGTGAAGGTTTTCGAATATATCTCGGAAGAAGAGTTCACCCGCCTTACGAGAACGCCGGAAGAGCAGAACAAGAAGTGATGTTGTACTGATTTTTCCTTTCGGAATGCTATATTAGGCCGCTAATCATTCGATTCGCGGCCTTTTTCTTTGAGAGGAAAGAACCATGACCGGACTCATTATTCTGCTGGTGCTCGCGCTGCTGGTTCTGTTCTGGGGAGTAGGTGCTTACAATCGGTTGGTAAGCCTGCAGAACCAGTACAAGAATTCCTTTGCGCAGATCGATGTGCAATTGAAGCGCCGTTACGACCTGATTCCGAATCTGGTGGAAACTGCCAAGGGATACATGAAGCATGAGCGTGAAGCGCTGGAAGCGGTGATCGCTGCCCGCAATCAGGCGGTAACGGCAAATGCGAAAGCGGCCGGCGATCCGGGCGATACGCGCGCAATGCAACAGATGGCTGCCGCCGAAGGCATGCTGACTTCCTCGCTCGGCAAAATGTTCGCGCTGTCCGAAGCCTATCCCGAGCTGAAGGCTAACCAGAACATGATGCAGCTCACCGAAGAATTGACCAGCACCGAAAACCGCATCGCGTTTGCGCGCCAGGGATACAACGACGGCGTCATGCAATACAACACCTCGCGCGAGCAGTTCCCAGGCTCGATCATCGCCGGCATGTTCGCATTCAGGCCGGCGGAGCTGCTGCAATCGACTGAAGCGCCGGAAGAGCGCAAACCGGTAAAAGTCGTGTTCTGAACGGATGTGCGCAGCGACTTCGTATCCCTGTCCGTCGCATTCCCCTGACGAAACGGAAGCAGACGGCTGCCGATGAATTTCTTCGAGCAACAAGACCATGCCCGCCGCCAGACCCGGATGCTGGTGGTTCTGTTCGCGCTTGCCGTCATTGCGATCCTTGTGGCCGTCAATCTCGCATTGGCGCTGATCTGGAGCTGGACGCAAAGCGGTTACGTTGCCGGTATGCGCGCGTATCCGAAAGGATTTTTCGCGACCAATACCCTGATCACGCTCGCATTGATCGCGGTCGGCACGCTGATCGAAATGTTCAATCTGCGTGACGGCGGCGATGCTGTTGCGAAAATGGCGGGCGGACGTTTGGTGCCCCCCTCGAGTACCGACCTGCATGAGCGCCGATTGCTGAACGTGGTGGAAGAGATGGCGCTCGCGTCCGGCATTGCCTGTCCCCGTGTCTACTTGCTGGAGCAGGAGGATGCGATCAATGCGTTCGCTGCAGGTTATAACCAGGACGAGGCGGTTGTGGCGGTGACGCGCGGAACGCTAAAGCGCCTGACGCGCGACGAGCTCCAGGGCGTGGTCGCCCATGAATTCAGCCATATTCTCAATGGTGACATGCGCCTGAACGTTCGCCTGATCGGGCTCTTGTTCGGCATCCAGATGATCGCCGGATTCGGACAGCACCTGATCGACTTTGGCACCCATAGCTGGGGCGCGCGCGACCGCAATGACAAGGGGCCATCGCTTCGGCTGGTCTTGCTGGCAACCGGTGTTGCGCTGCTCGTGATCGGTTATATCGGCATTTTTTTCGGCCGTCTGATCAAGGCAGCCGTTTCGCGCCAGCGCGAGTTCCTGGCCGATGCCAGCGCTGTGCAATTCACGCGCAATCCTGATGGTATTGGCGGTGCGCTGCGAAAAATCGGCGGCCTGTCGCGCACCATGCAGCTCGGCTCACGCATCCAGCATCCGAACGCAGAGCAGCTTTCCCATCTTTTCCTCGGCGCGCCACGGGCGAGCCTGATAGGCGGCCTGCTGGCCACGCACCCGCCCATGAAGGAACGCCTGCGCCGCATCTACGGCAGAGCGGTCGATGACCTGGATGCGCCGGAATTGACGCTTGCTCCGGTTCAGGAAGAAGCGTTGCCTGACATTCCGTATGCCGTATCGGGATTGGTAAATGATGCGCAGCCAGCGCACTGGATCGCAGCCGCCAACCCGCCGAGCACGGCTCTTGCAGCGGAACTTGATAGTGCCGTACGCGAACCCCAGGCAGCTTGCGCAGTGGTGTATGCGCTGCTTCTCGATACCGCAGCAGAACGCGACGCACAACTCGCCATATTGAAAAGCGCAGCAGGACAAGAGGCCGCGCTCGTACCTTTCCTCGCTGCTGCCATTGAAAAACTACCGAAAAGCGCCCGGCTTCCCCTGCTGGATCTGGCGATGCCTGCGCTCAAGCGATTATCCGAACCGGAGCGGGAAAAACTGCTGGCAATCGCAGGCAAGCTGATTGCCGCCGACAACCGTTTCACGCTCGCCGAATTCGTGCTGCAGACCGTTCTCGCGCGTCGCCTCGCCATGCATGCGGGACGCGCAACGCCGGTGCGCTACAGCGAACTGTCCACTTTGAAGGATGACTGCGCCGTACTGCTATCCCTGGTGGCGCATGTGGCGGCATCAGCAGCTCTGGCGGCACCGGCAGACCTGTTTGCGAGGGGAGCTGCACGCTGCCCGGAACTTGAGCTGTCTTCCGCAAGTCTGATGGCTGCCGTGGCAATCGATTACCCTCGGGTCAACGCGGCACTGGACAGGACGCATCAGCTTGCGCCGCTGGCCAAGCCGGCGCTGATCAAGGCGCTGCTGGCAGCAGCCGGCGATGCCAGCCCGATGCCGGTTGCCGTTGCCGACCTGCTGCGTGCAATCTGTGCCGCTCTGGAAGCACCGATTCCACCGACGGTGGCGGATACCTATACAACATATCACTGGTAAATCACCATAGGAAAAACCATGCAACGGAGTGTATTCAAATTCCTGTTCGCTGCAGTGGCGGCGGCAACTCTCGCGCTGAGCACAGGCGTATCTGCCGCAGAGCCGGTCAAAGTGGTCTATCACCTTGCTGACGGCATCGACCAGGCCTCGCGCGCAATGGCCAACATTCGCAATCATTTGCGCGCCGAACCGGATACGAAGATCGTGGTCGTTGCCAACGGCGAGGGCATCCGGTTCCTGCTGTCTGGTGCAACGGAGCGCAATGGCAAACCTTTCGAGCCGGCAGTCAGCGCATTGGCAGCGCAGGGTGTGGAATTTCGTCTTTGCAAGAACACGCTGACTGCGCATGACGTACCGGTCTCAAAGGTAATCCCGGATGTTAGCCTTGTGCCATCCGGTGTGGCAGAAGTCGCGCGCCTGCAGGCAAGGGAAGGCTTCGTCTATCTGCGTCCGTAATTTTCGCTAAGCGCTGCATGACAGGTAATGCCTTATCTGCAAGGGCCGGCGCTTGCTGCGTCAAATGACTATAATGTTTGAATCCTCCCAATAGCACTCATCGCATAACATCATGCAATCCGAAAATTCGCGCAGCCGTAACTGGATCAAGATTCTCGCGGCATTAATTGTCGTTGCTATTGCCGCAGTCGGATATTTCTCCCTCTCCACGAAGAAGTCGGCACCGGATGTGACGTTCACCAGCCTGACCGGCGACAAGGTGACGATGCAGAACCTGCGTGGCAAGGTCGTCATGGTGAATTTCTGGGCCACCAGCTGCACTACCTGCGTGAAAGAAATGCCGCAGATGGTCGAGACTTACAACAAGTACAAGGACAAGGGACTGGATTTCATCGCCGTGGCGATGAGCTACGACCCGCCCAACTATGTGCTGAATTACGCACAGACACGCCAGCTGCCGTTCAAGGTTGCGCTGGACACACAAGGCACCATTGCAAAGGCGTTTGAAGACGTACAGCTCACGCCAACCACATATGTGATCGCCAAGGATGGCAGCATCATCAAGCGCTATGTGGGTGAACCGGATTTCACTGCCTTGCACCAGTTGCTTGAAAGCGCGCTTGCGGCCTGATCGCTTGTGAGATATGAAAAATTAAAAAGCGCCTTTCCGGCGCTTTTTAATTTTGGCTGCCGCACCGGCAGGTCAAAATCAGGCTGAGGCTTTCGCGCATATCCGCGAGTCTTATCCCATGCCGTTTTCATCCTTTTCCAGGGTCTCAAGAATATGGCGGCTCATGCCTTGCGCCAGTTCCTGCTCACCCAGGAAGACCTTGCCGATTTTTTCCTGCTTTAAAAGCATCGCTTCCTGTTCGCTATGCGTACGTACGACGGTGCGAATCGCGGGGTTAAGCATGTTGGCAATTTCCACCATGCGCCGCACATGAAAGGTATCGGGCGTGGCGATGACCAGCATCGCGGCCCTTGCGATATGGGCCTGAATCAGCACCGCGGGCTCGGCGGCATTGCCGGCGACGGCGGCAATCCCTTGCTTGCGTAGCTGGTCGACTTTTTCGCGATTCTGTTCCGCGACGACGTAATGTACGCCGCGTTCTGCGAGCGCCTGGGCGATGCGCCGTCCAACCCGGCCATAGCCAACCAGCACAACCTGCCCGGTGAGCCTGTTCTGGTCCACCGTCATCGGCAATTCCGCCAGCGGGTCGCCCGGACGTTCGAGCTTGCGTGCCAATGCGGAGTTGGCACGTATCCATGCCTGAAGCGGCTCGATGGCCCGGAATACGAGGGGATTGAGTGCGATGGAAATGATTGCTCCGGCCAGGATCAGGCTTTGGGCTTCCTGTGGCATTAATCCGAGAGACAGGCCGAGTGCGGCGAGGATGAAGGAAAATTCACCGATCTGCGCCAAACTGGCCGATACCGTCAGGGCAGTATTCAACGGATACCGCAGCAGCAACACCAGCACGAATGCCGCCAGCGATTTTCCGATAATAATGACTGCGACAACCCCGAGTACCTGTAAGGGGCTATGGATCAGCACGCTCGGGTCGAACAGCATGCCTACCGAAACGAAGAACAGCACGGAAAACGCATCGCGCAACGGCAGCGATTCCTGTGCCGCCCGATGGCTCAGTTCGGATTCACGCAACACCATGCCTGCAAAGAATGCGCCGAGCGCAAAGGACACGCCGAACAGTTCCGAGGAGCCATAGGCAATGCCCACCGCTGCGGCAATCACGCATAGCGTAAACAATTCGCGTGAACCGGTGCGAGCTACTCGCCAAAGCAGCCAGGGGAAAAGCTTGCGCCCGACGACCAGCATCAGAACGATGAATGCGGCAACCTGAAACAACGTGGAGGCCAGCGTTACCCATAAATTGGCCCCACCTTTGCCATCGGTGCCGCCCAGCCAGCCGGACAGCGGCGGCAACAGTACCAGCATCAGCACGGTGACCAGGTCTTCCACTACCAGCCAGCCGACCGCGATGCGCCCGTTCATCGAGTCGAGTATTCCACGGTCTTCCAGCGCGCGCAGCAGCACTACCGTACTCGCTACCGACAGCGACAGCCCGAACACCAGCCCGGCACCAATGCTCCACCCCCAGAAGTGCGCCATCGCCATGCCCAAAGCTGTGGCGACGGTAATCTGGAGAATCGCGCCTGGCAGTGCAATGCGCCGCACCTCCAGCAAATCGTCCAGGGAAAAATGCAGGCCGACGCCGAACATCAGCAGCATCACGCCGATCTCAGCCAGCTGGGATGCCAGGCCCATGTCGGCAACAAACCCCGGTGTCGTTGGCGCAATGATGATCCCGGCAGCAAGATAACCAACCAAGGCTGGTAGCTTGAGGCGCACGGCCACCATCCCGCACAGCAGGGCAAGGCCAAACGCGACGGCAATGGTTGTGATGAGGCTGATGTTATGCGGCATCGACTGGGTATTCCTTTGTGCTTATATCGTTCATGTCACCATGAATGATAAGTGCAAACCAAGGAGGCTGATGCCTGTTTAATGTCGATGCTGCAGGAGTTGCAGTGCCGCGCGCATTTCCATATGGTGTTGCGGGAATGCGCGCGGCACGTTCAAGAACTGATTGACAGGATGCCGAAGTACGTCAGGCGACCTTGATTTCGATCTTGCGTGGCTGCGCGTGTTCGGCCTTCGGAATGCGCAGCTTGAGCACGCCGTTCTTGAATTCAGCCGATGCCTTTTCGCTGTCCAGTTCGCGGGACAGGTTGAAAACCCTGCGATAGCGGGGCAGCCGTACCTCGACGTGGCTTGACTCCAGACCTTCGGGTGTCGTCAGCTCCACTTCGCCTTCGATCGTCAGGCTTTGTGCCTCGAGCTGAAGATTGAGCTTGTCTTTTGGTACGCCCGGCAAATCGGCAAACAGTGTGATTCCGGAAGCATCTTCGATCACGTCCACCGGAGGCATCAAAGCAGCTTCCGGGCGGGCGGGGCGCTCTGTTTTCGCCGGTACGTTGGTGTTGTCGTTCATGATTATTCCTCCTCGTTTACTGCACGGTAATGCGGCGCGGTTGCGGTGCCTGGCGACGTTTGACACTGATGTGCAAGACGCCGTCGCGGTATTGGGCCGATACGCCACTCGGATTGACATCGTCTTCCGGCAAACTGATCACACGGCTGAAGCGGCCGGCAAAACGCTCATTGATATGCAGCGAAGTTTTCTCGTCCGGCGTTGGCAGATCGGCTGCTCGTTCACCGGAAATTGTCAGGACGCCGCGCTCCAGGCTGACATCGATACTGGCCGGATCCAGCCCCGGGGCAAACGCATATAACTCCACGGTCTGCGGTGTGCCGCCCACATTCACTGCAGGAAAACCGCTGAGGCCCGTGCCGCGAATGCTCGACTCGGTGCCGACAGCCTGCTGCAACTCCCGTTGCAGGCGTTCAAATTCAGAAAATATATCTTGAGGGAACATCGATCGAAACATCATTTTGTCCTCCATGTAGTTGAATCAGCGTGGTATTGCCGGGGCAATCCCCGGCTTGCTTCCTCAACATAGGTGCGACAAACAGAATTTCAATACCTTGAATTACCGACGTTTCGCCACCACCTTGCTGTAAACGGTCAAGACCGGAAAAGAGCGCATCGTGCCGGATGTGCACCAGGCAAAGGACGTTTCCGCAAAGCCGGCTATCCATCAATCGAAACATGCCTGACAGGTAGAAAATCATGTCTCTACATATCGTTTGCCCGCACTGCCAGGCAGTTAACCGCGTTCCCTCCGAACGGCTCGGTGAATCGCCGGATTGCGGGCGTTGCCATCAGATGCTTTTTACGGGACACCCGGTGGCTCTTTCCGGCGCCAGTTTCGAGCGGCATATCAGCCGCAACGATATACCGCTGCTGGTCGATTTCTGGGCGCCGTGGTGCGGCCCCTGCCGCATGATGGCTCCCGCGTATGAGCAGGCGGCGGCACAGCTGGAGCCGCATTTTCGTGTGGCGAAGGTCAATACCGAAGAAGAGCAGGCGCTTGGCGCCCGTTACGCAATACGCAGCATTCCCACGCTGATGTTGTTTCGCAATGGGCGCGAGATCGGGCGCCAGGCTGGTGCCATGAGCGCGGCAGACATTGTGCGCTGGACGCGCTCTGCTCTGGGTTGATGCCGGATACGCGCGCCCGGCCTCAGTTCATCATTCCGGGGCACAGCAGTGCCTCGAACTGATCGGCAGGCACCGGCCTTGAAAACAGATAGCCTTGGCCATAATCGCATCCGGCTGCGGTGAGCAGGGCGCGCTGCTCCTCTGTCTCGACGCCTTCGGCAATCACCTTCAGACCCAGCTTGTGTGCCATGGCGATAATGGCTTCGTACAAAGCCATGTCTTCCGAGCCCGGTATCAGGTTTTGCGCAAACGAGCGGTCTATCTTGAGATAGTCGATATCCAGTCTCTTCAGGTAGGACAGCGAAGAGTAGCCGGTGCCGAAATCATCGAGCGATACATGGATGCCTGAATCGCGGAAGCGGAGAAGCTGATCAGTGACTGCCGCGCTCGTTTCCAGCAATAGCCCTTCGGTGATTTCCACTGCGATGCCTTGCTGCGGCAAGCCGATCCTGCTCAGGTGCTCAAGCCATGCATCGTAATCGATGCCATTGTTGCGGTACTGCGCGGGCGAGGTGTTGATGCTGATCTGGAAATCCGGTCGATGTGACAGGCGCCAGCGCGCCGCCTGGCGCGTTGCTTCCTGAAAGACCCAGTCGCCGATATCGCAGATCATGCCGGTCTCTTCGGCGATCGGAATGAATTCGGCAGGGCTGATCAGTCCGCGCTTGGGATGCTGCCAGCGCACCAGCGCTTCCGCTTTTTCAACGGTGCCGCTCATCAGATCGACAATCGGCTGGTAATACACGCGCAACTGGTTTTCGGTGATGGTGCAGCGCAGATCGCCTGCAATCCGTCGCCGTGCCTGCGCAGTTTCCTGCATCGACGGCGTAAAGTAATTGTGGCGGTTGCGACCGCCATCCTTGGCGGCATACATGGCTTGATCCGCATTTTTCAACAGATCTTCGAGTTCGGTCGCATCGTCCGGATAGAAAGTAATGCCGATGCTGGCGGACAGGTAAGCGGTTTCTTCCTCCAGCTCGAATGGCTTTGCCATTTTCTGCAGGATTTCCTGCGCGATGCGCTCGACACTGTTGGGAGCGCTTAACTCGCCGAGAATGATCGTGAATTCATCGCCGCCCAGGCGCGCTACCGTGTCGGACTCGCGCACGCAACTGGTGAGTCGTTGTGCGG
The DNA here is from genome assembly GCA_035254105.1 of Noviherbaspirillum sp. Classification (GTDB taxonomy): domain Bacteria; phylum Pseudomonadota; class Gammaproteobacteria; order Burkholderiales; family Burkholderiaceae_D; genus Noviherbaspirillum. The sequence goes on along the minus strand of DATFAZ010000153.1, from coordinate 30,149 downwards.
CTTCCTTGAGCAGGTTGTCGCCGACGGCGTGCCCGAGCGTGTCGTTGACTTCCTTGAAGCGGTCAAGGTCGATGAACATCAGTGCCAGCGGCAGCCCGGCCCGATGGGACTTCCTGATTTCCTGCTCCAGGCGGTCGCGGAACATATGCCTGTTGGGCAAGCCCGTCAGGGAATCGAAATTGGCCTGCTGCCAGATCAGGTCGTTGAATTTTTTCCGTTCGGTGATATCGGAGAATATCGCCATGCGGCGAAAAGCCGAACCGTCAGCCTTGTAGGAAGTATTAATGACCAGCCACTCGGCATAGACTTCGCCGTTCTTGCGCCGGTTCCAGATTTCTCCTTCCCAATGGCCGGTAGAGAGAAGCGCTTTCCACATGTCTTCATAAAATGCCTGGTTCTGCCTTCCCGACTGAAGGACCTTGGGATTCCTGCCTATGACTTCGTCGCGCGTGTAACCGGTAATCCTTGTAAAAGCCGGGTTGACATCAATAATGACGCCGTCCGGGTCGGTAATGGTCATGCCCTCGCTGCTGTACTGGTAGACCATCGACGCCTGCTGCATCGATGCCTCCGCCTTCTTACGTTCAGTAATGTCGAGCATGATGCCGATGGTCGCGGCCTTGCCATCGATCTCCATGGTCGAGCCGAATACTTCTACATCGAACATCGAGCCGTCTTTTCTATGCGCGAGGCGTTCGTAATGAATTTCCTGGATATCGCCGCGCAGGCGTTTCTGTATATTGCTTTCAACCATGTGCCTGTCGCCCTCGGCAACAGTGTCGAAGAACCCCACTGACGAAGTCATCTCTTCAGGGCTAAGGCAAAACATCTCCGCCATCTTTGCATTCACGAAGCGGAATTTCTGACCCTGCACGATATAGACACCAACCACCGAGTTCTCCGCCAGCCCACGAAACATCGACTCCGCCTGCCTCAGGTTCTGGCGATCCTGCTCGATATCGCCGATCAGTTTTCCGATCCGTTCGGCGGAATAATTGAAGGTGTGGCTGAGTTGGCCGATCTCGTCGAAAGACCGGTAGTTGAGGCGTGCGTGATAGTTTCCTTCCGCAAGTTCCCGGCTGCGCAGTACCAGTTCGCGCAGCGGGTGGACGATCTGTTTGCGTACCAGCACGAAGACCGCCATGAAGGCGAGGACGTCGAGCAGGAATAGCGCATAGATTCCCATGAGGGCACGTTTTTCTGCCTCTTGCGCTTCCAGTGTGAGCGAGCGGGTCAGGCGTTCTGCGGAAGTCAATACGCGTGCAGAGCCTTCCGAGACTTGCTGCAATTGGGGCGTGCCTGCATTCGCGTTGGCCGCGGATGCGGGTGGTGCCGTGAGTATGGCTTCCACGCGGCTCTTGTATCCGGACCATTCCAGCCGCAGCAAGTCGAGCTGGTCATGATGGCGCAAGGGCAGCATCCTGATGTCGTAGCCGAACGCGTTGCCTCCGCGAACGAATGCCATCACGGCGGTATCGAATTCTCCAATGGTGGCGGCTGCCGTTTCACGGCCGGAGAATTGCCCCTGCAGCACGGTACTGGTTTCAAAAGCGAGTTTCTGGCTCAGCATGCGCATTCGGCCGGCGACGTTGAGTGCGGCGGCCATGCCATTCATCTGTTGCAGCATTCCCTGAACGACGACAACGTTGATTGCTGCGACCAGCAGGAGAAAGCCAAAGACGACACCGATCTTCTGGCTGATCGTCGCATTGTAGAAGCGGCATTTTTGTTTTTTGCGTGTCGGCGCGTGGACTAGTTGGCCATTCATGGGCTTCCAGCAGTAGAGTATTTTTCGTATTGAGTGCTGTGAACCGCCAGCCCTCTGGCGATAGGCGGTTCCGGCTCTTCGTGCATGAAATGGCGGGCATGCTTGTGCAGCATGCCCGCGTATCCGTCCAGGACGGAATGGCTGCAGCGTTTTTCTATGCCGTGGGTGCTGCCACACGAATGAGGCAGGCATCTGCCTGTTCCTCATCCTTCGTGTTGTCTGCGGCGAGGGTGAGGTGCGCTCCTTGCGCCAGCGAGTGTTGTGCCGGCGGATGCTGGCCTTCCGGCTGGAGTGCAGGCATGCCGTCCAGACGGAACAGGCTGACCAGGCGTGCAAGGTCGGCTGCCTGCTCCTGCATCGAGGCCGATGCCGTGGCAGCTTCTTCGACCAGCGCTGCATTCTGTTGGGTCACCTTGTCCATTTCGGATATTGCCCTGCTGATATGTTCGATACCGGTGGTTTGCTCAGCGCTTGCAGCCGTGATCTCGCCCATGATGTCGGTCACGCGATTGACGCTTGCAACGATGTCACGCATGGTCGCACCGGCCTGATCGACCAGTTTGGCGCCGGCGTCGACGCGTTCGACAGAGTCGTCGATGAGTGATTTGATTTCCTTGGCTGCCGAAGACGAGCGCTGCGCAAGGCTCCGCACTTCCGTCGCCACCACGGCGAAGCCGCGCCCTTGTTCTCCTGCACGCGCCGCTTCCACGGCAGCATTGAGCGCGAGGATGTTGGTCTGGAACGCGATGCCTTCGATCACGCTGATGATGTCTACGATCCTCTTCGATGAATCGTGGATCGATCCCATCGTATCGACCACTTCCGCCACCACCGCACCGCCCTTGCTGGCGATTTCTGCAGCGGTCAGTGCAAGCTGGTTGGCCTGGCGTGCGTTGTCGGCGTTCTGCTTGACGGTGCCGATGATCTCGTCCATGGACGACGCTGTCTCTTCCAGAGAGCTGGCCTGTTCTTCGGTGCGTGCCGACAGGTCGAGGTTGCCGGCGGCGATCTGGCTGGATGCTGTTGCGATGGTCTCCGTACCGTGCCGTACCTGGCCGACGATGTTGGCCAGACTGTCACGCATTTGCTTCATTGCGAACAGCGTGCTGCTCTGGTCATTTGCCTTGGTCTCAACGGTAACAGCGAGGTCGCCAGCGGCAATTTTCCCGGCCACTTCTGCCGCCTGCGCTGGCTCGCCGCCGAGCTGTTTCAGTAATCCCCTGGTAATGAAGTGGGCAGCGACAATGCCGATGAACAGTGCTAGCGCTCCGAGGATCAGCATGCCCATACGGATGGAATCGACATTCTTCTGGACGTCCTGGCCGCTGGTGACCACTGTCCTGTTTTGCAGCTCGACGAAAGCGGCAATGTGGTCCTGAAGCGCATATAAGATGGGAAGAGTTTCGCTGCGCATCGTCTCGATCGCTTGCTCCGTTTTTCCTTCCTCGATCATCTTGCCGAACTTGGTGAACGAAGCGACGTACTGAGCGCGGGTCTCTTTGATCTTGCCCATCAGGGCTTTGCCTTCGGGAAGATAGACGATTTTGTCGAGCGTATTGAGCGCGTTGTTAATCGTTTTCTTATTGAGATCGATCTGTCGATAGATATTTGCGGTTTCCGCCTTATCGCTTGCGATCAGCAGTTCGAAGGAGCGCAGCGCGTTGGCCCGGATCGTGGCGTTGATCGTGTTTGCCGCGTCCGCCTTGACCCATTCCTTTTCTATGAGCCTGTTGTTGATGGCGCTGATCTGGGTGAGGCCGATAAAGCCCATCGCAATCATGGTTGCCATCATCAGCAATACCAGACCGAAACCGGCGCCCAAGCGTGCTGCTACGGGTAGTTTTCCGATACGCATTTCTGTCTTGCCTTTATTAAAGTTTTTAAGCAGAAGTCAGAATCTTTGAGAGGTAGGGCTATCCCGGATGGGTGTACCGTATTTTTTGTGAGGGACTAATCGTTAGCCGGTATTACCTCTCAGCTTGCGCCTGTGAGCATATAAACAATTGCTTTAAAAAAACTTAATTCAGATCAACTTTTTTGCCGACTATTGCAGCACTGTTAATTTAAGTTTTCCTATTTTTCGGAAATGCCTTGCGAGTTTTCTATGGAGGCGGTATGGGATGATTGACAGCAGGGTGGCCTGCTAAAGGAGGTAGGGAGAAACGATGTAGTGCTGGCCCGGAACCGGACCAGCGAGTTATGCACTGCTTGTGTGGCTTTGCAATCCGGGCTACCTCAGAACTCCTGCCAGTCTTCGTCCTGGCTGGTTTTCATGGCGATGCGTTTAACCGGCGGCGTTTTGTGGACCACACTATTAGCCGCGATCCTGCCTGAGCGGGCATTCCGGTTTGGCGCGGCGACTCCCGTCACCGTCGCCGGGATGCGGGTCGTGATGCGTGAGGTGGCTTTTGCAGTCGGTGCTACGCCATAGGTGCCATCCATCTTGAATACGCTGACCGCCTGCGACAGCGTGTCGGCCTGGTCATGCAGCGATTCCGATGCCGCCGCAGCTTCTTCCACCAGCGCAGCGTTTTGCCGTGTAACGTCGTCCATCTGCGTAATGGCCTGCTTGATTTGCCCGATTTCCGATGTCTGCTCCTGGCTGGCACTTGAGATTTCGCCCATGATATCGGTCACCCGCTTTACGCTCGACACGATTTCTTCCATGGTGGCGCCGGCCTGGTCAACCAGTTTTGAACCGAAATCCACTTTCTCGACCGAGTCGCCGATCAAGGCTTTGATTTCCTGCGCCGCAGTGGCAGAGCGCTGGGCCAAGCTTCTGACTTCCGTGGCGACTACCGCAAAGCCTTTACCCTGCTGGCCGGCGCGTGCGGCTTCCACTGCGGCGTTCAGCGCCAGGATATTGGTTTGGAAAGCAATCCCGTCGATGACGCCGATGATGTCGACAATCTTGCGCGACGAATCATTGATCGACCCCATGGTTTGCACGACTTGCGACACTACCGCGCCGCCCTTGACCGCCACTTCGGAAGCAGATTCCGCCAGTTGGTTTGCCTGGCGGGCGTTATCGGCATTTTGCCGGACGGTGTTGTTCAGTTGGTCCACAGACGCAGCCGTTTGCTCCAGCGCACTTGCCTGCTGCTCGGTGCGCGACGACAGATCGAGATTGCCGGCAGCAATCTGGCCGGAAGCGGTGGCGATGGTGTCGGTGCCCGTGCGGACGTCGCTGACGATTTGCGCCAGGCTCTGATTCATATTTTTCAATGCCTGCAGCAACCGGCCGGTTTCATCCTTCGATGTTACTTCGATCTTCGCGGTAAGGTCGCCGGAAGCAATCTGTCCGGCGACACTGACCGCTTTGCGCAGCGGCTCGGTCACGGAGCGAATAATCATCAGGCCCACGAATGCCATGCATAGCGATAACAGCGCGATGCCGCCGAGGAGCATGAATTTGGTAGTCGTCAGCGCGGACATGCGTGCATTCAGCATGACTTCCAGTTCAGCCAGCGCCATGTCGTTCAGCTTGAGCTGCGCATCGATGGCCTGGGTAAATTGGCCGAAATATTCTGCCGGCGGATACGCCAGTTGTTCGGCTTTCACCACCTGTTCATGCGCCGTCCGAATGGCCTTGTTGCCGATGGCAAGGCTGGCTTCTATCTGGCTTTCCAGTTTGCCCTTCAAGGACGGATGTGCGGATATCGCCTTTGCCAGAGAGATGTTGATGGTTTCGTAGAGATCATTGGCCTTTTCAACCAGCGCCGTGACGGCGATACGGTCTTCCTGGGAAGCGGCCTTGACCGTGAGCATCCCGGCGCCTTTAGCACGTGCGCGGCCGAGGGTTTCGGTCAGCGCTGGCGACTGAATCAATGCGGCATTGACCAGATAAGAAGTACCGAATTCCGGATCAAGGCTGAGACCGAAATGATCGACGAGAGCGTCGTTGAACTTCATCAGCTGGCCGACAAGCGCGGTATGTCCGGCAAAGCTTTCTGCGCCCGATAAGGATTTCTGCGTCACTTTGCCAGCAAGTGGAGCCCAGGCATTTTTGGTCTGTGTCCATTTTTCCGCAAACGCGGCGACCGCATCCTGTTTGACGATCGTATCCATTGTCGCAATGGCTTGATCGACTTCTTTTTGCTTGGCATCGCGCTGGCTTTGCGCTGCTTCATTGCCGCTCAAGACCATGGCCGAGAGGCCGCGATGCTGCTGCGTCAGTGTGATGACCTTGAGTACTGCCTGGATCGGCGCGATACCGGCGACTTCCTGTTCAGCCGCATTAATGGAGCGTTCCGATTCAGCGATATATAAAGCCAGTGGCGCCAGCACGAGCAAAACGCCAAAAATCGCAAGGAAGGAGAATTTCTGCCACAGCATTAACCGATGTAAAAAAGCATTCATTTGCCGGTGTTTTCTTGATTGGGTCTAATACAGCTTGGAGTCAATTTCTACGACGTAGGGGGAATAACTGACTGAAGTGAGGAGCGTCTGGAAGAGAAACGTAACTCACCGTCATTGTAGGCAGAGAAATTTCCACAAGGCAACTTCTATCGGTTTTAATCGAGAGGTTTTTGACTTGGCGCAATCTTTCCCGGCAAGGCTGAATGAGCTCCTACGGTATATATGTCAATTTGAAAACAAGCCCGTGTCGGTGAAATCCATCGGGCTTATTAGCGCGGCCAGCCGCACAATTGCAATGTTCTTATCAAAAGGCTCAGCAGATCTCGCTACAGGCAAGAACGGTGCTTATGCAGAAGTGCGGTAATCGTCCGGAACCTTCATCGCAACTGCCCGCAAACAAAAGGCTTGAATGGATTGGATAAGCTGTGTTTCCTCGATCTTCGGCTGAGAACCGGTTTGCCAGGAAAGCGGACCAACCAGTGATTCCGCAATCACTCCCACAAGCGCTGCCGCGCTGACTGCTGATATCTGGGCCGGGAAATCCCCCGATCTGATGCCATCCTCGACCAGTTGCCGAAAAATTTCTGCATAGGCTTCACGGTAGCGCAGTCTTTCCGCATCCACCAGAGTGTCCACCGGCTCGGCAATCAGTGCGTAAGCCAGGCGCTGACCGCGCAGTGCCCGTATTGCAAAGGCTTCGATGGTCTTCAGCAGGCGGATGGCAGGCGCGCCTTCACCTAACGCAGTGTCTCTCACTACGGCAACTTCTTTCTCCGTGGCGATACGGAATACTTCTGCGCACAGTTGCGCCTTGGAGTCGAAGTGCTTGTAGACCGCGCCCGTCGCAATTCCCGCCGCCTGAGCGACTGCCTGAATAGTGAGTGCGTTAAAGCCGTCTGTGGAGACAAGCGATAGCGCTGCATCCAATAAGCGCTGTTTCAGCGCGGCTTTGCGTGCTTCGGTTTTTTCGGTAGGGCGGTAAGCCATAAATGCTGATCCATTTTTGGGCGAAGTGTAACCGGGAATGCTTTTCTTGACACCGCCAAATAGGCGTGGTCTACTGCATTTCATGGTGTGAATCATAATTCACTTGTTTGCAGTGAAAGCGCACTGCTTACGACCTGTGAGGAATTTTCAGGAGACTTTGAGATGGATATGGATACCAGATCGGGCAACCGGTTTATGGCGGAGACGCACGTCGTGACGAACCAGCCGCCGCCGCTGCAGGATTACAACCTTTATCTCGCCGACCAGGCCTTGCAAGAAGCGGTGCAGCGTGAAGGAGCCGCGTGGGCGGAAGATGAACTGAGCGCATTTGGCGTTCTGACCGGATCGAGTGAGCTGATCGAGCTCGGTTTCCAGGCTAACGAAAACAAGCCGGTGCTGTACACCCATGACAATTACGGGCACCGGATCGACGAGGTGCGGTTTCACCCGGCGTATCACCGCCTGATGCAAATCTCCCTCGAAACCGGTTTGCATTCCTCCCACTGGACCAATCCGAAAGCAGGCGCCCAGGTTGCGCGCGCGGCCGGTTTCTACATGCAGAGCCAGGTGGAGGCGGCGCACTGCTGTCCGGTGACGATGACCTCGGCGGTCGTTCCTGCCTTGCTGCTGCAGCCGGATATCGCCCGGCAGTGGATGCCGAAGATACTGGCGCGTCATTACGATTACCGGAATATTCCTGTCGAACAAAAACAGGGCCTCACCATCGGCATGGCGATGACCGAAAAGCAGGGCGGCTCCGACGTGCGCACCAATACCCTGCGCGCTTATCCGCTGGGCAGCGGCGGCCCCGGTCAGGCTTATGAACTGGTAGGGCACAAATATTTCGTGTCGGCGCCGATGAGCGACGCTTTCCTGGTGCTGGCGCAGGCACCGGGCGGGCTGTCCTGCTTCCTGCTGCCACGCTGGCGGCCCGACGGCAGCAAGAATCCGATGCAGATTCAGCGCCTCAAGAACAAGATGGGAAACGTGGCCAATGCATCGAGCGAAACGGAATTGCGCGGCGCGTATGCAGAGATGATCGGCGAGGAAGGCCGCGGCGTGGCGACCATCCTGAAGATGGTGACCATGACACGCTTTGACTGCATGATCGGCTCATCGGCCGGCATGCGCCAAGCAGTGGCGCAGGCGCTTCATCATTGCGCCCATCGCACCGCATTCGGCAAGCGTCTCGCTGAACAGCCTCTGATGCAGAACGTGCTGGCCGATCTGGTCATCGAGCATGAGGCCGCGCTGGCGATGACCATGCGTCTTGCCCACGCGCTGGACCGAAGCGAGCACAATGAATCGGACAAACTGCTGGTGCGCGTCGGAACCGCCGTCGGCAAGTACTGGATCTGCAAGCGAACCCCGGGACATGCTTACGAAGCCATGGAATGCATCGGCGGCAGCGGCGTGATGGAGGATTGCATCATGCCGCGCCTGTTTCGCGAATCGCCGGTCAACTCGATCTGGGAGGGCAGCGGTAACGTGCAATGCCTCGACATGCTGCGCGCCATGAGCAAAAGCCCGGGTTCGGTCGAAGCCTATATGGCCGAAGTGCAGGCGGCGGCAGGAGCGGACAAGCGCCTGGATCAGTATGTCGCCCGACTGGGACGCGAGTTGGCCGACACCTCGGATATCGAATACCGGGCGCGCGCCATCGTGGAAAAGATGGCGCTGGCCTTGCAGGCTTCGCTGCTGGTGCGGCACGGCAATCCAGCGGTGGCGGATGCGTTCTGTGCTTCCCGGCTGACGGAACAGAGCAGTGGCCTGGCCTACGGCAGCCTGCCTCGCGGAGTGAATTGCGCCGCGATCATCAAGCGGGCGACGCCGCTGCAAGCCTAGCTTGAACAGTATCGGTGTAGCATGACGGGGCGCTTCGGATACCGATTCCCGAAGCGTCGCATTCCGGGTGTGAGTGCAGTCGCGGCTATAGGCACGCTTTATCCGACTATCGGATCCGGCTTCTGTGAGGACGATCAAAAAACAATTCGAGTGAGCATTCGGACTGCTTGCTGACTGTCCACATTCATACCCGCCCCATGCGCCTGCATATCGGCATGATAGGAGTTGCGCACAATCGCGGCGACCGCCGCATGCGCAAAATCCATCTTGTACGCTTCGGCCTCGAATATCTTGAAGGGGGCCGGATGCACATAGCGGCGAACCGGCAAATGGTCGCCGGATGGCATTAGGTACTGGCCGATGGTGAGCATCGTCACGCCATGCGGTCGCGGAAGTGTTATTTGACTTTGCGGAATCGATTCGCCGCGAAAGAACATCAACAGGACATGTTGTGTAACCGCCTACACGCGTTCATTAAATCGGGAAGCTGCGTTCTCAATAATAAGAAATCAGACGAGCAATTAGCAGCGAACATCCCTTCTTTTACATTCCGTTAGAACGATTATCAACTGCAATACCGCATCAGCATCGTGGCATATAAACTGCTTAGAGCAGGCTCCCGCGCCACAGTCCATGGAGTATTTCATGAGACCGCGGATTTCCTTCCTGTTCTATAGCGGAATTCAATTACATGAAAAAAGAAGCGGTTTCCTGGCTCAGCGAAACATCCTTCCTGAAAAGAGACATTATCGCGAACATCGAGTTGTATCGTTCGCTCTCGCATTCCCAGTTGGATAGCCTTGCCGACACATCTATAACAATTCGAAAGCCGCGTGGTACGCAGCTTGTACGAAGTGGTGAATTGGCGAAAGGAGTGTATGTCGTGGTTTTTGGTCAAGTCAGAGTGTATTGCGAACGCGCTGACGGGTCCCAACACACGTTAGAGATTCTTGAGCGCGGCGACTCTTTCGGACTGGCAGAGATTTTCCTCGATCGCCCCTATCTCGTCAGTGTCGAAGTGGTATCGGACGCGCTGGTCATATTGACTCCCAAAGAACAGATTTTCAATCTTACGGATAGCTCTTCAACATTTTCCCGTGATCTGCTTCATCGCTTGGCGCAGCAGACTCATACCGTTGTAAGCGAATTTCACCGAAAAATTAGCGCTACCGCCAAACAGCGTCTCGCCAGCTATCTCTTGCACCAGAGTGAGCGACAATCAAACAAGGATGTCGAACTCGACACGAGCAAGATGCTGCTTGCCTGCCGCTTAGGAATTGCTGCGCCAACGTTTTCACGCCTGCTGCAGGAATTGTCTTCAGCCGGCCTTATTGAAGTCCGTGGCCGTCAGATCCGCATCCTTGATGCCGAGAAGATGGATCTTTTGGAGACTGCCTGAACACGAGAAGCGCAGTTCATTTATACAAACTTGAAGCCGCCATTTGAGTCGGATAGCGATCGCTTTGCTGCGAGTGACTCGTTCTGAGACTGTCTGCAATAGCAAAAGGGAAGGATAGGCGGCCGTCCAAGCCAGCGAGGAAAATTGCGAGTGCCGCAATCTATCTTCACTAATAGGATGAAGGCTTAGCGCGGAATAAGGCAGCGGGGCTTGTGCGGTACGTCCAACCGATGAAAAGACGTTGTGACAAAAAGAGAATTTTGAAAAACAGCAGACGAATCCAAAGCGATTTGACTGCTGTTTTTTTATTTATTTCTGATCGTTGACGCCCACGCCAGCCCCATGCGCCTGCATGTCCGCGTGATACGAGCTGCGTACCATCGCGCCGACAGCGGCATGCGCAAAACCCATCTTGTACGCCTCGGCCTCGAACATTTTGAAGGCGTCCGGATGCACATAGCGCCTTACCGGCAAATGGTCGCCGGAGGGCATCAGGTACTGACCGATGGTCAGCATCGTCACGCCATGCGTGCGCAAGTCGCGCATCACTTGCAGGATTTCTTCGTCGGTTTCCCCGAGGCCGACCATCAGTCCGGATTTGGTCGGCACCTCCGGATGTAGCTCCTTGAAGCGCTTGAGCAGGCTCAGCGAAAATTCATAGTCGGCGCCGGGGCGCGCTTCCTTGTACAGGCGCGGCACGGTTTCGAGGTTGTGGTTCATCACGTCCGGCGGTGCGGCGCCCAATGCTTCCAGCGCCTTTTCCATGCGGCCGCGAAAGTCCGGCGTGAGGACTTCGATACGGGTCTTCGGCGACAGCGCGCGCACTTCGCGGATGCAGTCGGCAAAATGGCCGGCGCCACCGTCACGCAGATCATCGCGATCGACTGAGGTGATGACCACATATTGCAAGCGCATCGCGGCAATCGTCTTTGCCAGTTTCGCCGGCTCATTCGCATCCAGCGGATCGGGGCGGCCGTGGCCGACATCGCAGAACGGACAGCGGCGGGTGCACTTGTCGCCCATGATCATGAAGGTTGCCGTGCCCTTGCCGAAGCATTCGCCGATGTTCGGACAGCTCGCTTCTTCGCACACGGTGACCAGCTTGTTCTCGCGCAGGATATCCTTGATCTCGTAGAAACGGGTCGAGGGCGATCCGGCTTTCACTCGAATCCAGTCGGGTTTCGGCAACTTTTCTGCAGGTACGATCTTGATTGGTATGCGCGCGGTTTTGCCGGCGCCTTTCTGCTTTTCGCTGGGGTTGTAGGCGGGAGCAGCGGGGGAGTCTTTTTCGGTGGTCATGATAGTTTCGCGTCCGTCGCTTCGACGGGGCAGCAGGCGTTCTTACGCTGGTTTTACATCGATAACAAATTGATCAGGTTGCGAGCCAATGCCTGTTGCACCTCGCGCAGCGGCGCTTCCACGCCGACGGTTTTCATGTCCACCGTTGCCAGTCCTTCATAGCCGCAGGGGTTGATCCAGGAAAATGGAGCAAGGTCCATTGCAACATTGAGGGACACGCCATGGTAAGTGCAGCCGTTGCCGCGCACCTTCAAGCCGAGCGCGGCGATTTTTGCGCCTTTCCATGTGCCGCCTGACATGTAAATGCCGGGCGCGCCGGGCTTGCGCTCGCCTTCCAGATTATACGCGCGCAAGGTCTCGATAACTGCCTGTTCGATTTTATTCACGAATTCGCGCGCATACAGGCGCGCACCCGGCTTTCGGCGCAAATCCATAAGCAGATAGACAACAACCTGGCCTGGCCCGTGATAAGTCACTTCTCCGCCGCGGTCAGTCTGAACCACCGGCGTGTCGTGTGCATTCAGAACATGCGAAGGGTCAGCACCGAGGCCGAGGGTGAATACCGGCGGATGCTCGACGATCCACAACTCGTCCCGGGTATCGGGTGTGCGGGCATCGGTGAACGCGCGCATTGCGGCGAAAGTGGTTTCGTACGGCTCGTTGCCGCGGTCGATGATGGACGGAGTACGCATGGGCGTTAGTTTACTGGGGATGACATCGTGGGGCTGACAGCGGTACAGGATAGCAGCCAAATGCAATGGTTGCGATTAATCAAAACGCACGCAGGCCGCTTCATCAATTCTGTCCGGACAGGCTGAAAATCAGGGCAGCCGGCTGCGCGGCAAGGCTTGCAGCTTTTTTATTTTTTTCAAACTTAGGAGATAAACATGCTGTTCAGTACAAAAATAATTCCGCTGGCTGGTGCGATTGCCTTTGCCTTTGCAGGTGCTGCATCGGCACAGGAACAAGTCGTCAAGATCGGCCATGTCGCCCCGATCTCCGGTTCGATCGCGCACCTCGGCAAGGACAATGAGAACGGCGCACGCATGGCCATCGACGAGCTCAACGCCAAGGGCGTGACCATCGGCGGCAAGAAGGTCAAGTTCGAACTGCTGGCAGAAGACGATGCGGCCGACCCCAAGCAAGGCACGGCTGCCGCGCAGAAACTGGTCGATGCCAAGGTCAACGGCGTCATCGGCCATTTGAATTCCGGCACCACCATCCCGGCCTCGAAGATTTATCATGATGCCGGCATCCCGCAAATCTCGCCGTCGGCGACCAACCCGAAATACACGCAGCAAGGCTTCAAGACGGCCTTCCGTGTCGTCGCCAATGACGGCCAGTTGGGCGGCACGCTGGGTCGCTATGCGGCTGACCAGCTGAAGGCGAAGAAGGTTGCCGTGATCGACGATCGTACCGCTTACGGTCAGGGTGTGGCGCAGGAATTCATCAAGGGCGCGAAGGCCAAGGGCGTGCAGGTGGTTGCGCAGCAATACACCAACGACAAGGCCACCGACTTTAACGCGATCCTGACCGCCATCAAGCCAAAGAGTCCAGACGTCGTATTCTTTGGTGGTATGGACGCAGTAGCCGGCCCGATGCTGCGCCAGATGAAGGCGCTTGGCATGAATGTTAAATTCATGGGGGGCGACGGCATCTGCACCGAAAACCTGGCTAATCTGGCTGGTGATGCAATCGGCACACCGGGTCAGGTCGTGTGTGCAGAAGCAGGCGGTGTGGAAGAGACCCAGAAGAAGGGCATGGACGACTTCCGTGCTGCTTACAAGAAGAAGTTCGGCATCGATGTGCAGCTGTATGCACCGTACGTCTATGATGCAGTGATGGTGATGGTCGAAGCGATGAAGAAAGCTGGTTCGGCTGAACCCGCAAAATACCTGCCGGAACTGGCGAAGACCAATTACAAGGGCGTAACCGGACAGATCGCCTTCGACAGCAAGGGCGATATCAAGAATGGTTCCCTGACGCTGTACACCTACAAGGGTGGCAAGCGCGATGTCATCGCCGTAGTGAGATAAAGCAATCTTTCCATCCCTGACGACTTCCGGCGTATTGCTGGCTGTTGTCAGGCATCGCGGTACCTTGCGCTTTGCTTGCGGTGCAGATAGCGACGCGATTCGGTCGCAATCCTGTATGCGACCGGTATGAGACCGATAATAGGCCGGTAAGATGACGGCTTGGCGTTATGCTGGCACACTGTCCGGCACGGATCGACTCTCATACGGAAATTCCAAGCAATGCGCAGAAAACACATCGCCCTGATCTATACCGGCGGCACCATCGGAATGACGCAAATGGTGCACGGATTTGCGCCGATGCCGAATTTCCCCACTGTGCTCGATAAGCTGTTGCTGGCATACGGCGATAGCATGCCGCAGTACACGCTGCACGCGTATGCAAAGCCGATCGACAGTGCCAACGCGACACCGCAGGACTGGCAAAGGATCGGCCGCGACATCGCAGCGCGCTACAAGGACTATGACGGTTTCGTCGTACTGCACGGCACCGATACGATGGCGTATACCGCTGCTGCGCTTTCCTTCATGTTGCAAGGCTTGCGCAAGCCGGTGATCCTGACGGGTTCGCAAATTCCGCTGAGCGCCGCACGATCGGATGCGTCGCAGAATCTGATTACCGCGCTGCAGTTGGCTGCCTCGGACGAGATCAATGAAGTTGCAATTTGCTTCAATCAGCGCCTGTTGCGCGGCAATCGTGCGACCAAACTGAGCAGCGAAAAGTGGGATGCTTTTGATAGTCCCAACTATCCGCACTTGGCAGAGATCGGAATCGATGTACGCCTTAACCTGCCGGCGCTTCTGCCGCGTGCGGCGAGTGAACGCTTTGAACTGCCGGAATACGGTGAGCATGCGGTACTGCCAATCCGATTCGTCCCCGGTTTGCCCATGAAGATGCTGCAGGCACTGCTCGACCTGAATCCACAGGCGGTAATTTTGCAGTGCTACGGTTCCGGCAATGCGCCAGACAGCGATCCGACGCTGCTTGACATGCTGCGGCGTGCAAGCGAGCGGGGCACGGTGCTGGTTGCATGCAGCCAATCGCCGCATGGCCGGGTTTCAGTCGGCGCGTATGCGGCAGGTGCCGGCATGACGGATGCAGGCGTGATTGGTTCGAGCGACATGGGCTTTGAAGCCATCTACGCCAAGCTGCATCACCTGTTTGCGCTGGGATTGCCCGGCGAGACAGTACGACGTGAACTGTTGCGCGATATAAGCGGAGAGTTAAGCGGAGAATTGAGCGCCTAAACCGAGCCTTCCTTTTCGATCACCAGGATGCGCGCAGCACCACGCGGGTGGGCGACATGCTCGCAACCGATGCCTGCAAAAAAGATGTCGCCCGCCTGCAGCTTCACTACTTTTTCCGTGCCGTTTTCGCGATAGCGCATCTCGACGCAACCATCCATTACCGCGAATATCTCTTCGCCGTCATTGACATGCCATTTGTAGGGCGCATCTGTCCAGTGCAGGCGCGTCGTGATGCCGTTCATGCGCGCTATGTCGAGTGCGCCCCATGCATTGTCTGCAGTAAATTCACGGCTGCGAATCACTTTCGTCATCGATTCTCCCTTTTTTAAATCCTGTTCCGGCCACTGCGAAAAAAGCGGCAATATCAGTGCGGTTGCTGGCATTGTGCAAGAGCGCATTGCGGCAATCCGGCTTTCTGCTCTCTGAATCGCAATTGCTCGACTAGCCTGCGTACGTGCTCGCGAATTTTGGTCAGAATTGAAGGATTGCAGCCGTTCATTACATTAACTTGACTTCCCGCCTGATCGGCTTCGATCACGATCAGGCGTCCCGGGATGGTCGGAAAACGAGCGCCCGCTGACAACCAGTAATCATGCGAGACGCCTTCCACCGTAAGCCAAACGCGCCCATGCAAGATGTGCAGGGTTTGTGCGCGACCGGCAACACCAGAAACGGCTTCGCCTGCTTCTATCGTGACTGATTGCTTTGCGAATATGCCTCTCATGATCATGCTCCTGAAGTGGCGTGGAAAAATGCCGGCACCTCTATCTTGAATCTTTTAAATATGCCGTCGTGTAGAGGCATTCTAGTTCTTGCAGGCGTGCTGTCTAAACGATATATTTTTGCTTTCCTTGTTAGATTAATTCACATAAAAATGGCTGATCTGCGTCGCTTGCCCAACCTTGCCGCATTGCGAGCCTTCGAGGCGGCAGCCCGTCACGGCAACTTTTCGCGCGCGGCAGAAGAGATACATGTGACACACGGTGCCATCAGCCATCAGGTACGCGCACTGGAAGAGGAGTTGGGTGTCATGCTGTTTGCACGCCATGGCAAGCGCATTGCGATCACGCCGGAAGGCGCGCGCTTTGCCGCCACAGTACGCAAGGCCCTGACGGAGATCGCATCGGCTGCTGCAGCACTTCAGGCTGACGCAAAACAGGTGCGGCTGACGGTAACCGCTTTGCCGTCGTTTGCAGCGCGCTGGCTATCGCCGCGGCTCGGCAGCTTCATTGAGCAGTATCCCGACATGGAGGTAATGCTGCAATCAAGTAATCATTTGACCGATTTCGTGCGCGAGTCAGTGGATATCGGGATCCGCTTCGGACCTGGCAATTATCCGGGGCTGGCGGTCGAAAAGCTCATGGATGACTATTACTATCCGGTCGCAAGTCCGCGGTTCAATGGCGGCAGGCTGCCGCAGTCGCCACAGAAGTTGATGCAGAAAGCATTGCTCCGCTGCGAAGGGGAGCCGTGGGCGCCATGGTTTCACGCTGCCGGGCTGGATATGCCGGAGCCGACTGCCGGACTGGTATTCCAGGATTCATCGATGCTGGTACGGGCTGCCGTTGAGGGTAACGGCATTGCGCTGGCGCGTCATGTGATCGCGGCGTCGGACATTGAATCCGGCGACCTGGTGCGGCTGTTCGATGTCGCCGTGCTATGTCCGCATTCCTATTATCTGGCATGCCCACCGGAGGCTTTGCGCAAGCCGCAGGTGCAGGCTTTCCGTAACTGGATACTCGCGCAGGTGGGAAAGAACGGGGCGCCTCAAACACCGAAAATTCCCAAGGCCATCTAGCGATTCGTCAAAGTACTACCTTCACCATCGGATGCGATGAGAGCGCGCGATACAGGTTGTCCAATTGCTCGCGGCTGATGGCGCGCACGGTTACCGTCAGCGACAGGTAGGTGCCTTTCGTTGACGGACGCATTTCCACCTTGCCTGCATGGAAAGTCGGGTCGTGCAGGGTGACGACTTCCACCATGGTCTGGGCAAATGTTTCTTGCATTACGCCCATGACCTTGATGGGAAAGTCGCAGGGATATTCGATGAGGCTATCAGTTGGTTGTGGCATGGCATTCTCGCGGATACCGTTGCAGATGGGATCGGCACGGCGAATTTCAATGTTTTTATTGTACGCCCTTGGCGACCTGGTAGGCCGCATACAGTGCCTGGAAAACCGGGCCGGGCGTGCCGTCGGCAATGCGTTTGCCGTCAATGCTTACTACAGGCAGTACTTCGCGGCCGGCGGACGACAGCAGTACCTCATCCGCGCCGAAAACTTCTTCAGGCGCAATGCGGCGTGAGGCGAAAGGTATCTGGCAGCTTGCGCACAATTCTTCAATCAGTCCGTAGCGAACGCCTTCGAGAATCAAGTTGTCTTTTGGCGGCGTCATCAGCATGCCATTTCGGACGATCCATACGTTGGACGAGGCGCCCTCCGTCAGGAATCCATCGCGGAACTGGATTGCTTCGACGGCGCCCTGTTCTGCCGCATATTGCGCAGCGAGCACATTCCCCAGCAGGGATGTCGACTTGATATCGCAACGCAGCCAGCGCAGGTCTTCCGTGGAGACGCAGGCAATCCCTTTCTCACGCACTTCCGCCGCAGGCACGCTCAAGGCGTTGGTCATGATGAATACCGTGGGCGTCGCATCCTTTGGAAACGCATGCGCGCGCCGGGCAACGCCGCGGGTGACTTGTATGTAAATCAATTGGTCATCGGCCGGATATGCCGCTGCAACTTTGCCGATCAGCGCCATCCATTCATCTTCGGTATGCGGATTGGGAATCGCAATCGCATTCAGGCTGCGGAACAGGCGGGCGATATGCTGCTGCGCGCGAAACAGGCGGCGCGCGTACATCGGGATCACTTCATACACGCCATCGCCAAAAATGAAACCCCGGTCGAGCACCGGGATTTTCGCTTCGGATAGCGGCGTTAATTGTCCGCTGGAGTCTCCTGTGCGGAGATAGACGAGAGGATCTTGCATGTCGGAGGCAAGGCCGGCATCCAGCACCAGCCTTGCGCTGAAAGAGCTTTACTTCATCAACAGGCGCATGGAGTCCCAGGCGCGGCCGAAGATACTGGCCTGGTTCACCTGCTCCAGTGCTACGACCGGCAATTCGGTTACAGGCTTGCCGTCGACGACCATTTTCAGCGTGCCGACCTTGCTGTTCTGGTTGATCGGTGCAACCAGCGGATCCTTGCGCTCCAGTACCGGCTTCATCCGGGCGGCGACGCCTTTCGGCACCGTCACATACACATCCTGCGTAAAGCCGATCTTCACCTGGCTTTGCGAGCCCTTCCAGACTTCCGGCGTCTGCACCGCCTGGCCTTTCGCGTACAGCTTCACGGTGTCGAAATTCTGGAAGCCCCAGTTCAACAGCTTCTGGCTTTCCTGCGCACGCACCTGATCGGATACCGTGCCGAGCACCACCGAAATCAGGCGGCGGTCGCCGTTGCCGTTCGGCCGTTTGGCCGATGAAATCAGGCAGTAGCCGGCGGCGGCGGTGTGGCCGGTCTTCATGCCATCCACGGTCGGATCGAGCCACAGCAGGCGGTTGCGGTTCGGCTGCGTGATCTTGTTATAGGTGTATTCCTTGGTGGAGTAAATCTTGTAGTGCTCCGGATGATCGTTGATCAGGCGGGTGGCAAGCGTGGCCAGATCCTGCGCGGTGGAATAGTTGTCCGGGCTGGGCAAGCCGTGCGGGTTGGCGAAGCGGGTGTTCTTCATGCCCATGCGCTCGGCCTCGCGGTTCATCAGCACAACGAATGCGTCTTCGGTGCCGGCAACCGCTTCGGCCAGCGCCACGGCAGCGTCATTGCCGGACTGGACGATCAGACCGTACAGCAGGTCGTTGACCTTGACTGGCGTGGCCGGATCGATAAACATTTTCGAGCTGCTCGCGTCGACTTTCCATGCGCGCACCGAAACATTGACCATCTGATTCGCGTCCAGCCGCTTTTCCTTGATCGCGGAGAAAGCCAGGTAGGCCGTCATGATTTTTGTCAGCGATGCAGGCTCGATGCGCATCGTCGGGTCTTGCGAGGCGAGTACCTGGCCGCTGGTGGCGTCCAGCAGCAGCCAGGACTTAGCGGCAATGGTAGGGGCGGGAAGTGCCTGCGCAAAAGCGACAGACATGGAAAGAACGGTGGCGACAAGCGCCGCGAATATTTTTTTCATTGATTGCAATATGAGAAACGCTGCCCGGAAGAGGACAGATGATATGAGGAAACAAGCGCCAAATTATAGCGCCGCTATCCCCGGCCCGTTGCAAACCATTTTGCCTGCCCGTCGAATTGCTTTGCGGCGTGACAAGTTTTCAGTGGCGCCACATTTCGACCACGAAATTCTTTATATGTTGCAATTTGCGGTGAAAAAAATGATCGGCACCCGGAATGACAATCACCGGCAGGTCTTGCGGCCGTGCCCAGTCGAATACGTCCGATAACGGAATGGTGTCGTCCTGCTCGCCATGGATCAGGATGGTATTGGCGGGAACCTGCGGCATGGCCCATTTGCCTGCGGCGGTGCCGACGAGCACCAGCCGTTCCGCAGCCCGGCCTTGCTTGAGCAGGCGCTGCTGCAATTGGGCCTGCACAAAGGTGCCAAAAGAGAAACCGCCCAGCGCCAGTGGCAGATTCGGATACTGTTGTTGCATGTGTGACAGCAGGGTCGCCATGTCATCAGTTTCGCCGTTGCCGGCATCATGCACCCCATCCGATTTGCCGACCCCGCGGAAGTTCATGCGCACCGCCGCATAGCCGAGCGCGACGAAGGCCCGCGCTAAAGTTTGCGCCACCTTGTTATCCATGGTGCCGCCATATAAGGGATGCGGATGGGCGACCAATGCAAGGCCGCGTGGTGCCGATTCCGGCAGATCGAGTGCGCATTCGAGCGCGCCAGCGGCGCCGGTGATGGAAAAGCGTTGGGTTTGGGCGTTCATTGTTCTTGAGGGGACGGAGATGACTGCCATGCCTGTTTTTTAATCACAGGCGACTGCATGTCATGTAAGGCTAGATTTTCAGGCGCTCGACAACTTTGCCGCCGACCAGATGCGAGTCGACGATTTCGTCGATGTCGTGGTTGTCGACGTAGGTGTACCAGGTGCCCTCCGGGTACACCACCACGACCGGGCCTTCTTCGCAGCGATCGAGGCAGCCGGACTTATTGATGCGAACCTTGCCCTGGCCATTCAAATTGAGTTGCTGGATGCGTTTTTTTGCGTGTTCCTGCGCGGCCTGTGCGCCCTTGTCGGCGCAGCATGGGCGACCTTCTTCGCGATGGTTCAGGCAAAAGAAAACATGGTGCTGGTAGTACGGCTTGTCAGGCATGGCGGGTCTGATCGAGAAGGGTGGCGTAGAAGCCGCAATGATACACCGCGCTCAATTCCCCTTCAGTCGATGCACCGGATGCAACAGGAACCAGAGCGCCAGGAACGGCCAGAAAACCGACAGGAAATGCGCGGCTCCATTGAAGTTAAGGAATTTTCCTTGTATCCATGCTTGCAAAGTCGCTACGAAGTAAGGATTGGCAGGGACGAAATTAATAGCAATAACACCAATGATCAGGCAGGTCGCTGCCATTCTTCTCTGCACCGTTTGCGGGGCAAAGGCGAGGCCGCCGGCCATCATGACGCCAATCAGCACGCCACCCTTGGCACCCGGCGTCATCCATGCGAGTGCATTGGCCGGTGTAAACAGCAGCGAATTGGCCATTAGTTTGGCCACGACTGCGACGACGAGCAGCGCAAATAGCAGCGTTGCCTTGGGCGCATGCTTGCGCAACAGGCAGGAAAAGGTCAGCAGCGCACCAGTCAGGCCGAAGGCCGTGATCAGCGTTTCGGCCAGCCAGTATTCCTGCACCGTCAGATGCATGCCTTCCGTCAGGAGTGCCACCAGATCGACGGGCATTTCCAGCCAGTCAGACAGCCAGTCCGACAGGAGAGGCATGAACTGGCCATGGCCGAACAGATAACCTTGCGGGTAAATCTGCGCCAGGGGCCACAAGCCCATGACGATCAAGCCGCGTCCTGCTTCGGGAATGAACCACTGATGCCGCAGCTGCAACAGGCGGCTTTCTTCAAGAAACATGCGGCTCAGGAGCACACCTGCCATACCCCCGATACAGGTGCCGGCGACATTGGTGAGGAAATCGACGTTGGAAGACACCCGGTTCGGCAGGTAAGTCTGGATGGCTTCCATCGCGCCTGACAGCAGCATGCCGCAGAATACCGCGACGATTGCTGCCGCAGCGCCGCGCATATGCGGGTGCAATGCAAAAACTACCAGCGCACCGAATGGCAGATAGCCGATGACATTCGTGACAACGTCAAAGACGGTCCAGTAATGCGGCATCGGCATCAGCATGAATGCCCACGGCGGCAAGCCGATATCGTGCCAGTTGGAAAACGGATACAGGCTGGCGTAGACAATCAGGATGATATACATCAGCAAGCCGACCCGTGCGCCGATCGATGGATGATCCGCGCCGCCGGGCTGCGCGGTGTAACGATCTTCCTCGTTTAGCGGCATGGTGCGGTCATCATGGGTTGTGCAGGCGCGGGCCGGATCGGTCATTTGAGATCAAGCTTTGCCAGCCAGAGGATCATATCGGTGACTGCTGCGTCGCTGGCCGCTGCCAGTGCCTGCGCGCCACCGGCCGCATCGGCAGCCGGTGCAGGCGCCCGCATGACGAAACTCTTGTGCGCAATTAAGGTGCGGCCCCGGAATACCGATGCGCGCAGGATCACTTGCGCGCTGCTTTGTGCAGGCGCATCGAAGTTTTGCGTAAAGTCGTCAGCTTCGATGCGCAGCACCGGGATATTGGCTGCGCCGTGGGACGCGGCGAGCGCGACACCGCCGGCCTGTGAAATGCGTGCCTTCAGATGTTGCAGCAGCAATTGCGCCGGCGTCATGGTCCAGCGTGCATGCGCATAGGGGCGCGGCTGCTGGCTGTTCGCATAATTGAGGCGGTAGTAGATATGCGTGCTGTCGAGCCAGGCTGGAACCTGGATTTCAGCGATGCTTATTGGTGGTAATGGCGGCAATGGAGTCGATGCGGGCAGTGCAGATTGCGCGCCGGACTGCTGTGCAGGCAATGGCCCGAAGTCGTACAGGCTGGCAGTTTCGCCCCGGCCTGCCGCGCAGCCAGCAAGCAATGTGCTGCCGCCAGCGACCAGCAATGCAAGGGTAATCGGTAAGGCTCTTTTCATGCGCGTTCCCCCTTTATTTTGATGGCGCCGCAAAACCCGGTTCTCCTGGCCCCGGTTCCGCTGCCGGACCACCGAACAAGACGCTTTGCGGACGTTCGCGCCAGCTGTCGAGCGTACGATTGAAGGCGCGTATCGACGAGCGCGCGTCGTTGATAACCGGCAGGGTTTCATGTTCCAGCCTGTCGGCGGCTGCACGCACCTGTGCTGCGGCACCTGCCATTTCAGGGAGAACGCCATGTGGTGCCTGCAGGGCCGTCATCATGCTGTTCAGGTTGTTTGTCAGTGCCTTCGCATCATTGGACAAGGCGTTCAGCGAAGTCAGGGTCTGCTGCGCCTGTGCAGTCATTGCCGGGAGTTTTGCCAGCGTCGGCTGCAGCTGGCGCGGAATCGTTTCGAGTTCGGTTGCAGCTTTGCTGACATTGTCGAATGCGGCCAGGATCTTTTTCTGGTTATCGGGCTGCAGCAGGTTGTTGACGCGCTTGGCCACTTCCTCCGTCTGCTGCAGGATAGCCAGGCCCCGGTTTTGCAACTGGTCGAACAGGCTGGGCCGCATTTCGATGCGCGCGATGTTTTCCTTGCTGCTCGGCACCCTCACCGGGCGACTGCCGTCGTCATCCAGTTGTACATAAGCGATACCGGTGACGCCCTGATAGCCGAGGGTAGCAAAGGTCGATTGCGTGATCGGCGTATCGGGGCGAATGTTCAGATGGATCAGGATTTGCCCTACTTCCAGCGGATCGAAGGAGATTTCCTCGACCTTGCCGACATCCAGTCCACGATAGCGCACGGTGGCCTGCGGATTGAGACCCGGGACCGAGAGCTTGGTGGCGATCTGGTATGGCACCCATTCCACCCGGTCGCGATTGAGCCACAGGCCAATCATGACGGTGGCAACCAGCAGCGCGACGGTGAACAGGCCGGCAATCAATGCATGTGCCTTATTTTCCATGATGACTTTCCAATTCTTTCTCGCTTAAGACTTCAAGGGCGCGCTGTCCGCGTGCACCCAGGAAAAACTGCTTGATGAACGGATGCGGGTTAGCCAGTACCTGTTCCGCTGTGCCGGTGGCAACCACGCGTTTTTCCGCCAGGACCGCGATTTTTGTCGATAGCGCAAACAGCGTGTCGAGGTCGTGCGTGACCATCACTACCGTCAGGTGTAGTTGCTGATGCAGCCCGCGGATCAGGCTCACAAAACTGTCCGACAAATCGGGATCAAGGCCGGCGGTCGGCTCGTCCAGGAAAAGCAGTTCCGGTTCGAGCGCCAGTGCCCGTGCCAGTGCCACGCGCTTGACCATGCCGCCGGATAGATCGGACGGCATCTTCAGCGCATCCTTCGGCCCGATGCCAACCATGTTTAGCTTCAACAATACCGCATCACGGATCAAATCTTCCGGCAGGGTGCGCAACTCGCGCAGCGGCTGTGCGACATTGTCGAACGCGGTCAGCGCGGAAAACAGGGCACCGTGCTGGAACAGCATGCCCCATCTGTTTCGCAACCGCCGCTGGTGCCCGCCATTGCCGCCACCGTGAATGTCTTCGCCGAACACCTGCACGCTGCCGCGCGTCGGCCTTTCCAGTCCGAGCATCTGGCGTAACAGGGTGGTCTTGCCGGAGCCGGAGCCGCCGACCAGCGACAGGATTTCTCCCTGCTGCACTTCCAGGCTCAGGTCCTGATGAATGACGAACTGGTCGAACTGCGTCCACAGGTTTTTTATCTGGATGATCGGCGCCGGCATCAACGGAACCCCACGCCCTTGAACACAATCGCGAACACCGCATCAGCCAGGATCACCACGGTAATCGCGGTGACCACCGACAGCGTGGTGCCTTGCCCCAGGCTTTCGGTATTCGGCTTGACGCGCAAGCCGAAGTGGCATGCCACCAGCGCAATCAGGCAGCCGAAGATCACGCCCTTGCCGAGTCCGATCCAGTAGTTCGCCAAGGGCACGGCATCCGGCAGCTCCTGGATGAAATAGGTGGCCGACAAGCCGAGCTCCAGCTTGGCCGCCGCCATGCCGCCGAGCAGCGCTACCGCATCGGTCCATACCACCAGCAGCGGCATCGAGATCGCCAGCGCCAATACGCGCGGCATGATCAGCCGGAAACCGTGCGGCATGCCCATCACTAGCATCGCATCCAGTTCTTCGGTGACGCGCATCACGCCAAGCTGTGCGGTGATTGCGGAGCCGGAGCGGCCGGCGACCAGGATCGCAGACAGTAACGGCCCCAGTTCGCGCACGATGCTCATGCCGAGCAGGTTGACCAGATAAATGTCGCCACCAAAAGTTTGCAGCTGCTGCGCCGAAAGATAGGACAGCACGACGCCGATCAGGAAGCCTACCAGCGCGGTAATGGCAAGGGCCTGATAGCCGATATGGAAAATATTGGACGAAATTTCCTTCCATGGACCGCGCAAGGGATGTCTTGCGAACGATGCCAGGTCCAGCGACAGTTGTCCGATCAAGCCGACAAAGCTGAGCAGGTGGCCCGCGATGCCGTGCAGGAAGCGGCCGATCGCAACCGGTGCAAACCAGTATTGCGGCTTCTGTTCAGGCAGCATGAGCGGGCCGGCCTGCTCGATCCGCTCGAAAATATCTTCCTGCATCGGCGACAGAGCAAGGCGGGCTGGGCGAGTCTTGCCCCATGCATTCCAGAAAACCTGCGCGCCGATATGGTCCAGCGCAGCGATGCGGGTAAGGTCCCAGATAAGGTCATGCTCTTTGGACGCGGTTTGCAGCCCCGACTCGATTTCTGCCATTGCGCCCGGTTGTGCCAGCGTATGCACCTGCCATGACCCGCTGGCCGACACGGTGGTTTGCCCGTCCTTATGAATAGCAAGCAGCGGAGATGGATGCTGATTTGACATGTTGCTAGTGTAAGGGAGAATACGGCAGGGGTCATCCGTAATGACTTTACGGCAAGCATGCCGCTACAATGGTTATATGAAAAACGCGCTTGCATCCGAACGTATTGCCGCCTTGTGCCGGCCCGCCGCTCAGCCGGTGACGGTGCGGATAGTGGACGAAACCGGTTCGACCAATGCGGACCTGCTTGCCGCACTGCCGAATCTCACTGCACCAAGTTTACTGATTGCCCGCTCCCAGACCGCAGGCCGCGGTCGCGCCGGCCGCAGCTGGCTTTCGGCACCCGGCGCTTCCCTGACTTTTTCTCTTGCCTGGAAATTCAATGCGCCGGTGCATGCGCTGGTCGGTTTGCCGCTGGCTGTCGGTGTGGCGCTGGCGGACGCGCTGGCCATGTTCGGCGTGGCGGTCAAGTTGAAATGGCCGAACGACATCCTCTTCGAAGGCAAGAAACTTGCCGGCATTCTGATCGAAACTGCATTGGCCGGTCGCGTGCCGCATGACGCGAGTTGGGCTGTCATTGGCATAGGCATTAACATGGCGCTCGACGCCAATGTCGTAGCGCAGATCGGCCGGCCGGCGGCCAGCATACCGTGGCTGGCTGACCTCGATCAGGATATGTTGATGGCAACCCTGCTGAGCAGCCTGGCTGAATCGCTGGTGCAGTTCGAGCATGAAGGGCTGTCCACGTTTACGGAACGCTGGAATGCGCTGCATGCCTACAAGGGGCAGGCTGTTGCCATTCTTGATAATGGCAGAGTGGTGCATGAGGGCATTGCGGTTGGTGTCGATGGCATCGGCCGCTTTTTGCTGGATACGGCTGCCGGGCGCGTTGCTGTCATGGCAGGCGATGTATCGTTGCGAGCAAGGGAGAACTAGGTCGTGTTACTGTTGATTGATGCCGGCAATACGCGGGTGAAATGGGCGCTGGTTGCCAATGGCGAGCGAACGCCAGGCCGATGGGCTGACTCGGGCATGGTCGAGCACGCGCAAATCCGGCAATTGTGCGATGCGTGGGACCACCGGAATATCGTACGGGTGCTGATATCGAATGTCGCCGGACAAGCGATGCGCGACCTGCTGGAGCAGGCCCTGCTCGGTGCGCTCGGCATGCAGCCGGTGCCTCTGGAGTGGTTTTCCTCGGCGCCCGTAATGGCAGGCATTCGCAACAATTACCGGCAGCCGACCCAGCTCGGCTGCGACCGTTTCGCCTCGGCCATTGCGGCCCATGCCTTGTTTCCCGGTCAGGCGCTGATCGTGGCCACTTGCGGCACCGCGACGACGGTTGATGCTATTACCGCAGGTGGGGTTTTCCTGGGTGGTATGATCCTGCCGGGGCTTGGGTTGATGGCAACGTCGCTTGCAAAAAACACCGCGCAGCTGCCGCAGGTCGCGGAAACGCTCGATGTGTCGGAACCGTTTGCCGATCATACCGATGCGGCGATTGTCAGCGGATGCCTGGCTGCGCAGGCCGGCGCAATCGAGCGCGCGGCGGCAGCCCATGCGAGAAGACAGGGAGCGGTACAGTGCATCCTGTCCGGCGGCGCTGCCCGGCTGATTGCACCGCATCTGTCGGTGCCGCATACGACAGTCGATAATCTGGTGCTGCTTGGCTTGCACACGGTTGCAATGAATACATAATGCTGAAATTCTTTTTCTGGATATTGTTGTTGGCGAACGCCGGCCTGCTCGCATACCAGCAAGGTGCGCTCGATACCCTGCTGCCGAACGGGCGCGAACCCGCGCGCATCGCAAATCAGCTCAATGCCGACAAGATCCGGCTGATTTCGTCTGCCGAGGCAAAGCCGGAACCGGCTCCTGCCGCGGAACCGCCAACTGCGCAGGTGGAGAAAAAAGCGGAAGTGCTGGCGTGTATCGAGATTGGCAATTTCAATCCTGAAGACGCGAAGCGCTTCAGTACGCAGCTCGCCGCTCTGGCACTGGGCGAGCGGGTATCGCAGCGGTCGATTCAGGAAGTCTCTTCGCACATGGTGTTCATCCCGCCGCAAGGCGACCGGGAAACAGCCGAGCGAAAAGCGGAACAATTGCGGCAGCTCGGCGTTACCGATTTCTTCATCATCCAGGACAATCCAGCGCTGCGATGGGGAATTTCGCTTGGGGTATTCAAGCAGGAAGAAGCAGCACGCGCCCATCTGGCGCAGCTGAACCGGCAAGGTGTACGCAGCGCACGTATCGTTCAGCGCGGCGCCAATACCGGAATGGTTGCGTTCCAGCTACGCAAGATCGACGCCCAGGCGAAAGGTGCGTTGGACAATATCAAGGCTGGATTCCCGAAGCAGTCAATGCGTGAATGCGAGCCGGCATAAAGAGCTGATTGCGCTGTCGCCAGACCGCCTGTCATTCCGTCTCATTTTTCGCGGTGCCATCGACAGAGGGCGAAAGATTGCGCATAGCGTGCCGCAGCAAAGCCATCTGCCCGGTGAAGTTGCGGCACGCTGTACACACCAGCAAATGCATGCGCATACGCGTGCGCTCGACGAGCGACAATTCACGATCCATGCCTTCGGACGTCAGGCGGTGAACTTCCTTGCAAGTGGGCTTGAGCAACATGGAAGATTTCCTATTTGCCGAACCATTTCAGGTCAAGGCATTCCCGTAGTTGTAGTCGGGCACGGTACAGCATGACCCATGCATTAGACGTCGAGATATGTAATTCCTTACAGATCTCTTCAGTCTCCAGTTCCAGCCATTCGCGCATCATGAAAATGCGCGCCATTTTTGCCGGCAGTTTTTCAAGACATATTTCCAGTACGCGAAAGAAATC
The DNA here is from genome assembly GCA_035254105.1 of Noviherbaspirillum sp. Classification (GTDB taxonomy): domain Bacteria; phylum Pseudomonadota; class Gammaproteobacteria; order Burkholderiales; family Burkholderiaceae_D; genus Noviherbaspirillum. The sequence continues at coordinate 2,343 of DATFAZ010000153.1, read as the reverse complement.
CTTCTGTTCCAGCGTTGCATGCGGGTCGCCCCATTGACGGGGCATATCGACGGTGTGGCCGTCCGGCTGGAACAAGGCATCGATCACGTCAGCGTCCGAATCATTTTCGCCGGTGTCGATCGGGATTTCGCGTTTGGACGAACGGATGGCGTCGATGATCTTGTGTTTCAGGATGGCGGTGACATAGGTGCGTAGCGTGGACTGCCCGGCGAAGCGGTCCGGCTTTTCAAGTACTGCGATCAGCGTGTCCTGCACCACGTCTTCTGCCAAGCTGTGGTTGCGCAACTGCAGGACGGCAAAACGCAATAGCCCCGGCCGCAGGCTTTCGAGATCGCGATCAAAGTGGGTAGTCACGTTGTTCTCGTTATCATTTGAACAAAAAGACTAGCCGCTGGGGCTTGGAAAGACAAGGAAAACGCTCAAGAAATCAGCGCGCTTTCGCTGTAAAATCGCGCAATTCATTTAAGCGCCAGAGGACCTGCAATGACCGAACTTACCGATCCGACCACCGACCTGAGCGGGGTAGCACCGCGAATCAAGGCGGAAATTCTTGCCGAGGCGCTGCCTTATATTCGCAAATTCCACGGTAAAACCATCGTCGTCAAATATGGCGGCAACGCGATGACCGAAGAACGCCTCAAGCACGGCTTTGCGCGCGATGTGATTCTGCTCAAGCTGGTCGGCATGAATCCGGTGGTGGTACACGGTGGCGGACCGCAGATCGACAATGCATTGAAGAAGATCGGCAAGCAGGGCACTTTTGTGCAGGGCATGCGTATTACCGACGAAGAAACCATGGAAGTGGTCGAGTGGGTGCTGGGTGGTGAAGTGCAGCAGGACATCGTCATGCTGATCAATCACTATGGCGGCCAGGCAGTCGGCTTGACCGGCAAGGATGGCGGCCTGATCCGGGCGCGCAAGATGCAAATGCCGGACAAGGAGAATCCGGGCAAGTTCCTCGACATCGGCTTCGTCGGCGAAATCGATGCGATCAACCCGGCGGTCGTCAAGGCGCTGCAGGACGATGCTTTCATCCCGATCATTTCCCCGATCGGTTTTGGCGAGGATGGCCAGGCGTACAACATCAACGCCGACCTGGTGGCCGGTAAAATCGCGGAAATCCTGAAAGCCGAAAAGCTGATCATGATGACCAATATCCCGGGCGTGATGGACAAGCAGGGCAATCTGCTGACAGACCTGTCCGCACGCGAGATCGACGAAATGTTTGCTGATGGCACCATCTCTGGCGGCATGCTGCCGAAAATTTCCTCTGCGCTCGATGCCGCGAAATCCGGCGTCAATACGGTGCACATCATCGACGGCCGCATCGAGCATTCGCTGCTGCTCGAAGTGCTGACGGAGCAAGCGTTCGGTACGATGATCCGGTCGCACTGATCAGTTCAGATGCGGGATTCTGGCATTCGCCGGGGGATTCCGCATCCTCCCCTTTCCCCCTTATAAATCTGCACATTTCCTCGCCTGCGGGTTGGCGCTGTTTCCCGCTCTGGTCGACTTGTGTAGACGCTTTCTGTGTTGCATTATTCTCTGCAGGAGCGCCGGGGCGAAAAGTCCCGGTTTCATAACGTTTGCGTTCGCTTGTCCGAATGCCTGGTTCTTTTCCGATGCCTGCACCCGTCTGGTTGTTCGACCTCGATAACACGCTGCATAACGCATCGCATGCGATTTTCCCAGCGATTAATGCCAACATGAATGCCTACATGGCGAACGTGCTGGGAACGGTGGATGCGCCGGCAGATGCGGATACGGTCAATGCGGTACGGCTGGCGTATTGGAAGCGTTATGGCGCCACACTGCTTGGCATGGTGCGGCATCACCAGGTCCGGATGGAAGATTTTCTGCATGAGGCGCATCGTTTCGACGACCTCAATGCCATGATTCGTGCCGAGCGCGGCTTGGGACGCTTGCTCAAGCGCCTGCCCGGCCGCAAGATTCTGTTGACAAATGCCCCGCGTCGCTATTCGCATGAGGTGATGCGCCATCTCGGTCTACACCGGCATTTTGCCCGGCATGTGGCGATTGAGTCGATGCTGGTACATCGCCAGCTCCGACCCAAGCCTTCCAAGCAATTATTGCGCAAGCTGCTCGCAAAGGAGCGGGTATCTGCCCGGCGCTGTGTGCTGGTCGAGGATACCGTTGACAATCTGAAAGCCGCAAAAGCGCTCGGGATGCATACCGCGTGGGTAACGCAGTATCTGGCAACGAATCCGAATTATCAGAGTTGCAATGCAACATTCCCGCGCTTCACAAAGCGCCCCGTTTACGTCGATGTCAAAGTACAATCCGTACGGCAACTTCCGGCGATGCTGCATCGACTGCGCGGAT